>JAIRSZ010000117.1 GCA_031255195.1 Prevotellaceae bacterium | reverse complement strand
ACCTACCTTGCGCGGCGGCAGGCGAGCGACTTTCTGGCAATGGGCATAGCCTGCCATAACGTGAACGAAGCCGGCGCGTTTGTGTGCAACTTTTAAGGGCGCTCAGGCAGGAGCTTTTTTCCCTAAAGCATCCTCTCCTTGAACTCAAAGTAGTTTGATATGGTGTCGTATATAAAGGTCAATATTTTTTTCGATTCAAAAAGTTATTCCAAAATGTTCATTAGAATATAACGGGTTGATAATAAACATTTGCCATTCCATATTTTTTAATGGACGCCATTAGAAAACTGCATTTGTAATTTGCTCATAATAAGCAAAATATCGTGCATTAATTCGTCGAAAATCAACACTAAATTTATGAATAAAAGCTGAAATGGACATATTGGAATTATGTGAACCGCCCCACGCACATCGACAGCCTGCTTGAGCGGCTGAAGTAAGAGCGCGTGCGCAAAGCAGCATTGCTACTTGGATCTGCGCGCCTGCGTTTTTCAGAAATTTTTTGCCGGAACAAACAGCTTCTCTAACCCCAGCTCCTTGCGGCTTATCCCCACAGCCAGCCCGATGGCCTGCGTGATGTAGATTACGGGAATGGAGGTTTTCATCTTGAGGTAGCTGTCAATGTGCGGTCGGCGCATGTCGAGGTTGGACTGGCACATGGGGCACGCAACGATGATGGCCTCTGCGCCGCGCTCTGTGGCGTCTTTCACAATCTTACCCGACAGCTTAGCCACCACGTCTGTGCGCGATATGGAGAATCCCGCGCCGCAGCACTCCGTCTTGTATCCCCAGCTGATGGGCGTTGCGCCGATTTTTGCCATCAGCGCATCCATCGACTGCGGGTCTTCCGGGCGGTCAAACTGTAGCACGCTGTGCGGGCGCACCAGGAGGCATCCGTAGTAGCAGGCTACCTTGTGCGCAAACGGCGTTACGATTTTTTCGGCAATTTTTTCGGCAATGAACTCTTCAATAAATTGCATGACGTTCAGTATGCGCAGCTTGCCGGAGAGGGGCATTTGCAGCGTTTTGGCCAGAGCGTTGCGCTGCTCCTCGCTGCCGTTCAGCGCGTGCTGCGTTACGCTCAGGCGGTTGTAGCAGGCGGCGCAGGGCACAAGGATTTGGGAAAAGCCCTGCTGCTCGGCCAGCGCCAGCACGCGAGCCGGTAGCGCAACCGCCAGCTCGTGGTTGAGGTTGTGGGCTGCCGTTGCCCCGCAGCAGCTCCAGTCGCTAATTTCGACGGGCGTTATGCCAAAGGCTTTGCTCAGCGCCAGCGTTGATTGGGCGTACTCCGGCGAAGTGCCGTTGAGCGAGCAGCCCGGGTAAAATCCTGTTTTCATGGTTGAAAAAATTTCTTCACCAGCTTTCTTCCCTTCACCCGCTCTGGAATCAGCGGCAGCTTGCCCTTCATGAGCATACGCGGGGCAACGCTCAGGTCTTGCAGGAGGCTAAGCGTTCGGGCTTTGTATCCAACAACTAAGCCCACCTCGTAGAGCCGTCCGGTGTACTTCACGGAGTCGAGGAAGGCGCGGTGGAAGGCGACAATTTTTTTTGAATTTCTGTTCACCGTTTTTTTCTCCAGCGCCCGCGCCCGCAGGTAGTCCATCAGCCGTGGAATGTCTATCTGCATGGGGCAGCGCGCTATGCAGCACTGGCACGACGCGCACAGCCAGATGGACTGCGAGCGCAGCGTTTTGTCGAAGCTTTCGGCGCTGTTGGTTTGCAGCATACGCATCACCACGCTGGGCGGGTAGTCCATGCTTTCGTTCAGCGCACACCCTGCCGAGCACTTGCCGCACTGGTAGCAGCGGTTGACGTTAACGCCGGTTGCCGCCCTGATTTCGGATGTAAGCTCTTTCTTTTCTGACATGCTTTTTTTGCTTTAGTGTTTGCGCCAACGTTGGCGGCAGCTGAGGTTGCGGGGGAACGCTGCCGCGTTGTGCGCTTCGTTTTTTTTCGTATGATGCTGCTCGCCTGCGGGGGAGCGTTGCTCAAAAAAAATCCCTCAACGTTAGTCCAGCGTTGACAGGTCAATTTCGCTGGTGGACGCCACTTCCTTTATTCGCCCGTTTTCGCACTTTATGGTGCGCCGTGGAAACTTGTGCAGGAGGTTGTGGTTGTGCGTAGCCATGACGACGGCACGCCCGTTGGCGCTGATTTCGTTGAGCACGCCCATGATGTCCTCCGATGTTTCCGGGTCGAGGTTTCCGGTAGGCTCGTCGGCAAGAATCACCTCAGGGTCGTTGAGCAGGGCGCGCGCAATGACAACTCGCTGCTGCTCGCCGCCGGAGAGCTGGTGCGGCATTTTGTAGATTTTGTGCGCCAGCCCAACCTTCTCAAGGACGCTCAGCGCACGCTTTTTTATTTCGCTTTTTTCCGTCCAGCCTGTAGCCCGAAGCACAAAGTGCAGGTTGTCGTACACGTTGCGGTCGGTGAGCAGCTGGAAATCTTGAAAAACAACGCCCGTCTTGCGGCGCAGGAAGGGTATGTGCGACTCCTTGATGTCGTGCAGCTTGTACCCCGCAACCCAGGCGGATCCGCGCTTTAGCCTCAGCTCGGCGTTCAGCGTTTTTATCAGGCTCGACTTGCCGCTGCCCACTTTCCCTACGAGGTAGATAAACTCGCTACGCCCAACGTTGAACGTAACATCGGAGAGGATGAGGTGCGCTCCCTGAAAAATGTCGGCAGATGTAACCTCAATGGCGGTGTCGAGCAATGGCATTATGATAGATTGATTACTTTTTAGCTACTTTGATTTTTAACAGCACAAAATTACGCATTTATCCGTGAATCCGGTAAGGTTATGAATTTTTAACCAAGAATTTGTGCTGTTGAAGTTGGGGAAATGCGGATTAGCGGTTAACTTTACGCGCCATAAAAACAAACGTGTAATTTACTGCTATGCACCCACTATTTTTGCGTGTTGTAAAGGTAAGCATTTTTGCCCTCTCCCTCACGCTTTTTGCTCCGCTTGCCGCGCAAACGGTCTGCAACATGAGCGAAGCCGACGAAACCTACCGTAAGGCGGTAGAGCTGTACCGGAAGAAGCTGTACGGGCTGGCGCAGGCCGAGTTTGAGCGGGCTATCACCAAAAACGTCGCAGCGCGGCACGACGACCATCTCAGGCTGGCAGCCGAGTACTACATTCTGGAGTGCGCATACGAGCAGTGGAGTCCTGCTGCCGAAATGCTCATCAAAAAATTCATCGAAAAATACCCTGAGAGCGGACGGCAAAACGACGCCCGATACCTGCTTGCCCGCTACTACTTTCGCGAGGGCAGCTACGAAAAGGCCGCCGCCGTGTTCGACGCCTTTGAAATCAACGCGCTTTCCGACAACGACTACCAGGAGTATGCTTTCAAAAAAGCGTACAGCATGTTCGTTTGCGGCCGGCTCGACGAGGCATCATCGCTCTTTGCGGTGGTGAAGGACGGCAGCAGCAAGTACGCACCGGCGGCCACCTACTACTACTCGCACATTGCCTACGAGCAAAAACGCTTTGTAGTGGCGTTAAAGGGCTTTGAAAGCCTGCGCGACGACGAGGTCTTCTCCAAGCTCGCGCCCTACTACATCATACAAATTTACCACTACCAAAAGAGCTACGACAAGGTGATAGCGGAGGGGTCAGCCTTTATGGAGAACGTCAAGGGCAAGCGGCTTCCTGAGATTGCCCGCATTGTTGGCGAAGCCTACTACCACAGGAAGCAGTACGCCGAGGCGTTGCCCTACATCGAAAAATTTGCGGAGACGTCGCCCGAGCTGACGCGGTCTGACAAATACCTGCTGGGCTACATTTACTACCAGAACAAGAACTACCCCAAGGCCGCAGGCACGTTTGAGCAGCTGGTGGTGAGCGACGATTCGCTCGCGCAGAGCGCCTACTACTACCTTGCCGACGCTTTCCTGCAACAGGGCAATAAGCAGAACGCCGGAAGAGCTTTCTTACAGGCCTCAAAGATGGACTTTTTCCCCGAAATTAAGGAGGATGCGCTGTTCAGCTACGCCAAGCTCATGTTTGAGCTCAACAGCGGCCCGTTCAACGACGCTATTGAAGCGCTCAACACGTATCTCGCGGCCTACCCCGGCTCGCGCCGCTCCGACGAGGTCAACAAGTGCCTCATGCAAGCCTACGTTTACTCCAAGAACTACAAGGCTGCCCTGACTTCGCTGCAAGCCATTGTCAGCCCCGATGCCGACGCTCTTGCCGCCATGCAAAAGGTGGCCTACTTTCGCGCCGTGGAGCTGCTCCAAAACCAGGACTACGCCGAGGCAATGGAGATGTTCGACCTGTCGCTCAAGTACAGCTCGAACGACGACACCTTTGCGGCGTTGGCCACCTACTGGAAGGCTGAGACGGCGTACCGTCTGGACGATTTTGCGCTTGCGCAAAAGCTCTTTCGCGAGGTTGTGCTCTCGGCAGGAATTATGCAGCGCGAGGAATACCGGCTGGCGCACTACAACTTGGGCTACAGCCTGTTCAAGCAGCGTCGGTATGCCGAAGCCGAAAGCTGGTTTCGCAAGTACTTAGCCTTTGGCGGAACGCCCAACGCCATGCTGTGCGACGTGTACAACCGCGTGGGCGATTGCAGCTTTATGCGACGCTCCTACGAGGCGGCTGTGACGAGCTACCGGAACGTGGTGAAGCTGGGCGTCACCGATGTTGACTACGCAGCTCTGCAATGCGGGCTTTGCTACGGGCTGCTCGGCAACCAGAGCAAAAAAATAGAGCTGATGGATGTGGTGACGGGCATCACCCCCGTTTCGCCCTACGCCGACTACGCGCTCTACGAAAAAGGACGCTGCTACGTGCAGATGCAGCACTACGATCAGGCGGTGAGCGTGTACTTGCAGCTGCTGAGCAAGCACCCCGAAAGCCTCTTCTACGCAAAAACGCTGGTGGAGCTTGGGCTTATCTCCATCAACAGGGGCGAGGCTCAGAAGGCGCTGGACTACTACAAGCGGGTGATTAACGATTTCTCTGGAACGGCGGAAGCCCGCAGCGCCCTCATGGGCATAAAAAATATTTACGTGGAGCTGGGCGACGTGGACAGCTACTTTAAGTACGTTGCCGGCCTGAAAGATTTTGTCAACGTCAACCCCTCGGCTAAAGACTCGATGACCTTTGTGGTGGCTGAACGGGCATACATGACCGGCAGCTGCGAAAAAGCTACGGATTTGTTCCAAAAATACCTGCAAGAGTTTTCGGGAGGCATATTCTCCATAGACGTTAACTTCTACATGGGCGATTGCTTCTACCGGCAGGGCAAGCTGGAGGAGGCGTTGCCGCACTTTGAATTCGTAATAAATACCCCAAAAAACAGCTACACCGAGCTGGCGTTGCTTGGCGCAGCAAGAGGCGCGTTTGAAATGGGCGACAACGCCCGGGCATCAGACTACTACGGGCGTTTGCAGCCCATAGCCGGCAGCAAGGCCAACCTGGTAGAGTCACGTTTGGGGAAGCTTCGCGCCGACTACCTGATGAACGCCCACGACGACGTTGTGACCGACGCGGCCGCGCTGCTCTCGGTTGATAACCTGCCGCAGGAGATTGTTCGCGAGGCGCACTTTAAGAGGGCAAAGGCATACGAGTCGCTGGAAGAGCCGGATAAAGCGTTGGACGACTACGCGCTGGTGGCGCAGGACGTGAAAACTATCGAGGGCGCGGAGGCTAAGTATAAGATGATAGAGGCGCTTTTCAACAGCAACAAGCTGGACGAGGCCGAGCAGGAGGTATTCAACCTCTCAAAGAGCGGAGTCCCACACCAATACTGGATGGCCAAAAGTTTTATCATTCTGGGCGACGTGTACGTCAAGCGCGACGATATGTTTCAGGCTAAAGCTACCTTTGAAAGTATTCTGGATGGCTACAGCGTTGACAACGACGGTATTATAACCGAAGTCATACGCAAGCTACAGCAGATTGTTATGGACGAAAAGCAGAAGGAGGAAAGCGCAAAGCAGACGCCCCCCGTAGATATTTCCTTGTAATACATTTATAAACAGTAATATGCAAAACAAGCGTAACGGTATAAGACAACTCATGAAAAGATTTTTGCTACCCGCGTTGGCGCTCGCGCTTCTACCGGCAAGCCTTGCCGCGCAGGACGAGCCGCTGACAAAAACGGTGGAGGTGCAGCGGGCATACGACCCCATGCTTCTCGACGCCTACAAAATATCCCCCGTACCGCGCATAGAAGATACAGCAAAGGTAAGCGTAACGTTTACCTACCCGCTGCGGCAGGTAAAACCCGTGACCGACATCTACCTGCTCAACCCGCTTCCTGCGGCACGGGTGCAGCGCGAGCGGTACGACCAGAGCGACGAGGTGTGCGCCTACCTTAGGATGGGCTTGGGCTTTAAGCTGTCTACGCTGCTGGATGCCTACGTGGGCAGCGAGCGAAGCAAAAAATTTTTGTGGGACGTTTACGCCAACCACCACGGCAGCTACGGCGACGTGAAAAATGAAGCGGGAGAAAAAGTCCCCACAATGGATATGCGCAACGAGGTGGGCGTTTCGGCGCAGTACAGCTTTGGGCGCGCGCTGCTGTCCGGCAACGCAGGCTTCCGGCAGCACGCCGTGCGCTTCTACGGCTACAATGTCGATTCGTTCAGCTTGGCGGACTACAAGGCGCTGCCGACGGAAAAAGTCCGCCAAAACTTCAATCATACTTACGCAAATGTTGACTTCAAGAGCGCAGGAGTACCCGATAGCACGTGGAGCTACGGAGCGCAGTTCAACTTCTACGACTACCGCAGCAAATCGCTTCAGACGGAGGACGCGCTGAAGTTTAACCTCTACGCCGACAAGGTATTTACCCCTGCCATCACCGCCGGACTAACGGTGAACACCGACGTGTACCTGCGCAACGACAAGCTTACGGCAGGCAACAGCGCCATTGTTGCCTTTGAGCCTCACGCCAAAAGCCGAAAAGACCTGTGGGAGGGAACGGCAAAATTCAGCTTGGTTTTTGACAACGTGACGGGGTCGCTCAAAACGTACTTCTACCCCTCGGTGAGCCTCACGGCATTTTTGGTTGACAACGTATTCCTGCCCTACGTCGAGATAAGCGGCAGGCACGAAGCCAACACCTACGCAAGCCTCACCACCATCAACCCCTACCTCGCCCCCGACACCTCGCCGGACATACGCAGCTCGCGCAACGCTATTTCGTTCAAGGGGGGCGTTAAGGGAAAACTTGGCTCGCTGTTCACCTACAGCCTGGGGCTGGAGTATGCGTTTGTCAACGACATGCCGTTTTTTGTTGCCTCGCTCGACTCGACGGCGCTTGGCAGCTACTTCAACGTAGCCTACGACGACGTAAGACGCTTTACCTTTAACGGCAACCTCCACTTTCAGCCAACGCGAGCGCTGGAATTCCACTACGCGCTGCGCTACGACTCCTACAGCATGAATATGCTTGCAAAGCCCTACAACCGTCCGGCGCTCGACATGCGCCTGAGCGGAGCGTACAACCTCTGGAACAAGCTAAGCTTCTACGCCTCGCTCAACATGTACGGCAGCTACACCGCCCTCGACTTTACGGGCAATGAGGTGAAGCGCGGCAGCGGAATAGATTTAAACTTTGGCGCTTCGTACAGCTTTTTCAACCGGTCGTCAATATTCGTTCAGCTCAACAACATCATGTCCTCCCGCTACCACATCTACAGCGGTTACCCCACCTACGGCCTCAGCGCGATGCTCGGCTACGCCTGCGTGTTCTAAGGATTGTAGCGTAAGCAGCGGCGTACTGCCATCAGCTCAGGCTAAAACATCAGCCTCACCTCCATGCTTCCGTTGTGGACGGTCTTGCCTGCGGGCAGCCTGCGGCCGGAGTAGAGCAGGTTCAGCTCAAGCCCCCTGCCGAGCGATCGCCGCAGGGAAAGACTCCACGTGAAGTTGCTGCCCACGCCGTAGCCTTGCAGCATTTCGTAGCCAGCCGTGCCGCTGCTCTCGCCGCTGAACGAGGTGGAAACGAAGCCGAATCCGCACGCGGCCACGCCTTTTTTCGGAAAGTTGAGGGTGAGCTCTGTCAGTGCGTCGTGCAGCTGCGCGGTCTCTGCTCCGGCGCGATTTTCCTTTACGGAGAATTTGTAGCTGGCGTTTACGCGCAGGTGCATCAGCGGGGTGAGCTCGCCGCCTGCGCTGAGCGAATGGTGCAGAATGTCGTAGCCCGCGCCTGCCTGGGCGTACTGCGCACCGTAGGTTTTGGATTCGCGCTGCGCACCGGCATTCAGCAGCAGCATGTCCGCCAGCCGTTGCCTTGCGGAAAAACCAGCAGAGTTGCCCTGGCGAAACTCAAAACCATTGATGAGCAGGTATTTCGACTTGCTGCTTTGCCACGTGAACTCAATTTTGGTGCGCGCGTCCGGCGAAAGGTAGGAGAGCGTGTTGAGCGCCGTGTAGCTCTGGTTGACCACAGTGGTGTCGTCAAGCGGCTCGCTGTAAAAAGGGTTGGCATTTCGGGCAAAGTTGCCGCGCAGGTTCTTGTGCGCGTTGCTGAACGAAAACGTGTTGCTCAGCCTCGACAAAAACCCCTGTACGCCGCCGCGCTGCTGCCATAGCATGGCGGGCAGCAGGCTGAGCTGAAAGGAGAATTTTCCGGTGTAGGTCTGCACGTACTCGCGCGAGGGCAGCGCCACCCGAATATATGAAGCCTCGTCGCGAAAGGCGGCGACTTCAAACTCGTTGAGCTCTTTCACCCCGTTGCCGTTGTAGTCGCGCCACGCATATATACCCTGCCCCGTGCCCACCTCCACGTAAATAAAATCCTGCTTGGGATCCATGCCTGTCCCCAGCTCGTATAGCGCCGAGGTGTTGATGAAACCTTTTACAAAAGTTCCCGACAGCTCCTCTCTCCCAGTTAGCATATTTTCGGTAGCGGCGCTGTCGATGTAGCGAACGTGACGATAGGAAGCCGTGAGCTTGTTGCGCATGGCTTCTCCGTTCAGCGATCCGGTTAACCCGGCCTCCTGCGCCTGCGTGTAGGCGCGCAGCTCGTTGTGCTGCGGGGTAAAATCTGTACGGATGCGGGCAAAAATTGCCGCTGCGTGCCGCCCGCTGTCGCTTCGCAAAAAAATCTCCTCTGCGTGAAACGCTCTGCTGTCGGGCTGTAGCGTTTGACCGGCGGTAACGCTGTTGTGCTCAAACTCGCCGCGCGTGCCGGCCGTGAGCAGCCAAAAGGATTGCGCCGCCTCTGCTTTTGCCCGCACCAGCTGCGTGCTGCGGATACTCTGCGACGTGCGCAGAATGTTGGCAGCGGCAAAGCCTGAAAAGCGATGTTGCCGCAGCCGGAAGTCGGCAGACAACATCCTTCCCTGCATTGCCGAAAAAGAGGTGTCGAGCGGGCTGAGCGCAGCGTTGGTCTCGCCTGCGCTGATAACCGACATCGAGGTGTTGACGCTAAGCTTATCCGCGTATCGGTAACCCAAAAGTCCTGAGTACTGCTGGAAGCTTCTACCCGTCAGCTCGCCCTCAATGTTCCAGTCGCGCTCGAACTCGGCGCTGACAAAGCGTTCAGGAGTTTCAAAATTTTTGTCGAACAGCAGCGCCGCAGCGGTAGCCACAATGCGGTTTTGAGCGTCAATGCTCCACGTTTTGTCGCCCTTTAAGTTTACGGCCACTCCTGTTCTCTCGGCATCGGGGGAGGCGGCAAAGAGGTTGGCGTTGCTGCCGGACAGCGCAGCGTCGAGCGTCACGCAGCCAAGCGAATCTGCGCCAAGCGTGCCGCCTCCGGCAAGCAGGAACTTTCGCTTGGGCGTGGTCAACGCCTGCACTGGCTCGTAGCGCCCGTTGCCCCTGCCCACCCATGCGTACACGCGCCCGTTGGCGGCAGAACGGACAAGGGCGTAGCTGCCGCTGCCATCCTCCACCTCCGAAAACCGCAACCGGAAAAATGCCTCGCCGGGGTTGGTGGAGTACTCGTAGATGCTGTGGGTAACGCCGTTGGCTACGGTGTCCTTTTTACGGTACAGAATTTCGTTGCTGCTGTAGGCCACGCTGTCCACCGAGGGGGCAACGGCGCGCCAGGGTTGCGCTCCGGCGTTTGCCATTTGCTGTATCTCCGCCTCGGTAAGGGTTTCATCTATGGGCTGGCTTTTGGCGTCGCCCTCGTAGAAAAGGTTGAGGTAGGCGCTGCCCTTTTGCAGGCGGACGCTGTTTTTGAGGTTGGCAACGTAGCGGGCGTAGCTGCGCTCGCTGTACTCAAACTCAACAATGATGCGGGAGTTACGCGTGGCAAGGTAGCGCGGCATAAAGGTAATTTCGGCGGTGGCGTAGCTGATAGTATAGTCGGCGTCGCTGCCGCGCTCCAGCAGACGACCGTCGGCATACACGCGCTCGCTGCCCGAAAGTACTACGATGTTGCGCTCGCCCTCTGCCCCCGAAAGCAGGTAGGGACCTTGATTACCCTCGATAATGCTCAGGTGCTTGCGGGCAAACTTTCCCTTGCCAACTCCCACCGAGGCGCTTGCGCGGTAGGCAACGCCCGATTTTTGCCGCAGCGTAGAAAATTCTGTCCCCAGCGCCTTGCGGTTGTACCTCCCGAAAAAATCCTGCCCCTCGCTCACATCCACGTCGCCGGCAGAGAGGCTGGTGTTGTCCGTAAAAACGCGCACAAAAACCTTGTCGAACTCCTGTAGCGATGCCGTGTTACCTTCGGGAGTGACAGGCAAGCTCCTGTCGGAAACAACGGCCACCATGCTCACCTCGTTGGTGAGCTTCCCCGATAGCTGTAGCGACAGCTCGGAGGAAAGCGAGGCGCTGCTGCCGGTGCTCACGTTGAGGCCGCGCATGAGGCTGCCGCTGTGCTCAAGCCCGCTGCCGGACAGTATCCCGTCGCTTCGGTAGAGGCCGCCCTGAGGAACAAAAAAGGGGTTGGGGGCGCTAAAGGCGGTATCGCCGGAGAGGTACTTTTCGTGCTCTTTGCTGAAGTAAATTTTGGTGAATAAAACCGGAAATGCGCGGTAGGCAACGTGTACGGTTTGCCCGCGCAGCCTCTCTCCCACAAGCAGGGCGCTGTGGTAGTCCACGCAGAACAGCGAGTCGGGGACAACCTGCCCCTGCCCGTCGCGCAGCACGAGCGAGTGCGGCACAATGCTTAGCGTATCGAGCCGCGTAGTGTCGGAGATGATGGCAAGCGAAAAGGAGCGAAAAACGTTTTGCTGCCGTGCGCCTGCCGTTAGCGTGAGCGGTAGCAGCAACAGGCAGCAGCCGACGGCGGTAAGCGGCGGAAAAATCCGATGTTGGGTTAAAGAATTCAAGCCTCCTGGTAGCATTAACGAAAAGCAAAGCTGCGCAGCAAAAGTACAAAAAGCTGACCACTAAAGCAAGAATGCTCGAATTTTGGCCTCCAACCAAAGATACTTTGCGCCCCGCTTTGAGAATTAAAGGACACATCCCCAAGTCACGGAGTACGTTACACAACATCAGGGCGGTTTTATATAAAAGAAGTTGCTGAATTTTATTGGGTTAATTTCATAGAATTTTGCACGATACCCCTTTTTTTATCAGCAATAACGCTTGAGGACGGAGACGCGCACCGAACATTTCTGCGCGTACCGTACACAGCATAACATTAATTTATGTTTCAAAATCCTTGCATTTTTGTTGCGGAGGTTATATTTTGTTGTGAGAGAAAGGTTATGCTTATCATTGCAAAAAGTTATTTTTACCTTTGTGCTTATTTTCCAATCAACATAAATTATGTGTAGGCGAGCCTTTTTTTTCTTTTTTTATGTCCTTTTTCCGCTCCTGCTTTGGGGACAAACACCGCGTTGGCTTAGCAACGACGGACGGCAAAGAGCCTTCCCCGAAGACGTTTACGTTACGGGGTTTGCGGTGGGTGATGTGCGCTCCGGCGAAACCGCCCTTGCCGCCATGGAGCGGCTCAAGAAGGAGGCGCAGGGTTTGCTCTCGGACGGTATCCGCGTGAAGGTGGAGAGCGAGCGCAAATCGTACAGCAGGAGCGAAAGCGTCGGTAGCTCGGAAACGCTCAGCGACCTCTTTGAGTCGGCCGTAAAGACTTCCTCTGCCGCAGAAATTGTGGGCATAAAGACCGACGTTTACCTCAACGAATCCGAGAACAGAATTTACGCCATTGCCTACGCCAGGAAACAGGAGCTTGTAGACTACTATCAGGCTGATATTGCCCTTGATGTTCAACGGGTAAATGGATTTTTCAAAACAGCCTTGCAGCTGGAAAAGCAAGGCAACAAGGTGAAAGCCCGCAGTCAGTACGAAGAAGCCGTCCCGCTGCTGGCAAAAGTAAGCCATGCGCAGGGGATGCTGGTTGCTCTTGGCAGGGGAGACGTCGCCGAGAGCTTGCAGCAGGCGCACGTTGAGTCGCTTTTTAGCGAGCTGCAGCTGGCGTTGGCGCGGCTGGAGCAAAGCCTTTCCATCTTTGTCGAAAGCAGCGAGGATATTTTGGGAAGCAAGAGCACGTCAATAGTCGCCAATAAGCTGAAGGCAGCTTTGGCGAAAAGCAGCCGCTGCACTTTCACCGACGATTCCTCGCAGAGCGACTTCAGGTTGAGCCTGCACGCCACCACGCGGGAAGCCGGAAATCCGGTCGGCTCTCTCATGTTTTGCTACGCAGACGTTACGGTAGAGCTGGTCAGCAGCCACACCGGAAAAGTTGTATATCGGGACGAATTTTCGCAGAAGGGAGGCTCTGTCACCCTCCAGCGTGCAGGAAGGCAGGCTTGCGAGGATGTTGCCCCCAAGATAGCAGAAAAAATTAAGCCTTGGTTGGGAGATGAAGAACAGTAGCTGTGCGCGAATGTCAATTTTTCTGTTCGCCATTTTGTACGCTGTGCTGGCCTGCGGGCAGGGACGAAAAAAGGTGGCGATGCTCGACCCTGTGGTAAAAAGCGGCAACGTTACCTCGCTGCAAAGCGAAATTATTCGTGGCGCGCTGGAGGAGGCCATCATCTCCATGTCCGACTACGAGGCCGTTACCCGCACCGGCATTGACGCTATTGCCGACGAGATGGCTTTTCAGCAAAGCGGCCTGGTGGACGAAGACCAGCGCAAGCGCATAGGGGTGATGAGCGGCGCAGACATCATTTGCGTGTCGCAGCTTACGGCCGAAGGCAACGATATTTACATTAGCTGCTCGCTGATAGAGGTAGAAAGCGGCAAAATAATCCGTACCGCAGGCGAGCTTATTCACGGAATATCGGGCAAAGTTTTGCTGGAGGGATGCAGGCGTCTGGCCGAAAAATTGACGAGCGGCATAGGCATGGCCGCCTCTTTTGATTCGAGTATTCCCGAAATGACGCCGGTGGTTGGCGGACGGTTCATGATGGGCTGCACCTCGGAGCAGGGCGAAAGCTGCGAGGAGGACGAGCTACCTGTGCGGCAGGTAGCTGTGAGTAGCTTCAAGTTGAGCCGGACAGAAATAACCCATGAGCAGTACGTCCGGTTTTTGAACGAAAGCAAGGTGCGAACTCATGATGCATACATCGACAAAAAACTCATACACGTTAATGCCCACGTAGAGTACGTCAACGGCGCGTGGCGCGTGGAGGTGGGCTATGAGAGTTACCCCATGATATACGTATCGTGGTTTGGGGCGAGCGAGTATTGCAGCTGGGCAGGTGGGCGTTTACCCACTGAGGCCGAATGGGAGTACGCCGCGCGCGGCGGCAGCAAGAGCGGCAAAAACAAGTACGCCGGAAATGGCGATGCCAGCGCTGTTGCTTGGTTTTCCGGCAATAGCGATGGCCACGTTCACCCGGTGGCAAGAAAAAAGCCAAACGAGTTGGGATTGTTCGACATGAGCGGCAACGTATGGGAGTGGTGCATCGACTGGTACGCCTCCAACTCATACGCGGTGGAGGCGCAGAATGACCCGTCGGGCACTATTCGCGTGCTGCGCGGTGGCAGCTGGAACGACGAAAGCCAAAATTGCCGAACAACCTACCGCTTCAACAATACGCCCGACGGCGCTTACGGAAACCTTGGCTTCCGCCTGCTGATACCGGAGGAATAAAATATTTTATGCGGCTGTACGGCTGCAACATCTGACAAACTAAATGTTTAAAAAAATGAGACCAATACTGCTATTACTACCACTGGCGTGCACCTTGATGTCCGGCGCAACGCTGCAAGCTCAGGAAGTTCAACCAAAGCCTGCCAAAAAAGTTGCCGTGCTGGAGCCTGCGGTAACAAGCGGCGATGTTACCGCCATGCAAAAGGAAATTATTCGTAGCGCGCTGGAGGAAGCAATTACTAATACGTATGGTTACGAGGCATTTACGCGCACCAACATTGATGCCATTGTAAACGAAATCAGCTTTCAGCAAAGCGGCCTGGTGGACGAAGACCAGCGCAAGCGCATAGGGGTGATGAGCGGCGCAGAGTACATTTGCCTGTCGAAGCTCATCGTTGAGGGCGAGGAAATTTACATTACCTGCTCGCTGATTGAGGTAGAAAGCGGGCGGATAAGCCACACGGCCAACGAATTGATACCCAGTACGCCAAGGACGGCCATTCTGGAGGGATGCAAGCGGCTTACCCAAAAATTGATAGGTAGCAACACCACCATTGTCAGGGATAACCTCCCCGAAATGGTGCAAATCACGGGTGGCGTTTTCACGATGGGCTGCCAAAAAGACGACTGTGAGCGCGACGAGAAACCCGTCCACTCGGTATCGCTTGATGGCTTCAGGCTAAGCAAATCGGAGGTCACCAACGGACAGTACGTAACTTTCCTGAACGACCGCAAAGTTCGCGCAAACGGGCTGTATAGCGGCAACAAGCTACTCGAATGGCTGGCGTCGGATGCGCAGGTGGAGTTCGTTGACGGGGTGTGGCGCGCCAAGTCGGGCTACGAGAGCTACCCTATGGTGCACGTAACGTGGTATGGCGCATACGAGTATTGCAGCTGGGCGGGCGGACGGTTGCCCACCGAGTCCGAATGGGAGTACGCTGCGCGGGGTGGCAGCAAGGGCGGCGGCAGCAGGTATGCCGGTGGAAACACAGGAGATAACGTAATGTGGTTTGCCGAGAATAGCAACATGCGCTCTCATGCGGTGGCGGCAAAGCAGCCCAACGAGCTGAATCTATACGACATGAGCGGTAACGTGCGGGAATGGTGCGCCGATTGGTGGTCGGAGGCCTACCCCGAAGGCGAGCAGGTTAACCCCACCGGCGCTCCCACCGGCTCATTCCGCGTGCTGCGCGGCGGAGCTTGGAACTACGACGCTCTGTCCTGCCGCATAACATTTCGCGACTACTACACGCCAAGCGGTAGCGGCAATAACGTTGGCTTCCGGCTGTGGCTTCCTGAAGATAATTAGCGATTAGAACTTGGCACGCTTCTAAACTTTAACCGCAAAATGCCAATAACTTAAAAAAAAAGAATATGTCGAAATTTTTACTTTACGAAAAAATGCTGCTAAGCCTCCTTGCGCTTCACCTTATCGCAGGGCACGTCTGCGCTCAGGAGTTCATGCGGCAAGATATTTTTCCAGAATTTCAGCAGGCCATGTGCTATCCGGCAATGACGCCCGACGGGCAATACCTGATTTTTCTGGCAAGCGATGAAACTTCCATGACGGCCTACCAGTCGCACATGAAGGATGGTGGATGGACTGCTCCCGAACCGTTGGATTTCATCAACGACCTGATTACCGAAACAGGAAATGAGGTGGGCGGCTTTTCGTTTAACCACGACGGAACAGTGCTGTACTTTCACGCAAAGTTGCGGACAGAGTACTTTGACATATTCTACTCAAAAAAAACGCGCGGACGCTGGGGCAGGCCGCAGCGGTTGGGTAAACCCATATCGGCAGATGCCGACCTGTTTTCGCCTTCCATCTCATCGGACAACAAAACACTCTTTGTCCTGCGGGCGCAGCCCACTACAAAAAAGAAGGCCGACCCGTGCAAAGAGCTGCTGCTGTTTGAAAAAGATAAGGAGGGTAAGTGGGTAGGCCCAAAGTATCTCCCCCAGGAGTTCAATATAGGCTGTCAGGAAACGCCCTTTTTCTGCGCCGACAACAATATTCTACTCTTTGCCTCGCGGCGAAAAACCAAAAATAGCCTCGGAAAGGAGATAACGGATGGCGATAGCTACGACATTTACTACGCCCGCAGAATAGACGAAGATAACTGGTTTTATCCGGTTTACGTAGATGCGCTGAAATCCGAGTTTGACGTTCTATCGCCCGCGCTGAGCAGCACAAGCGACTACTTTTTGGTCAGCGTCAAGCCAAAAAAGAAAAAGCAGCTGCAAAAAATATACGCCACCTACCTGCCCGAAGATAAAAAACCGTCCAAAACTTTTGTGCTGTCGGGGAGCGTGACGGATTTGTACACCAGCCAGCCAATAGAAACCGACATCGTAGTGCAGGATGCCGTTACTTCTACCACCAAGGGTGTGTTTCCGACAACAGACGATGGGCGCTTTTCCATCATCCTGACGCAAGGCTCTTTCTACAAGGCCGACATCTCAAAAACCGGCTACTCGCACACCTACCACTACAAAGATTTGTACACTATCCCCGAGGGCAGCACGAAGGAGGAGGTAGATGCAAAGCTTTTCAGCAAGGTAAATCTGGAGTTTAATGTATATGACAACGAGCTGTTCTACCCCTTGCAGCCCAACATCCTGATTGTGGATTCGGCCACCGGAAAGCCTGTAAAGCAGTACAACATAGTTAACGCATCGAAGGGAAAGTACGAATGTACCTTGGCTCTTGGGCGCAAGTATAAAATCCGCGTGGAGTGCGCCAACTTTGAAACACAGGAAACCTACTTCGACTTGGGAGCTGACGTAGTGTACAGCCGCTTTGAGAAAAGCATGGAGCTTCAGGCGGCGCGCAGGCGGCTGGTGCTTAACGTGAAAAATAAGAAGGGTGAAAGCATTCTGCCGGTAATGGTTAACGTGCGAAACCTCACCCGCGACGAAACCGGCGTTGCCCTCGTAGCGTATGACGAGGACGGAAATCCGGTGCTCTCGCTGCGCACCAGCGACACCTACGAGCTGAACGTATCGAAAAAAGGTTACACTTACTTTAACACCAACATCAGCGTTGCCCCCGTCGCCGCGGGAGGCGGTGTCGGCGTGGCCGGCGTCGGCGCAGTTGGCGTAGCAGGCTCGGGCGGAATCGGCAGCGCAACGGGTGGAGCAGGCGGCATTATTTTGCTGGGCGGCGCAGGAGCAGGGGCGTTTATGGAAACGCTCGAAATAAAGGATATCGAGCTGGATGAGCTGACTGCGCAGACGAAAATGGTCTTCAACAACATCACGTTTGAAACCAACTCGGCTGAGCTCAACGCCGAGTCTCACGCCGAGCTGCACCGCATCATCGACTTCATGAAGAATAACCCCCACATCAAAATCGAAATAGCTGCCCACACCGACGACGTCGGGTCGGAGGTATTCAACCTTAAACTTTCCGAAAAGCGCGCCGCCTACGTAGAAAAATTTTTGATAGACAGCGATGTACCAAAGTGGCAGCTGGTATCGAAGGGTTACGGCGAGGTGCAACCGGTAGTGCCGAACACCTCCGACGAAAACCGCGCCATAAACCGCCGTGTCGAAATAAAAATCATTGATAACCAAGCAACAGAATAGAAAAAACACACAATACCATGATACGAAAACTGTTACTTACTTGCATCCTGATACCACTTTTTGGCTTGTGCGCCGTAGGGCAGCCCAAGTATAAGGAAGTCTACGAGTCTATACAGGAGATGAACGACCTCGAAGCCTTTCAGGTTTTATTTGCCTACCTGATGGCTACCACCTCCAAGGACTTTGTCAACGTAAACGGATACTACCAAATGGGCATAATTACCCAAAAGCTGATGCGCCGCTACGACCCGTTCATGGAGTCGGAAAAAGTGACGCAAAACGTTTCCGACGCGAAAACCTACCTATCGCTCGCCCTGCACTTTTTTGACGAAAAGGAGGCGCGAAAAAACAGGGAGTATTACACAGCCTCGCCCGAGCCGCGGACTTACGAAAGCATTAAGCAGGACATCCAAGACCGGCTGGCAGACGTGGAGGAGTACAGAGAACGTTTTATGCAGAACCGGCGCTATCTGACCGCCAGCATACGCAAGTACAACGCCTGCATTGAAACTTTCGGCAAAATCAACGAGCAAAACAGCAGGCTCAACGACCTCTACTTCCTGGCCGATGCCGAACTCCAGCAAAACCTGAAAGACTTGCAGCTCAACTTCGACTCTACCCTCTACTACCTCGACACGCTAAAACGCTCGCTGGAGGCATACCCAATGGCAGGCTACAAAATACGCTACTCGCTGCAACCAATTCTGGTGTACCGCCTAAACGGATTGACCTCCTCCAACTTGCTGTCGGAAAATGCCACGCTGTGGGATTACTCCTCGTGGGTCAACAGCTTTAACAAAATGTTGAGCACAGACGTTGCCTTTTTGTACAGAGAAACGGAAAAAATTCACAACGTCAACGTCCGCTACATCGCACAGCTCGGCAACGGCGACACTTCGGGCGTAAGCCCACGCTACGCCGTTGACCCAAAGGTGGTCAACAAGATATACAAGTACGACTACAACTCGGCCGCCGCCCCCCTCCTGAAGTACCAGGAGGAAAAAATCGGGCTGCTGTACCACAATGCCACCAACGTGGTGGACAGAAGCCTGTTTGCTACAAACGAGCTGGCAAAATCGGCGAGCTACTACTACGACTTGGTGCAGAAAAAGCAGGCGACTGATTCGGCGTTGGCGTTGGCGAAAAGCAAGGCAACTCCTGAGGCCATAAAAAAATATGACGCTTTTTTTAGGAGTGGATATAAAGATTTTTCTGGATTTGAGAATTACCTGAAGACCGAGGCGTCGAGCAACAACCTGCTGCTGCAAACTTCGCTGGATACCTACAAAAACAACGCTATTGCGCAGGCAAACGCCGAAGCGAAGAGTCCCGCCATCTCCTATAAAACCGAACGGCTGTACGTTGACGTTGTTACACCCGACAAGTTGTCTGCTCCGGGCTACTACATCCACTCAAAGTCAGTGCTGCCCAACAAAAAGACGCTGGTTGCCGGTTCGCATCTTAGCGCAAAGGAAAAGGTTACGCCGTTTGCCGCGCTGCTGAGCGCGCCGGACAGCGTAGAGTGGCTCACAACGTTCAGCAGCAAAGACGAGGCCGGGTTTGGCCTGCTGACCGGACAGGCCGACAACGGCTACGCCGTAGTGGTTTCAACCGGCAGCAGGGTAGAGGTTACCTCCAGCTACCTTTACTTGTTGAGCAGCAGCGGTAGCGTCGCCAAGTCGCTCAAGCTGTCCTCCGCAGCCGTGCCGCGCAAGTTCATGTACGACGATGTGGGTGGAACATTTTTGCTGGCCTTTAAGGGCGATGATTTCTCGCCCTACAGCATGGCCGAAGATGCCATACAGCTGCAAGTGCTTCGCTCGGCAGACCTGACCGAAGTGTGGAGCAACTCGTTGCAGTTCTCAGGATACCTGTCTAACATCATCAGAACCAACGACCGCTTCTACGTATACGGCGCTTACAGCGAGCTGGTGGACGCCAATGGAAAAGTAGCCTCCACCGCCCGTCGGCAGGTGAACGCTTTTGTTTACCCCATTGACGCCGCAGGACAATGGCTCTCGCTAAAAACTTTCGACGCCGATTTTTCGTACTACCCGCTGCTGGTTTCAAAAATTAGCAGCGAGTACGTTGAGATGATGGCCGTAAGAAATGTTTCGCCCACAAAGAGCGAGAGTATCGGAGAAAGCTCCTGCTACATGATAATCTCGGCAGACAATGAGGTGCGCTACAGGTAGCTGACGGAGAGCGATGATTTGTGTAATTTATTTGATTTGAGCTCGCACAAATCACTGCTCAGAGCAGCAGCAGCGCTTAACTTTCGGGATATTGCCCGGCTTCAAATTTTATAGAAGCATATTTTTTTACATCACAAGAAAAAAATTTTTTTTATAACGCAATCAAACATCAAGCTATGAATCAGCAAGGACTTCCCGAAAATGCTACCCGTGAGCTCAAGCCCGGCGAGAGCTACGAGCCAATCATGTCGCCCAACAAAACCTACTCCGAAGTCAACGTCTGGTCGGTGAGCTTGGGGTTGGTAATGGCCGTTCTGTTTTCGGCCGCCACCGCCTACGTTGGCCTCAAGGTGGGGCACGTCTTCGAGGCCGCCATCCCCATTGCCATCATTGCGCTGGGCTTGTCGAGCGTGGCTAAGCGCAAGAGCGCGCTGGGAGAAAACGTTATCATACAGTCCATCGGCTCTGCGTCGGGGGTTATTGTGGCGGGCGCTATATTCACGCTCCCTGCGCTGTACATTTTGCAGGCCAAGTACCCCGAGCTCGCCGTGAACTTTTGGCAAATATTTTTCAGCTCGCTGCTGGGCGGCTGTTTGGGTATTCTGTTCCTCATACCCTTTCGCAAATACTTTGTGAGCGACATGCACGGCAAATATCCGTTTCCCGAAGCAACCGCCACCACGCAGGTGCTCGCCAGCAAGTCCAAAAGTGGAGGTCAGGCAAAGCTGCTTGTGCTGAGCGGACTCATCGGCGGGCTGTACGATTTTATCGTGGCCACCTTTGGCGCATGGAGCGAGGTGTTCAGCAGCCGTGTGCTGGCGGTGGGCGAAGCGTTGGCAGACAAGGCCAAGGTGGTATTCAAGCTCAACCTGAGCGCCGTTGTACTTGGATTTGGCTACATTGTGGGGCTAAAGTACGCCGCCATCATTTGTGCCGGGTCGTTTGCAGCCTGGTACGTGTTTATCCCGCTGCTGGCCTACTTTGCCGACGGGCAAACCGTTGCCGTGGGCACAGGCGTAGTAAAGCTGCTGGGCGAAATGTCCCCCGAAGAAATTTTTCGCACCTACGTGCGCAGCATCGGCATTGGCGGAATTGCAATGGCGGGTGTTATTGGTATCATTCGCTCTATGGGCGTTATCAAGTCGGCCGTGGGGTTGGCGGCCAGAGAGCTTACCGGAAAAAACAGCGCCGCACCCGCCGGCAAGCGCACGCAGCGCGATTTGCCCATGAAGGTGGTGGCGTTGGGTGCGCTAGCCTGCCTTTTATTGGCGCTGGTCTTCTTCTATTTTGGCGTGATTCACAACCTCACCTACGCCCTCATCGGCTTGCTGGTGGTGGCAATTATCGCCTTCCTGTTCACCACCGTTGCCGCCAATGCCATTGCCATTGTGGGCACTAACCCCGTGAGCGGAATGACGCTGATGACGCTGATTCTGGCCTCGCTGATTTTGGCCGGCGTGGGGCTGTCGGGCACGCCGGGCATGGCTGCCGCCCTCATCATTGGCGGGGTAGTGTGCACTGCGCTCTCTATGGCTGGCGGCTTCATTACCGACCTCAAAATAGGCTATTGGCTCGGCTCTACTCCCTACCGGCAGCAGTCGCTCAAGTTTTTGGGAACGCTCGTGTCGGCGGCAACCGTTGGCGGGGTAATGATTGTGCTCAACAAAACCTACGGGTTTACGGGCGACGAGGCGCTGATAGCGCCCCAAGCCAACGCTATGGCCGCCGTCATTGAGCCGCTCATGAGCGGCCAGCCAACGCCGTGGCTGCTCTACGCCGCTGGCGCTATGCTTGCCCTTGTCCTCACCATGGTTGGCGTTCCGGCGTTGGCGTTTGCGCTGGGCATATTTATCCCGCTGGAGTTGAACACGCCCCTGCTGGTGGGCGGGCTGGTGAGCTGGTACGTGCGCAACGCCAGCAAGAACGCCGACCTCAACAGGGCGCGCAGCGAGCAGGGTACGCTCATCGCCTCTGGATTCATCGCCGGAGGAGCGCTCTTTGGCGTTCTTAGCGCGCTGCTAAAGTACTTAGGGTTTAGCTACGTAAATGCTTCATGGGCAACGTCTCATCAGGCCGAAATCTTGGGTCTGACGGCCTATGTCGCCCTAATTGCCTACTTTATGTGGAGTTGCCTCCGAAAACCTAAAATTTATTAGCTGAGAAATAAGCCATTACGTTGCTTTTTATCTTTCAAGCAGCTACCTTTGCTTACGCATGAACCTACATTTTGATGTCTAAACTCTTAACTATTTTAAAATTGCTCATGGACGATTTTGAAAAACATGATGACGAAAGGTTGGAAAGACCATTCTCCAAGTCCGTAAAGGCAGGCAAGCGTACCTACTTTTTCGACGTAAGGGTAATGCGCGAGGGAGATCACTACCTCACCATCACCGAAAGCAAAAGGCGAATAGACAGGGAGGGTAAGTTTCTCTACGAGAAGCATAAAATTTTTCTCTACCAGGAAGATTTTGAAAAGTTTCTTGCAGGGTTGAACGAAGCCCTGAATTACATTGCCGACAACGGTGGAACAACAAAACCCTACGCCGCACGGCGGGAAGAAGATATCAGCTTCTCCGACGTAAACTTCGACGAGCTGGGGGAAGAGTAGTAGCGGCTATTCGCCTCCACTTTTCAGAATTTTATCCAGCTCCTCGTCCGACAGGCGCGCTATGTTTGTTACAACTTCCTGCGGGCTTATAAAGACGCCAAGCTCGTTGCTGGCGTCTTTTGCGCTGCGTATTACCACAACAGGCGAAAGGGTAATCGGCGCAAGGAGGAGTATCTTTGCGTACTTTCCCGAAAACTCCAGCAGCTCTACCACTGCGTTCTGCGCCTTACTTGCCAGCATCAGCTCTTCGCGCAGCAGGTGTTGTTCTGTGTTACTCCACGCCTTGCCCGACAGGGTTGCCAGCGCCGCAAAGTAGCGTATTTTGTCATCCTCGCCGCCCATGCCACTTGCCACCACCGCGTGGTGCTCGCCAAGCAGCGACGACTCTATGTTGGTGCGGCATTGGTACACGCACATCGACACAAACCCTTTCACGTCCTCGGGGCAATCCTTCTCATACCGCTCAAGCTCCCGCAGCACGTCCACCTCCTCAGAGCTCGAAAGCCACGCCAGCATACGCTTGCGGTAGTCCAGCGGTACGCTGGGATCAAACGCCTTTTCTCTGGAAACGCTCGCCAGCGCCTCGGAGTTGTGCCCCTGAAAGATTTCCGAGAGCAGGTTGAAGTACTCTATTTGCGTTTGCATGTCCAGCTGCAAGTTGATAACCTTTACCTTATACGGGTAACGCCGGAAAAAATCCATCGGATTGCTGCTATTTTCGTAAATGTACGGCATGAGCGGGTTCTTTATATTTTCAATACGTAAAGATATAAAGTTTTTTGGCATAAAGAAAAAAACGCCGCCAAAAGAGCCGCCAAATTCAATATTAGGTATTACCTTTGCAACGTTATGCAAGTACACCAATTCCCCAACATACCCCCGTCGGTTGGCGCGCTGGCCGCCACCACCGGCTTCTTCGACGGCGTGCACTGCGGCCACGTAGCTGTGCTGAACAGGCTCAAGCGCGCCGCGGCGGAAAGCGGGCTACCCTCGTGCGTAATCACCTACGCTCCCCATCCGCGCATCGTGCTGGGCAGTGGCAGCGACCTCTTCCTGCTCAGCAGCGACGAAGAAAAACGCCGCCTGCTGGCCTCGCACGGCGTAGAACGCCTCGTGGTGATACCCTTCACCGAGGTGTTGGCCGGCTTGCCGATTGATGATTTTTTTGAGCGCTACCTCGTGAGCACGCTGCACGTAAAGGAGCTGGTTGTTGGGTACGACCATAACATGGGCAAAAATGCGCTTGGAGGCTTTGAAAAAATAAGCTCACTGGGCAAAAAGCGCCACGTCTCGGTGCACTTAGTCGCCCCATACGTGCAGGACGGCATTGCGGTGAGCGCAACAAAGATTCGCAGAGCGTTGCAGGAAGGCAACATCGCCGCCGCCAACAGCATGTTGGGCTACCCTTACGCCCTCAGCGGCACGGTGTGCAGCGGAATGCGCCTGGGGCGCACCATTGGCTATCCTACCGCCAACATCCGCCTTGATTTTGAGCGAAAAATGCTGCCCCAAGACGGCGCTTACGCCGTACAGGTTCAGCTGGGCAGCGCACAGCACATCGGGATGCTCAACATCGGCACGCGCAACACGCTCAGCCACCCCACGGCGCTGAGCATAGAGGTACACATCTTCGATTTTGCGCAGGACATCTACGGGTGTAGCCTCACCGTGCGCTTCATTGCCAAGCTGCGCGACGTGCAGAAAGTAGCCTCCGCCGACGAGCTCAAAAAGATGCTCGAAGTTGACGAGGCAAACGCCCGTAGAATACTCTCGTAGCAGCAGGTGCAACCATCCGCAGGGCGGATGCGCGTAGGGCGGCAAAGCGGCAAAATATTCTGCCAAACTAAACCGTATAGCTCTTTTTAATGTATTTAAAACACGTGAAAATCAGCAAAATACGACTTTTTTCGGAAAATGGCAAAAAAAAGTTTGCCAATTAAAAAAAGTTGACTACCTTTGCAACCCCATTTAAACAGCAGGCGCGACATTTTCAGAGCAAAAACGCACACCTGCACAGGGAAAAAAGGTAAAATTCCGCACAAGAAAAAATCAGGCGCTTTTTTACCGTAGAAGTACGGTCTTTGATATGCTGAAGAGACAAAGTAAGGTAAAGGACAAAATACCTTAATAAGCAACAAGCTTTATTTTTATCAATTCCAAAGTAAATCTAAAGTAATTATCAGCCAGAGGTTCACACTTACATAGAGTAAAGATTTTTTTACCATGAAGAGTTTGATCCTGGCTCAGGATTAACGCTAGCGGCAGGCCTAACACATGCAAGTCGAGGGGCAGCGGGAGTAGCAATACTTGCCGGCGAC
>JAIRSZ010000100.1 GCA_031255195.1 Prevotellaceae bacterium | reverse complement strand
TAACGGACGCGCTGTACCGGTGGTGTACACTGTTCCGATTGTATTTATGCTGCAATAAAAATACTGCAAGCAGGTTTGCTTGAAAAAATAGTATTATTGTTGAAATGTGGGGAAATTGATTAATTTCCCCACATTTTTATTTTCTACTACCTCTCTTCTCATCCTACTCAAGTAGTTTGCAACGCAGGACTGCGACGGCTTCGGTACTGTGCTACGGACAAAAGGACAATAACCTTTGGTTTTGCTGCTTATTCAGAAATATTTAATACCTTTGCACTTTCAAAGCGCATGAAACTTTACGAGTATGGATATAAACAAACATATTGTTGACCAACGAATTAAAAAGATTGTAGCCGATAATTCTGATAAATTTGCAGGCGAAAATGACGACAAAAAAAAGTTGTCAAAGGCATTTGTATGTCTGTCTGTCGCTTCTTTTTTAGATATTGAATTAGAAGAAGCATTCGGACTGATTACAGAAGGAGGCAACGATGCGGGTGTTGATGCCATATATATTGGCGATGTAAATGATTACGATTTTTCGGTCACGCTGTTTCAGGGGAAATACGCTTTCGATTTGAACAAAGATAATAATTTTCCTGCAAATTTTATTCAAAGGGTTATTGGCAGTATTGGCGCAATCTTTGACCCAAGCAAGCCCATTGAAATGAACGAAGATTTAATGCCCAAAGTGGAAGATATTCGTTCTTTGATTGCAGACGGTTATATCCCCAATATTAAATGTGTTTTTACAAATAACGGTTTAAAATGGAACCAAGATGGAGATAATCATATCATAAACGCAGGTTTTCCTGACAATCAAGTTAGATTTGAATACTATAATCATAAAAACATTGTTGATTCTTTACAGTCTCCAAAAGGGATAAATGAAACTATACAGCTGGCAGGTAAAAGTATTCAAGAAGATTTTAACTTCAAGCGAGTTTTAGTTGGCAAAATCAATGTTGTTGAATTAGCAAAATTGTTTGAAAAATATGGAGATAATCTATTAGACCAAAATATCAGAAAATATTTAGGCCTAAACAGAAACAGGGTTAATGCAGCAATAAGAGATACATTGATTAGTGATAAGCGAGATAATTTTTATTTCTACAACAACGGTATAACAATGATTTGCAGTAAGTTTTCGTATAATGGACTGCAAGCAAATAATTGGATGGTAAAGGTTGACAATTTGCAAATTATCAACGGTGGTCAATCTTGTAAAACGATATTATACACCATCAAAGATAACCCGACTATTGATTATACAAATTCTTATATTTTGGTTAGATTGTATGAATTGCCTGATGACGGTATTGATTCTTTGATTACCGATGTAACCATTGCTACGAACAGCCAAAATCCTGTTGATTTGCGTGATTTACGAGCAAACGACGATTTGCAGAAAAGATTGGAAACTGCAATTTACGAATTAGGATATTCTTACAAAAGGAAAAAAGACAATACTTTTTCTTCGCCCGAAAAAACTGTTTTATCTTCTGTTGCCGCAGAATCTATTTATTCTATTTGGAAAAAGAAACCATTTCAGGCAAAATTCAAAAAGAACGAATTGTTTGGCGTTTTTTATAACGATGTTTTTAATAATATTAATGCCGCTCAATTGTTGATTGCTGTTTTTATTTACAGGTTTTGCGACGCACAGCGTAAAAAAAGCGCTTTAAGAAACAGCTATCCACATATTCCATATAGCAACTACTTTATGTCAATGATTATTGGCAATTTAGTATTGGAAGATTTAGTATTGACCTTTGATCAGCTTACTCATACGGAGTTTGGAAGAACAAAAACCTATTTTGAAACCAATAAAGATAGTCTTTTTGAGCGAGCCAATAATAAATTAGTTGCTGCTCTAAATCTGTTGTATACGTCGCCAAATTCCTATGATACAATAGATAAAAGGCGGTTGTCCGCTACATTTAGACGAGGCGATTTAATGGAATATCTTTCTTAACAGCTCTCCCATGTACAACGAATGATTGCATATTCTTCTCAAGAAAATCACTTGATTTTGATGCGCCCAAAGATGGGTTTTACCGAAAAGTTGTATTGGCGACTTGAATCTGCGACTTGAATCTGTGCTGCGCTTTTTACTTTGTTTCGTATTTTTTGCTACCTTTGTCGGCCTAAATATTGGCATATTTACAACCCCTATAAATTTACAACTCATAGATGAACACACTTGACTGGAAAAATTTAAGCTTTGGCTACCTGCCAACTAAGGGCAACATACGCTGCTACTGTCGCAGCGGCAAGTGGGGCAAGCCCGAAATCACCACCTCCGAGGAGGTTACCCTGCACATGGCCTCCACCTGCCTGCACTACGGGCAGGACGTATTTGAAGGGCTGAAGGCATACCGCGGCGCTGACGGGCATATCCGCCTCTTTCGCGTGCGCGAAAATGCAAAACGCATGATTCAATCCGGCCTGTACCTGCAAATGGACGCCCCCAGCGAAGAGCTGTTTACGGATATGGTGAAGCAGGTGGTAAAACTCAACGAGGAGTTCGTGCCGCCGCATGACAGCGGCGCTACGCTGTACATCCGTCCGCTGCTCATTGGCGCTTCGCCGCAGGTTGGCGTAAAGCGGGCGGACGACTACCTGTTTCTCATTTTTGTTACGCCCGTAGGCCCCTACTTTAAGGAGGGATTTAAGCCCGTGAGCGTAATCATTGACCGCGACCACGACCGCGCAGCGCCGCTCGGAACAGGGCACACCAAGTGCGGCGGCAACTACGCGGCAAGCCTCGTTTCGCTCAATATATGTCACAACCTGGGGTATTCCACCATGCTCTACCTCGACGCCGCCGAAAAAAAGTACATCGACGAGTGCGGGCCGGCAAACTTTTTTGCCATTCGCGGCAACAGCTACATTACGCCCGAATCGCACAGCATCCTGCCCAGCATTACCAACATGAGCCTCATTGAGCTGGCCAAGGATATGGGCATGACCATAGAGCGGCGCAAGGTGGAGGTCGGCGAACTCGCCACATTCGACGAGGCGGGAGAGTGCGGCACTGCTGCCGTTATCACCCCCATAGGGAAAATATTTGACCCTGTTACCAGCCAAACGTTTGAGTACTGCAAGGATGGGCAGGCTGGAAAAGTAAGCACAGCGCTCTACAACCGCCTGCGCGCCATTCAGTACGGCGACGAAACGGATAAATTTGGGTGGGTTGACATAATTTAAAAATTCAATAATTCAACGATAGAAATCATACAATAAATTCAACTTATGCGAAAAATAATTTTGGTTCTTGCAGCAATAAGTATATCAATAAATTCAAATGCTTATAATCCAAAGGATACAAACCAAAAATCGGAAGAAAATAAAATGAAAAAAACATTAGTAGCGTACTTCTCGGCAAGCGGAAATACGGCAAAATTGGCACGCACGCTTGCGACAGTGGTTGACGGCGATTTACACGAAATCCAACCGAAACAACCCTACACTGCTGCGGATTTGGATTGGCACGACAGCAAAAGTCGTTCTTCTGTGGAAATGAATAACAAGGCGTTTCGCCCCGAGATTGCAAACAAAGTGGATAATATGGAAAAGTACGACACGATTTATATCGGCTTCCCCATTTGGTGGTATGTTGCGCCAACTATTATCAATACTTTTTTGGAACAGTACGACCTTAAAGGGAAAACGATTATTCCGTTTGCCACTTCGGGTAGCAGCGGAATGGGTAACACCAATGCCGAATTGAAAAATTCCTGCACAGGCGCAACTCTTAGAGACGGCAAACGTTTTGACGCCAGCGCTTCTGCACAGGAATTAAAAAAATGGACAGATGGTTTATAAATGGACAGCGTTTTCATTTGTCCGGCAAGAAAGCGTTCGTGAAAAGCGATGTACAGCACGAAGTGGTGTTGGTTGACGCCACCGAAATGCCGTGCGAGCAAAAAAAAAAACAGCACAAATGGTATAGCGGCAAGAAAAAGCGGCATACAAGAAAATGTAGGTGTTGGTTAACCAAAAGACAGGCGAATAATTTGCACCGCATTTTCGGCTGGTAAAAAAAACACGATTTCAAGTTGTTCTGCGAATCGGAAACGGGTTTTGCGAAAACAACCGGCATCAAAGATACCGGTTATTCTTGCATAAAAAATTGCACGCACGAGAGTGGCAAATGAGCACGACATCGAATTTGTTAAACGATTCCACATCCTCTCTGAACATTATCGTAACCTGCGTAAACGATTCGGCTTGCGGTTTAACTTTATTGCCGCTATTTGTAATCTTGATTTGGGTGGTTTTTAGTTTCGCAAGAGGTCTAATGCAGCATTTGTGATTTTTTACTATCTTTGAATCTTTTGAATCTTCTATGGTTGATAAAAAAGCTATCTCCACTACCTCACCAAAACCGGAAACAGCAGCGCTGGTAGGTATTATCACCGAAAAACAGCACGAGCGGCTATCGCGCGAGTACCTCGACGAGCTGGCGTTTCTGGCCGAAACGTCGGGCGTGATTACAAAAAAAGTATTTACCCAAAAGCTACCCTGCGTACACCCCAAAACATACCTTGGGGCAGGAAAAATTTTGGAGATAAAGGCATACGCCGACGAGCAGGATGTAGACACGGTTATCTTTGACGACGAGCTCAGCCCCTCGCAGCTGTTCAACCTCGAGAAGGTGCTCGAGCGGAAGGTGCTCGACCGCACCAGCCTTATCCTCGACATTTTTGCCATGCGCGCCCGCACCGCCTACGCCAAAACGCAGGTGGAGCTGGCGCAGTACCAATACCTTTTGCCGCGGCTCAAGCGCATGTGGACGCACCTTGAGCGTCAGCGCGGAGGAATCGGTATGCGCGGCCCCGGCGAGTCGCAAATAGAAACCGATCGGCGCATTATCCTCGACCGCATTGCGCGGCTCAAGGAGCAGCTCAAAAAAATAGACCGGCAGATGACGGCGCAGCGCAGCAACCGCGGCGGCCTGGTGCGCGTGGCGCTGGTGGGCTACACCAACGTGGGCAAAAGCACCATCATGAACACGCTGAGCAAAAGCAACGTGTTTGCCGAAAATAAGCTGTTTGCCACGCTTGATACTACGGTGCGCAAGGTGGTGTTCGACAACCTGCCCTTTTTGCTCTCCGACACGGTGGGCTTTATCCGCAAGCTCCCCACGCAGCTGGTGGAGTCGTTTAAATCTACGCTGGACGAGGTGCGCGAGGCCGATGTGCTGATGCACGTGGTGGACATTTCGCACTTCAACTTCGAGGAGCAAATGAGCGTGGTGCAGCAAACGCTCGCCGACATCGGCGCAGGCGAGAAGCCGGTGTACCTTGTCTTCAACAAGATTGACGCCTACACGTTTGTAGAAAAAAGCGACGACGACCTCACGCCACGCACCGACAGGAACATACCGCTGGAGGAGTACATGAACAGCTGGATTGCCAAGAAAAACGCTCCCTGCATTTTCATTTCGGCCATCAACAAAACGAACATCGACAAACTCCGCAGCGATGTGTACAAAATAGTGGCCGAGGTTCAGGCCGGACGATACCCCTTCGATAACTTCCTGTGGTAAGCAACCTCCGTGTGAATAAAAATGCAGGTTTACGCTTTGCTAAATGCTCCGCTACTTTACGGCATCCAACGCCTGCTGAATATCTGCCTTGACGTCGTCGATGTGCTCAATGCCCACCGAAATGCGAATCAGCCCAGGCTCAACCCCCGACGCTTTTTGGTCTTCGGGCGAGAGCTGCTCGTGCGTGGTGGCTGCCGGATGGATAATCAGCGACTTGGCATCGCCAACGTTGGCCAGATGGCTGAGCAGCTTAACGCTATCTATCAGCTTGTCGGCATTGCCTGGGTCGCCCTTGAGCTTAAAGGTCAACACCGCACCCGCTCCCTTGGGGAAGTACTTCTTTGCCAAGTCGTAGTACTTGCTGCTCTTCAATCCCGGATAGTTCACGTACTCCACCTTGGCGTGCTTTTCGAGCCACTCGGCCAACGCCAGCGTATTCTGCACGTGACGCTCCACGCGCAGCGAAAGCGTTTCCAGCCCCTGAACCAGCAGGAATGAGTTGAAAGGGCTGATGGTATTCCCCCAATCGCGCAGCCCCTCCACGCGGGCGCGAATGTTGAAGGCAATGTTTCCGAAAGGCCCGTTTGCTCCAAACACATCCCAGAACACCAACCCGTGGTAGCTCTCCGACGGCTCGGTGAACGACGGGAATTTTCCGTTGCCCCAATTGAACGTGCCGCCATCGACGATTACGCCGCCAAGCGAAGTGCCGTGGCCGCCAATCCACTTGGTAGCCGACTCAACCACCACCGAAGCGCCGTGCTCCAGTGGACGAAACAGGTATCCGGCTGCGCCGAAGGTGTTGTCCACAATCAGCGGTATGTCGTGCGCCTTTGCAACGGCGGCAATAGCGTCAAAGTCGGGCACGTTGAGCTCTGGGTTACCGATGGTCTCCAAGTAGATAGCTTTAGTGTTCCTGTCAATCAGCTTTTCAAACTCCTCCGGCGCATCGCTTGGCGTAAAGCGTGCATCAATGCCCAGCCTCTTGAACTGCGACTTAAATTGGTTGTAGGTTCCGCCGTAGAGGTGGGAGGTGGTAACAAAGTTGTCGCCCACCTGCAAAATGTTGTTCAGCGCAATGAACTGCGCCGACTGCCCCGACGACGTTGCCAAGCCCGTAACACCGCCCTCCAGGGCAGCTACGCGCTTCTCAAAAACATCGGTGGTAGGGTTTTGCAGGCGCGTGTAGATGTTGCCAAACTTACGCAGGCCAAAGAGGTCTGCACCGTCTTTTGCGTCCTCAAAAACGTAGGACGACGTTTGGTAAATAGGCAATGCACGCGCATGTGTTGTTTTTTCAACTTCTTGTCCTGCATGAACTTGCAGCGTTTCAAATTTTAATCCTGTTGTAGACATATACATTCTGTTTTTTAGTGAATTAATAATCGCAAAAGTACGGGGGTAACTTGTCCTGCACAATACCATATTTATGGCATTTTTCACTGTTTTCTTTCCATAAATTATTATCAAGCTGTTTACCTTTCAATAACCCTCAAGCGCACGCAGAAGGCGCAGATTTGCGCAGATTTTTTTAGCCTCTGAAATTAGCCTCTGAAATACACCTGTTCTCAATTTTCAATCTTTCAGCTCTCTATTTCCACCCTCACTTCTCCCGTGGTGTGGTCAACGGAGAGGCGTGTATTTTGCAGCAGCTTGTCGAAAACGTTGTTGAGCATTAGCTCCTGCGGTGCGCCCTGGTGAAATTCGCCGTCGCACATTACCCAAAGCTTGTCGGCAATTTTAAGGGCAATGCTCAGGTCGTGCGTGGAAAAAAGTATTGCGCGCCGCTGCGTCCGCGCCAGCTGCTTTAGCAGCAAAACAATCTCGTAGCGGTTGGGCAGGTCGAGGAATGCCGCAGGTTCGTCGAGCACAATGATGGGCGTATTCTGCGCCAACGCCCGCGCAATCATCACCCGTTGCCGCTCGCCGTCGCTCAGGCAGCTGGTGTTCTGCCAGGCATAGGCCTCCATGCCGACCATTGCTAACGCCTGCATAACCTCCTCCCTGTCTGCCTGCGAAAGCGTCCCAAACCACCCCGTGTAGGGGTAGCGGCCAAGCGACACGAGGTCAAACACCTTGAGGTTGCCTACCCTTACGCTGTCGGTGGAAACGTAGCTCACCAGCGTAGCCAGCGTGCGCAGGGAGTAGGTAGATATATCTCTGCCGAGTATGCGCACCGTGCCGCCCAAGGGAGGCTGTATGCCAATAATGGTGCGCATTAGCGTGCTTTTTCCGCGCCCGTTGCGCCCCAGCAGCGCCACCAGCTCCGCCTCGCCTGCTACCGCCGAAAATTCCGGGAAAACTTCGCGCTGCACACCTTTGGCGGAGTAGCCTGTGCGCAGGTTGCACACCTCAATTGCCGGTTTTGCCTGAGCTGCCATGTCTACACTATTTTTTGGTTGCGTACAATGACCAGGATAACTATCGGGATGCCCAACAGCGAGGTTACCGTGTTGATGGGCAGCGAAGTTTCGTATCCGGGCAGGGAGGAAATTACATCGCACAGCAGCATGGCAACCGCCCCCAGCAGCATGGCAACGGGCAAGAGGTAGCGGTGGTCGGCTTCGCGGATGATCATGCGCGCCACGTGCGGAACGGCTACGCCGATAAACCCTATGGGGCCGCAGAAGGCCGTTGCCGTACCGGTAAGCAGGGTGGCCGTCAGCATGATGAGCAAGCGGTGGCGGCTGACGTTGTAGCCAATGCTGCGGGCGTAACTTTCGCCCAGCATAAGCACGTTGAGCGTTTTGACGGAGAGGAGGGCAAACAGGCTGCCGACAAGCGTAACAACGGCCAGCACGCAAAGCTGCGCGGAGGTTACGTTGCCCAAGCCGCCCATTGTCCACAGCACGTAAGACTTGAGCGCGGCCTCGCGGCTAAAGTACTGCAATGCGCTGATGATAGCCGAGGTTGCGCTGCCAATCATCACCCCCAGAATGAGCATGGCCATGATGTCGCGCACGCGCATGGAGATTGTGAGCATAACGGCCATGATGAACGCCGCGCCAATGCAGGCCGACGCTGCGTAGCCCATGCTTGCAAGCAGCACGCCTACCGTCGTTTTTCCCAACACGGAGTAACCCATGACGAAAAGCGCAACGCCCAAGCCTGCGCCCGAACTTACGCCCAGAATGTAGGGGTCGGCAAGGGGGTTGCGAAACACCGTTTGCATTTGCAGGCCGCTCACCGACAGGGAAACGCCCACAAGCAAAGCCACTATTGCCTTGGGGAAACGGTAGCCGAGTATGATTTGCGACAGGTGCGAATGTTCTGCGCCAAACAGCGCACGCCACGCCGCCGACGGAGGCACCGGCTCCGAGCCAAGCAGCACGTCGGCAACCAGCAGCAGCAGCATCAGCGCGGCCAGCGCCGCACCGGTAGCAGCCACTCTCCTATTGCGCTGTGAGTGCATTGCGGGCTACCTCCTGTTTCGTTGCTGCTGTCGCTGTTGCTGCTGTTGCTTGCGGGCAACCTCCTCCAGCTTGGCCTGAAAGCGCGATTTTTTTACGGGCTTTTTGCTGTTCTCCTTCATCTGCGCGTGCAGCTTGTTCTCGTTGACCAGGCGGCGCGTGGCGAAGTTTTGCCCAATGGTAATCAAGTTCGAGAGGAAGTAGTAGTAGCTTAGCCCCGCCGCGTAGCTGTTGAACCAGAAAAGCATCATAGCAGGCATGAGGTAGAGCGTCATGAACTTCATGCCGGGCATTCCCGTATCGGGCGTTTGCGACATGCTCATGCGCGACGACACAAACAGCGCCGCCGCCATGAGAAGGGTAAACAGGCTGATATGGTCGCCGTAAAACGGAATGGAAAAGGGCAGGTTAAGGATAGAATCGTAGCCGGAGAGATCGTCAGCCCAAAGGAAAGACTGTTGCCGCAGCTCAATGGAGGCCGGGAAAAACCGGAACATGGCAATCAAAATCGGAAATTGCACAAGAATGGGCAGGCATCCACCCATAGGGCTTGCGCCGGCCTTTTTGTAGAGCGACATCGTTTCCTGCTGTTTTTTCAGGGCGTCTTCCTTCTTTGGGTACTTATGGGCAATCCTGTCCACATCGGGCTTTAACAGGCGCATTTTGGCCGACGAAAGGTAGGATTTGAACGTCAGCGGAAACAGCACCAACTTTATGATGATGGTAAGGATGAGGATAATGATACCGTAGCTGCTGATATACTTGCCCAGCAGGTCAAAAATCGGGATAACCACCAGCCTGTTGATCCACCCGACAACCCACCCGCCCAGCGGCACCAGCTTGTGGAAGTTGCCCTCGCAGGACTTGAGCGTGCTGTAGTGGTTGGGGCCAAAATAAAACGCCATCGGCAGCTCCTGGTCGCGCTGCATGGCTATTGGCAGCTGAATGTTGGCCACGTACCGCTTTAGAAAATTCTCGCGGTTGTTGGGCTTGTAGGTGAGGTAGAGCATGTGAGCGCCGAAAAAAGTTTC
>JAIRSZ010000049.1 GCA_031255195.1 Prevotellaceae bacterium | reverse complement strand
GGAGGGGTACACGGGTGGTGTTAAAATTTTTGGGGGTTGATGTTGGGGGGCCGCCCCCCACCAACATCAACCCCCATAACTTTTACCACCTTAAGCGACAGCGCCGCCCGTCATTCCGTAGCGGAGCGGAGGAAACCTCAGCCCGTAGCTGCCGACGGCAAGCGGTGGCTTTCTACTCACCGTTCGCCACCTCGTCCAGTTCCAGCCACCGCAGCTCTTTGGCCTCAATCGTAGTGATGATTTCGCCCATGCGCTGCGACTTTACCGTCAGGTCTTGGGGGCTGAGCAGCCCGGAGCTTAGCTCCTGCTCCAGCGCCGACTTTTCGCTCTCCAGCTGCTTCAGCTCGTCGGGCAGCGATTCGTACTCGCGCCGCTCGGCAAACGACAGCCGCCGCTTTTCTTCGGACACGCTCCTCCTGCGCCCGGACGAGGACTTTTCCGCAGGCTTCGACTCCGGACGCTGCGGCTGTCGTCGCTCCTCCTGCTGACGGTGGCAGCGGTAGTCGGTGTAGCTGCCGGGGAAGTCTTTTATTTTACCGGCATCCTCAAACACAAGGATGTGGTCTACAATTTTGTCCATAAAGTAGCGGTCGTGCGACACAACGAGCACGCACCCCTCAAACTCTCTGAGGTACTCCTCCAGCACGGCCAGCGTCATAAGGTCAAGGTCGTTGGTAGGCTCGTCGAGCACCAGAAAGTTGGGCTGGCGCATGAGTATGGTGAGCAGGTAGAGCCGTCGGCGTTCGCCGCCGCTCAGCTTGCTCACCGGCGTTTGCTGGGCGCTGGGCGGAAACAAAAAGTGGTTGAGAAACTGCGACGTGGAGAGATTCCTCCCGTCGCCCATCTTCACGTACTCGGCAATGTCGCGCGCCACGTCAATCACCCGCTTGCTGTCGCCAACCGATATGCCCTCCTGCCGGTAGTAGCCCACCACCACCGTTTCGCCGCGGCTCACGTGCCCGCTGTCGGGGCGCAGGCTTCCGGTGAGCAGGTCGAGCAGCGTGGTCTTGCCCGATCCGTTTTTGCCGATGATTCCCACCTTTTCGCCGCGCACAAACTCGTAGCAGAACTTGTCCACGTAGGCAGTACCGTTGTAGAGCTTGCACAGGTTTTTTGCCTCGATAATCTTTTTGCCCAGGCGCGACGAGCGCACGCTTATTTCCACCTGCCCATCCTGCCGCCGGGCGTGGGCGCGCTCCTTCACCCCGTCGAAGGCGCTGATGCGCGACTTGATTTTTGTTCCGCGCGCCGAGGGCTGGCGGCGCATCCACTCCAGCTCGCGGCGAAACAGGTTCGACGCCCGGTCTACCTCGGTGTTGAACACCTCTATGCGCTCCTGCCGCTTCTCCAGAAAGTAGGAAAAGTTGCCCCGGTAGGAGAACAGCTGCTGCTGGTCGATTTCGAGAATCATGTTGCACACGCGGTCGAGGAAGTAGCGGTCGTGCGTAACCATGAGCAGCGTGGAGCGCGATTTGGAGAGGTATCCCTCGAGCCACTCCACCATGTCGATGTCGAGGTGGTTGGTAGGCTCGTCGAGGATGAGAAAGTCGGGCTCGTTGATGAGCACGTTGGCCAGGGCTACCCGCTTGCGCTGCCCGCCGCTCAGCTCGCCAATGCGCCGGTCGAACTCGGTAATGCGCAGCTGCGTGAGAATTTGCTTGGCGCGCTGCTCGTAGCCCCATGCGTGGTGCGCGTCCATCTGCGCGGAGAGCGCCGTAGTGTCGCGCCCCTCAAGCAGCGCCCGCTCGTACTCGCTGACGATTTTCACCGCAGGGCTGTCGGACGTAAACGCCGCCTGTAGCGCAGACATTTCGGGTGGAAAGCTGTCAATTTGCTCCAGAAAGCCCACGCACAGCCCGCGGCGAAAAGTCACGACGCCCTCGTCGGGGGTATCGCGCCCGGCGATAATGTTGAGCAGCGTGGTTTTCCCCGCGCCGTTTTTGGCGACAATGGCAACGCGCTGCCCCTCGCCAACGCCAAGCTTGATGTTTTTAAATAGCGTCAGGTCGCCAAACGACTTGCTCAAATTTTCAACTTGCAGGTATGGTATCATGGCCGCAAAGGTAGCAAAATTTGCGCTTTGCCGCTTCGGGCTTACCTTGCCAAATGACCTGCGGACAACGCACAACCCACCTGCCCGACGTTGATATGGATACGGACTAAAATTCCTCGCAGAGCCACAAAAAAGCCAAAGAAAGCTAAATTTCATTGGGCAAAAAATGTTTTTGTGCCGAAAAGCCGTTTTTTCTTTGTCCGGTTGCAAAATATTTGTACCTTTGCAGTCCTCAAAAAATATTGGAGGGTAATCGTATTGTAACCTATTTTTTACTGCATGTACGCAATTGTAGAAATAGCAGGCCAGCAATTTAAGGTTGTGAAAGATCAAACGCTTTTTGTACACCGTCTCCAGGATGCCGAAGGAGCATCCGTAAGCTTTGATAAAGTCCTGCTCACCGAGAGCGACGGAAAGGTAAACGTTGGCACACCTTGTATACAAGATGCCACAGTGAGCGCAAAAATCCTTAACCACCTCAAGGGCGACAAGGTAATTGTGTTTAAAAAGAAGCGCAGAAAGGGCTACCAGAAGCAGAACAGCCACCGTCAGTGCTTCACTCGTATTCAGATAGAAAGTATTAACGCTTAAAAAAACTTACGGAATATGGCACACAAAAAAGGCGTCGGCAGCTCAAAGAACGGACGCGACTCAGAAAGTAAACGCCTTGGCCTGAAGCTTTTTGGCGGACAAAAGGCAAAAGCCGGCAACATCATCGTCCGCCAGCGCGGAACGGTGCACAACCCCGGACTAAACGTGGGCATGGGGCGCGACCATACGCTTTTTGCCTTGGTAGACGGCGTTGTAGCGTTTAAGAAAAAAGCCAACGGCAAGTCATACGTTTCGGTGCTGCCCGCAGAGGTTGCCGCCGCATAGCCGCCGCGCAAGCACGCTGCTAAAACCCCTCGCGTTTTGCAGAGGGGTTTTTTGCTTTGCACACGCCAACAGCAACCCAACACTATCACACAAAAAAAATTCCACGTAAATCTTTGAACATCCCATGCTTACCCTAAAGATTATTCGCGAACAAACCGCCGCCGTAGTAGCGCGGCTATCCGTCAAAGGCTTTGACGCAAAGGCCATAGCATACGAAATCGTTGCGCTCGACGACGAGCGCAAGGCAACGCAAACCGCGCTCGACGCCAACCTTGCGCAGCAAAACGCCACCGCTAAGGAGATTGGCACGCTCATGAAGCAGGGCAACAGGGAGGCCGCCGAAGCTGCCAAGGCAAGCGTAGCCCAGCTGAAAACGCTGTCGGCCGAGCTGGAGCAGAAGCTGACCGCAGCCGAACGCCTGCTGAACGACAAGCTGACGCTGCTGCCCAACCTGCCGAGCGAGCAAGTCCCCGCCGGAAAAACCGCCGAGGACAACGTGGTGGTGCGGCAGGGCGGCAACATGCCCACGCTACAGAGCGGCGCTATGCCTCATTGGGAGCTGGCAAAAAAGTACGACATCATCGACTTCGAGCTGGGCAACAAGCTCACGGGCGCAGGCTTCCCCGTCTACAAGGGCGCAGGCGCCAGGCTGCAACGGGCGCTCATCTCTTTTTTCCTCGACGAAAATACGGCGGCAGGCTACCGCGAGGTGATGCCACCCCACATGGTCAACGCCGAATCGGGGTTTGGCACAGGCCAGCTGCCCGACAAGGAGGGGCAAATGTACCACGTCACCGCCGACGATTTTTACCTCATCCCAACCGCCGAAGTTCCGGTAACCAACATCTACCGCGACGTGATTCTGAACGCCGGCGAGCTGCCCGTTAAGCTCACGGCCTACACGCCGTGCTTCCGCCGCGAGGCAGGCTCGTATGGCAAGGACGTGCGCGGCCTCAACCGCCTGCACCAGTTCGACAAGGTGGAAATTGTGCGCATAGAGCTGCCCGAAAACTCCTACGCCGCGCTGGAGGGCATGGTGGAGCACGTGGAGGGCATCGTGAAAAAGCTCGAGCTGCCCTACCGCATCCTAAAGCTCTGCGGCGGCGACATGAGCTTCACCTCGGCGCTCACGTTTGACTTTGAGGTGTACTCTGCCGCACAGCAAAAGTGGCTGGAGGTGAGCTCGGTGTCCAACTTCGAGAGCTTTCAGGCCAACCGCCTTAAGTGCCGCTACCGCACCGAGGACAAAAAAACGCAGCTGGTGCACACGCTCAACGGCAGCTCGCTGGCGTTGCCGCGCATCGTTGCCGCGCTGCTCGAGAACAACCAAACCGAAACAGGAATCCGCATCCCGCAGGCGCTACGCCGCTACACGGGCTTTGAAACCATTGACGGACGGGAGGCATGAACGCCTCCGTAAACCGTCCAAACAGCACACAAGCTGAACGGGCTGAACAGGGTTTAGCGGGCTGAATACCGCCGCCTTAAAAATCGTCCAACTCATTCAACTTGCGTGCAGCAGGCAAGCATAAAACACACACCATGCCAACCGAGCGTATCATAATGGGCATCGACCCCGGCACTACGGTGATGGGCTACGGCGTAATAAAAATTACCGACCGTACACCGGAGCTGGTGGTCATGGGCGTTATTGAGCTCAAGAAGTACGCCAACCACTACCTGAAGCTGCAAAAGATTTTTGAGCGCGTTACGCAAATTATCTCCGTGTACCTCCCCGACGAAATAGCCGTTGAGTCGCCGTTTTTCGGCAAGAACGTGCAGAGCATGCTCAAGCTGGGGCGGGCGCAGGGCGTGGCCATTGCCGCCGCTCTCTCGCGCGACGTGCCCATCCGCGAGTACGCCCCCCGCAAGATAAAGCAAATGATAACCGGACAGGGCGAAGCCTCGAAGGAGCAGGTGGCGGGAATGCTCAAAAGCATGTTTGCCATCAAGGAGCTGCCCAAAGACTTAGACGCCACCGACGGGCTTGCCGCCGCCGTGTGCCACTTTTACTGCACCACCTCCGTGATGGAGCAAATAGCCGCCGCCACGCCTGCCGCAAAAAAAACGACGAAAAAAGCCCCGTCGAGCTGGGAAAAGTTTGTTGCGCAAAACCCCGGAAAAGTTAAGCGGTAGCCACCTCCTTTTCCGACTTTGACGCTTTAAAAACTTCACGTTGCGCAATGCGGTCAGAGTATACTGCTGCAAGTTTTATGCTGCAAAAATGGAGGGGCCTCATCAAAATCAGGAGGGTTGCATGTCACAAAAACATATAAAAAGGCGTAAAACGTAGCGTTTTGCCTCACGTTTACAACTTTTTCTCCTTACATTTGCCACGATAACACCACTCACGTATGAGCCATCTAACCGACAAATCGAGCACGCTACAGCAGGCTGCCGCGCTGCTGCATGAAAAGGGGTTATACCCCGCCGTGGCGCACAGCGCCTACTACAGCTGCTACCAGCTGATGATGCACATTTGGCTCAACAGCATGGGGAAAAAAGCGCGTGAGTTG
>JAIRSZ010000089.1 GCA_031255195.1 Prevotellaceae bacterium | reverse complement strand
TAATTATGAACATTTACTTATTTCGCAGCTTGCGCATTAGCAATACCGGCTCATTCATGTTGATCAGCTTTTCATCATATTCGACCTGATTTTTAACTATCATATAAACAATTTTGCTGACCTTGTTCGCCGTCGCAACGATTGCTCCCATCGGGCCTTTTCTGCTTCTCATACGACGGTGGTAGTCTCCCAAGGGTGTTTTGGATGCCCCAACGCTAACGGCTATTTCGCGGAATAGCTGTCCTACAGGATTTTTACGCTTCGGCAGGCGGCTCGAAGTAAGCTTTCCTCCTGTGATTTTGTTGTTGGGGGCGAGATTTTCCCAGCGACAAAATTTTTTGTACGTGTCAAATTTTTCCGTGAAATCGTGCCCGAGCTCTGACCCCAGCTTGAGCAAACTGCCCTGGCTGATGCCCGGAACTCGCATTAGGTTGACCTCAAAGATTTTAACCAAAAATGTCCATTAAGGAGAATCGGGATATGATAGTTCAATATTGTCACAAAGTTTCCGTATCCAACTTCGGCGATTGATATGCAAAGCCATTTTGACGATAGTTTTATCTGCCGCGCATTCAATGATGGCAGGAATGGCTAATATTTTATGACGTAGCGTTTTTAGTCGATTTCTTACTTCACCGCCAATGGCTATTTGTTTGAACATGCTCATGAAATTATAGGCAATGGTCATCAACAATAAAGAGGCTTCCGTGCCATCAAAACTTGCCTGGTTCATTTTGTCTCCTGACTTCGACACTTTCATTTCTTCATATTTTTAATGCGTTGTAATACAGTTTCTTACAAAATTTGCGTCACCATTTTGGGTGACGCAAGCAAAAAAACGGGCATTGCTAATTAACCCAAAATGGCCATTAGAATATAACTGCTTGATAATAAACATTTGCCATTCCATATTTTTTAATGGACGCCATTAGAAAACTGCATTTGTAATTTGCTCATAGTAAGTAAAATATCGTGCATTAATTCGTCGAAAATCAACTCTTATTTTATGAATTAATGCTGAAATGGACATTTTGGGATAAAAATAGCAATTACACTTCATTGTTCCGATTCGATTGCCAAAGCACAAAGGTAAAAAAATGGATGAAAATCGTGTGGGAAGCAAAATTATTTGTACAAAAAATGTGGGCGACTTAGTTTTGGATTTGCCTTAATTTACGGCATCCGTCCTGCTTGCTTGTAGGCCAGCGAGCATTGCCGGGTCAGACAAGCGGAGCAAACTATAGCAAGGCTGCTAATAAATGAATAATGCAGGAGGGGCAACACACGCGTTGTCCCTCCTGTTTTCTGCACTATCATTAGCAACATCCTATATACATGCCTATGGTTGCTGCCGCATTATTCATTATTCACTATTCACTATTCACTATTCACTATTCACTAATTGAAGTGCGACAGGGAGGAGGCGATGTGCTAAAGTATGCTTCAATCTCAATTTTTTTTACTACCTTTATGCCTTGGCTGCCATGCCACGGTTTTTCATGCCGGATGCGCAAAAAACAGGCAGCACATTATCATCAAATGAGAGGAAAAAGACGCAAAATTGACATACTGCAAAAGCTGAACATCTACTTAGAGAGCGTTAACAGGCCGTTTTCGTACTCGCAGCTCCTCAAGTCGTTGCAAATAAAAAAGGACGCCAACCGGCAGGCTAAGGTGGCTGCCGCTATGGATGCGCTGGTGAAGGAGGGCAGGCTTGCGCTCATGGCCGACGGCAAGTACAAGCCTCGTATGCAGGGCGTGGAGATTACGGGCATTATAGACGTTACGGGCAGCGGCATGGCCTACGTGGAGAGCGAGCAGAGCGACGTTGACATCTTTGTGCCGCCGCACGCGCTGAACCACGCGCTACACGGCGACACGGTGAAGGTGTTTGTGCGCAAAACGTCCCGCCGCCCCGAAGGCGACGTTGTGGAGGTGGTGAAGCGCGCGCGCACGGAGTTTGCCGGCGTGCTCAGAAAATCGAAGCACAGCGCCACCGTAATTCCCGACAGCCGCCACATGCACGTGGACATCACCATCCCCGCCGGACAGGTGGGCGGCGCGCGGGACGGGCAAAAGGTGCTGGCCGCCATCACCGAATGGCCGGCGACAGCCCGGCAGCCCGTTGGGAGAATAGTAGACATATTGGGCGCTCCCGGCGAAAACAACGCCGAGATGCACGCCATACTCGCCGAGTACGGGTTGCCCTACAAGTTCGACCCGACGGTGGAGAGCGCCGCCAACGAGGTGCAGAACGACATTAAAAAGGAGCTGCCCAAGCGCCGCGACTTCCGCAAGACAACCACCCTCACCATCGACCCCAAGGACGCCAAAGACTTTGACGATGCGCTCTCCGTGCGTCGGCTGCGCGGCGGTTGCCTCGAGGTGGGCGTGCACATAGCCGACGTAACCCACTACGTAACGCCCGGCTCGGTGGTAGACGAGGAGGCCATGCGCCGCGGCACGTCGGTTTACCTCGTAGACCGCACAGTGCCCATGCTCCCCGAACGCCTGAGCAACGGGCTATGCTCGCTCAGACCTATGGAGGAAAAGCTGTGCTTTTCGGCGGTGTTTGAGCTGGACAAGGATGCAAACGTTGTTGCGCAGTGGTTTGGAAAGACGGTGATAAAGTCCAACCACCGCTTTACCTACGAGGAGGTGCAGGATATTATCGACGGCGGCGAGGACGATTTTAGCCGGGAAATTCTTGCGCTGCACCAGCTGGCGCAGCGGCTGCGTGCCGCGCGGTTTGAGAACGGCTCTGTTGGGTTTGAGCGCGCCGAAGCCCGCTTTGACATCGACAAAAACGGCAAGCCTATAGGCGTTTACTTTCGCGAGGATACGCCCTCGCACCAGCTGGTGGAGGAGTTCATGCTGCTCGCCAACCGCAGCGTTGCCGAGCTGGTGGGCAAGCCCAAAGCGAGGGCAAAGCCCAAAACGTTTGTGTACCGCGTGCACGAAGATCCCAACGAGCAAAAGCTGTACAGCTTGAGCCACGTGGCGCAGCAGCTGGGCTACAAGGTGAACTTCGGGAAGGGCGCGGCCATTTCGAGCAAGCTGAACGCACTGTTAGACGCGGCGCGCGGAAGCAAGGCGCAGAACATCCTCGAAACCCTGGCGCTGCGCTGCATGGCCAAAGCTCGCTACACCACCTCCAACGTGGGGCACTACGGCCTGGCGTTTGGCTACTACACGCACTTTACGTCGCCCATACGCCGCTACCCCGATATGATGGTGCACCGCCTGCTTGAGCGCTACCTCGAAGGCGGAAAATCGGTCAAGGCAGACGAGTACGAGGCGCTGTGCAAGCACGCCAGCCAGATGGAAGTGCAGGCCGCCGACGCAGAGCGCGCCTCCATAAAGTACAAAATGGCTGAGTACATGCAGGATAAAATTGGGATGGAGTACAGCGGCACTATATCGGGCGTGACCGATCGCGGCATATACGTGGAGATAAACGAAAATAAAATTGAGGGAATGGTGCTGCTCCGCTCGCTGCGCGAAGACTTCTTCTTCTTTGACGAGGACAACTACCGCGTTGTAGGCCGCCGCACGGGTAAAACCTACACGCTGGGCGACGCCGTGCGCATCAGGGTAGACAACGTGAACATGGAGAAAAAGCAGCTGGACTACCTTATGGTGGAGGAGGATACTGAGAAGGATTGGGAGGCTGTCGGCGAAAAAAGGGGACAAAAGAAAAAAACAGGACGACGTTCACAAAAAAAATCGTAACTTTGCATTGCCTGTGCAAAAAAGTAGCGCGGTAAAGTAAGCTACAGAATCATAGCACAGCGATTCAACATTCTATGGCGAATAACAAAGAAATAGAAATGCTATACACGCGGGGCTGCTGCTACAAGCGGCAACCCACAGGCGAGGCTACGTGCCATCAGGTAGAATCGTGCCAAAAGCTGTCCACGTTTGACTGGCTGTCGGGCATGCACAACGCCGCGCTGCCCGTAGACATCGTGGAGGTGAGGTTTAAGAATACACGTAAAGCCTACTTCAAGAACGTCAACGAGCTGCTGCTGCAAAAGGGCGACATTGTTGCCGTGGAGTCGTCGCCCGGGCACGATATAGGGATAGTGTCGCTCACGGGCGACATTGTGTCGCTGCAAATGACGCGCAACGGCCTGTCGCCGGAGAAGTACGAGTACAAAAAAATTTACCGCAAGGTGAAGAGCAGCGACGTGGAAAAGTGGAGCGAGGCGATAGCGCTCGAGCACAACTTCATGATACGCTCGCGCCAGCTGGCGGCAGGGCTTCGGCTGAAAATGAAAATTGGCGACGTGGAGGTGCAGGGCGATAAAACGAAGGCCATATTCTACTACATAGCCGACGAGCGCGTTGACTTTCGCGAGCTGATAAAGATTATGGCCGACGAGTTCCACGTGCGCATAGAAATGCGGCAAATAGGCGTGCGGCAGGAGGCAGGGCGAATAGGCGGCATCGGCACGTGCGGGCGGGAGCTGTGCTGCGCCCAGTGGCAGTGCTCGTTTGCCTCGGTATCGACCAGCACCGCGCGCTACCAGGACATTGCCATCAACCAGCAGAAGCTGGGTGGGCAGTGCGGCAAGCTGAAGTGCTGCCTCAACTACGAGCTCTCCTGCTACATCGACGCTCAAAAAGATTTTCCGCAGTCCTTCGATACGCTGGAGGTTGCGGAGGGCACAGCCTTTCACCACAAAACGGACATCTTTAAGCGCATCATGTGGTACAACTTCGAGAAAACTTCGGTGGAAAATCTCGTAGCGGTGCCGGTGGACAGGGTAAAGGAAATTTTGGCGCAAAACAAAAAGGGCGTGAAGTCGGAATCGCTGCTGAGCGATCGGCACGTGCCGGCAGTAAGGTCTACCGAAGAGCCTGAATTTATGAGCGCCGTCGGCGAAGACAGCATTACGCGGTTTGACAAAGCGCACTTTCGTCGGCACGGCAAGAAGCAGGGCAAGTCGCGTCCGCAAGGCGACGCCGGAGCTAAGGCGAAGTTCGGCAAGCCCCGCGCCGCCGGTCAACCCAAGCAAACCCCCAACAGCAACGCAAAGCAAGCAAAACATGGACAGGTCAACTCTCCCCAGAACACAAGCAAAAACCCGTAGGCTGCTCGCGGCGGGCGTAGCGTGCCTCGCGCTGTGCCTCCACGCCTGCGACGCCTCCCGCGTTTACGAGCAGTACAGAACAATGCCGGCCAATGGGTGGCACAAGGATAGCAGCATCGTCTTTGACGCTTACATTGGCGATTCGTCTGCGCTGAACAACCTGTACATCAACCTGCGCAACACCAGCAGCTACCCGTACAGCAACATCTACCTGTTCGTGAAGGTTACCGCCCCATCGGGCAACTTTACGTGCGACACCGTTGAGTACATGCTCGTCGACAAGTACGGGCGGTGGTACGGAAAGGGCTTCTCCAAGATGCTGGACAACCAGCTGGCGTACCGCAAATTTGTCCGCTTTCCGAGCAGCGGAATTTACCGCTTCGAGGTGCAGCAGGGTATGCGCATGGATGTGCTCCCGCACATAACCGATGTTGGCCTGCGCATCGAAAAGATAGCCGCGTTGGATTGACCGGCAAAAGCAAACGAACAACCATCATGACAATTCAAGAAATACAGCAGCAAATAGCCGACGAATTTAGCGTATTCACCGAGTGGCTCGACAAGTACGCCTACCTCATAGAGCTGGGCAAATCGCTGACTCCCTACGACGAAAAAAACAGGGTGGAGCAAAACCTCATACAGGGCTGCCAAAGCCGGGTGTGGCTCAACGCCGAGCTGACGGACGACGGCAAGCTTGCCTTCACCGCCGACAGCGACGCCATCATCACCAAGGGCATAGTGTCGCTGCTTGTTCGCGTGTTTTCGGGGCAAACGCCGCAGGATATTATCGCCGCCGACGTGAGTTTTCTTGACAAAATAGGGCTTCGCGAAAACCTTTCGCCCACCCGCGCCAACGGCCTGCTGAGCATGGTGAAGCAAATGAAGCTGTACGCCGTTGCCTTTGACGCGCAAAAGCGTAATCCTCAACCCGTAAATTCTCCGAATTGAATCCCGAATAATTTTCTAAAGTAACACAGAATTGCAGCAAGCGGTGTGGTTTCCCCCCCTGCGGGAAATTGCCGCTTTGCATTGCTGCATTGCGCAAGCTATGCCCCGCGTGCAGTGCAATTCGCGCCTGCCTAAGTCGCAATTCTGTCGTGGTAAATGTTTTGCAGCTTTTTCTTGAATATCGCCTTTGCCGTGCTGATGTCGTTGAAGGTGAGGTCGGTGTTATCCAGCATTTTTCCTTCTACCTTGGTGGCGATAACCTTTTCTACCAAATCGCTAATGGACTCCTGCGTAAACTTGGTGAGCGTGCGCGATGCGGCCTCTACCGCGTCGGCCATCATGAGCACGCCCTGCTCCTTGGTGGTGGGGTTGGGACCCTGGTAGTGAAACGCGGAGAAGTTGGTGGCGTCGGGGTATTTCTCCCTGTAGGCGCGGTAGAAGAAGTTCACCAGCGATGTGCCGTGGTGAGTTCGGATGAAGCGAGTCACGATTTCGGGCAGGCGGTTTTTGCGGGCAATGGTCACGCCGTCTGTCACGTGCCGCACGATGATGCGCGCGCTCTCCTCCGGGTCGAGGTGGCGGTGCGGCGAGAAGCCTGCCGCCTGATTCTCGATGAAGTAGGTGGGGTTGTTCATCTTCCCAACGTCGTGGTAAAGCGCCCCAACGCGCACCAACAGGGGGTTTCCGCCAATCTGCCGCACAACGCTCTCGGCCAGGTTAGCCACCTGTATGCTGTGCTGAAAGGTGGCAGGAGCAACCTCGGCCAGCTTGCGTAGCAGGTGGTTGTTGGTGTCCGAAATTTCCATGAGCGTGCTGTCGGAGGTGAAGCCGAAAATTTTTTCAAACACGTACAGCAGCTGCTGCATTGCGATTACCAGCGCCGTATTGACGGTAAACCACAGGTAGATGCGCCAATCGAACGTCAGGCTGCCGTCTTTGATGAAGGTGAGCGCAATGAAGGTGAGGCAGTAAGTGCCCAGGATGATGGCCGCCGTGCGGTAGAGCTTGCTGCGGCGGTAAACGTCCTTGCTGTTGTACGTTGCGGCGAATCCTACGAAGGCGGTTATCAGGAAAAATTCAAAGCTGTTGGGGACAATGAAGGCGGCCAGCATGGTGGTGACGAAGTGGGTGAGCAACGCCAGCTTTGCGTCGAAAAAGGTGCAGATGAAAATGGGCAGAGCGGCAAACGGGATGACGTAGATGCTGGCAATGCCCGTCCTGCTGACCCAGAGCGTAATGAGGAAGAACGAGACCACCAGCAGCATCAGGAAGCTGTTTTCCTTGAAGGAGAATGATTGTTTTTCGTTCAGCAGGAAGATGTAGAGGTAGAGCGCCGCCACAAAGAGCAGGGTAAGCAGCAGCTGTCCGGCCAGCAGCAGCCACATGTTGCCGGAGTAGCCCACCCGCTGCTCGTACTCGTACTTGAACGACGACAACATGCTAAACGTATTGGCGTTCACCACTTCGCCCTGCGCCACTATCTGCTGTCCGGCGCTCACCATGCCTTGCGTGGGCGATATGGCCGCCGTGCGCTGCTCGAGCGCCTGCGCGGTTATCCGCTCGTTGAAGCGGAGGTTTGGCTTGAGGAAGCTTTGCACGTCGAGCTTTCGGTAGAATGCCTGCTCTACAACTCCTTCGTTCCACAGCACCTGCAGGCGGTTGGAGAGGTATTGGTAGGCGCTCTGCGGCGTAAAGCACTCCTCGCTTGGGAAGCTCGTAGCCATATTTCCGTTGAGCTCCACCAGCGTTGCGCCGGGCGTGCTGAGGTAGCTTTCGGCAACCGAGTTTGGCTCGCGAATCCCCTTGCTGTAGATGAGCCTCAGCTGCCCCTGCATGGCCGGCAGCACTTTGTTTATCAGGTTGTAGTAGTTGTACTGTGAGAGTCCTCCGTGGTCGGGGCTGTTGTACGCGGTACGAAGCGACGAGCGGAACGTGTTCGCCAAGTCTGAGCGTTGCACGTAGTACACGCTGCTGTCGCGGTTGTAGTAGGGGATAACGGAGTTAAGCGTTTGTCGCTTTTCGTTTGCCAGCTCCGTTTCGGTTTTGTAGATGGGAAAGTCAAACGGCGCGTTGAGCGTCTTGTGCTGCCACACTTTACCCTTCTGAAATTCGTACTGAAATTTTCCCTCGCGCGGCAAAAAGAGCACGATGAGCAGCGTTGCCGCAAGGAAGGGGATTAAATTCCGATGTTTTTTGATAAAGTCCATAGTTTACGTGATGATATTTTACCGGTGACAAATTTCGCTATACGGACACAGCGCGCAGGCCTCGGCGTCGCTGGTTTGAGTAAATGGCTGCGACACGTCGAACAGGCTGTTGAGCGTGGCGCGCAGCAGCTCTCCGAAGCGCGGCAGGAGCGGCGCAGCGTCGCTCACGGCGGCGTAGCTCGTTCCGCTTTTTATCTTGATGCTGCCGTCGAAGTCGCCCCGACAGGTGTTGCGGACAAAGAGCAGCACGGGCAATACCGCCGCCGCCTCTCCCTTTTCGAGCACGATGGACGAGTAGAGGAGCGTTTGCAGAATTTCAGGACGGCGTTCAGCATCCTTCTCCGAAAAAAGCGACTCTACTGACAGAAATTTTGTCTTCTTACCGTTGAGGCTGCTCCCCGTTTTGTAGTCAATAATCTGAACGCTTCCGTCTGCGATAGCGTCTACGCGGTCAATATAGCCGCTAAAGTTCACCGCGCGCCCTGCCTGTCCGCCGTCGATTTGCAGCTGGTGTTCGACCTTTTTTTCGAGTCCCGCCACCGTAAACGGTGCGCGGTGCATGTCGTAGCGCAGCGTTCCCTCGATGTATTTTACCACCGTTTCTTTTACCATGAGGATTTTGCCGTTGCGCAGAATTTCCGCAACCTCCTTTTCGTCGCTAAAGACCTCCCGAGCGGTTTCCTTTTCTGCCAGCGTCGTAATTTCCTGCCGGTTTTGCAGCATGGCCTCTATGTCCTCCGCCAACACGCGCTGGCCGAGGCGCGGCGCGTAAATAGACTGCATGGCGTGGTGGAATATGTTGCCCAGCGTGCGCCCGTCAATCTCCTCGTCCACCTCCTCCGGCTCTTTCAGCCGGGCAATTTGGGAAAAGTAAAACTTGAGCGGGCACGCTATGTAGCTGTTAAGCGAGCTGGCCGAAATCGCTCTTTCGCCGCCGTTCAGGTACTCGGCGAGGGCTGCGGCCACCGCGCCTGTTTTTTCAACCGTAACAGGCTTTGCCGGCGTGCGCGTCACGCTGTACGAAATGCTGCGCTCTGGCACGTTGTGCGGGCTTTCCATGATTAGCTGGCGCAGGTAGCGGCTCATTTCGCCGCTGCGGTTGTCGCTGCCCTGGCTGTTGTACACCAGCCGCACCCGGCGGGCACGCTGCAACAGGCGGTAAAAGTAGTAGGCGTACATTGCCTCGTGGTGCTCCACAGACGGCAGGCCAAAGCCGCGGCGCAGGTTGTAGGGAATGAGCGACGGCATGGCTTCGCCGCGCGGAAAAATATCGTCGTTGAGCGAGAGCGCCACCACCGCTTCAAAGTCCAGCGCGCGGGTTTCCAGAACGCCTATGAGCTGTAGCCCCGCCACAGGCTCGCCCTCAAACGGTATGCGAATGTTCTTGAGCGCGCTGCGCAGGAGGTTGAAGAATGGGGATAGTTCCAGCTCCATTCCGCTTTCGCGAAGCGCCTCCATGAGCCGGTTGAGCGCTTTGTAGGCGCAGGCCACGTACTCGCGCCGCAGCTTACCGTCAAAGCTGTCCTCTCTTGACTCTGCGGCGGCCACGTCCGCCATCAGTTGGCCAAGCGTAGACGTGAAGGCGTCGGGCGTTGAGAATTTGGCAAACAGCTGCTGCACGGGGAAGCGCGACCTGTCGTCGGCCTCCGTCGCCAAATCCTCGGCGGTAACGTATGCGCGGTTTTGCCGCACAATTTTGCCGCACAGCGCGCGCGCCTCTTTTCCGGCAACCATGCGCACGTATTGGTGCTGTAGCAGCGCCAGCACGTCCTTGTGGTAGAATTTGGTGGGCTGATTTTCGGCTTCTCGCGCATTTTTGTGCAGGCTGATGAGGAGCTCCGTCAGGCTGTAGATGGGCGTTTGCGAGAGCGGATAGCCCATAGTTACGTTGAGCATTTCGATGTCGGGCGGCAGCGAGTAGAGCGCCGGAATAAGCAGCCCTTCGTCGGCAAGAACAATGGCCGTGCGGCGGTCGAGCGGACGGTCGCCGCACACCTCGCTCAGCAGCGTGGGCAGCAGCTTGGCCTGTAGCACGTCCGACGTGGTGGCGATAATCTGTATGTCCTTTTTTTCGGAAAACGAAGCGTCGTCTTCGTCCGCATCGAGGGGAGGAAATTCGGACAGGTTTTGCCGCATGAACAGCCCTGCCTCCTGGTGTCTGTCGTCGATGTAGTAGCGGTCGTAGTCCCAAAAGAATTCGGCGCGCTGCTCCTCTTGCAGGCGTCGCATCAGGACTTTTTCGCACTCGTTGAGCGCGTTGAAGCCGATGAAGACAAATTTTTCCGCGCCAAAGTCAAAGCCGTTTTTGAGCAGGATTTCTGCGCCCTCGCGGTATATCATGCCCTCGTAGGCAAGGTTTTCCTTGCGCAGCGTTTGCCTGAAATCGTTGTAGGTGGGCAGCAGGGCGCTCCACAGCGAGGCAAAGCTTGCCTGTAGGCGGCCGTTTTGTCCGGGCGAAAAATTTTGCCAGAACGTTTGCACGGCGGCACGCTGCTCCTCGCTCAGGAAGGAGAGGCTGCCGTCTATACCTTTCAGCGCAGCCAGGTTTCTGAGCAGCGGGTCAACCTGCACTAAGTACTTGTCGAGCGCATCAAAGTCGTTGAGCATTACCTCGCCCCACGGGTAAAAATGCTCGAAGGATTCGTCCGTTTTGCGAAACTTCGTGTAGCTTTTGTAGATCTCTGCCACCAGCCGGTAGCGGCTTGCCTCTGCCAGCCCGCTGATGCGGGCAAATACGTCGCCCATGCCCGTGCTACCGGGCTGCCACAGCGGGCGGCTAAGCTGCTGCGAAAGGTACTCGGAAAAGTACAGGCGGGCGCGGTGGCTGGGAAACACGAGGGTGAGCGCGCTGATTTGCTCGCCGTAGCGGGCAAACAGGCTGCGGACGGTGCGCTTCAGGAAGGGCGCGTATGACGTTGCTGATGTTTCAGGAAATTCCATGCGCAAAGGTAAAAAATAATTGGCAATGCCGGTTAGAACTGAATGTTGAACCGTCGAATGTAGTGGTCAACGAGGGCGGGGTTGAGGTTAGCTATGCGCGTCAGCTCCGGCTTGCTGATGTTGCCCGTCACCTCTATGCAGAAGCAAGTCGATTCGTCGGCGTCGGCGGGGTGGTCGTTTTTGCTTAGCAGCAGTATCAGCGAGCATGTGCTTTCCGTCAGCTTGCCCATCCCGTAAACCTTCAGGCAGTGCCCGTCCTGCTCCACGTTCAGCATCTCCGTGTAGTTCGATTGGGTTAGGCGCTCCGAAAAGCCGTCAAGCGCCGACTCCATCGGCAGGCGGTAGATGTGGAGGTTGTCCACCGTTTTCAGAAAGTTTTTCAGCATTGCCTCCTCAGGATCTTTTTCGTCTAAGAAGGGGGTAAGCGTTGTGGGGTAAATGCTTATCTGGTGTACGTGAACTCCCAGCGAAACGATAGTTTTTTGCACGTCAATACCTCCGGTCTGCGAGTTAGTGCAGCCCAGCATCATGCCCAGAACGACCGGCGTAATGGGCAGCGCAAGCAAGCGGTGGCGAACAGTAGTATGCAAAAATTTTTTGGCTTTGGACAAGTGACAAAATTACGCACAAGCGCCCTATTTTTGAGCAGGGTTTGCAGAAATAAATGTTACTTTCTACTAAAAGCGAAATTAAACAGGCCGTGACAGGCTGCCGCGTCAATCGAAGTACGGTTTCAGAACATCCGTAAAAGCCTGTGGCGCACGGCAGGGGCTGCCGGTTGCCATGCTCACAAAGACGAGCGTGAGCTCCGCCTCGTTGAGGAGCTTCCCTTCCTGATTTTGTATCCGGTGATGGAAGACAGCGCGGGCGCCGGGCATTTGCCTTATCTCCACGCAAACGGTCAGCAGGTCGTCGTAGTGCGCCGGTGCGGTGTACTTTACGTGCATTTCCCTTACCGGCATCATCACGCCCTGGCGCTCGAGCTCCGCGTAAGAAAGCCCCACGCTGCGCAGCATTTCGGTGCGCGCCTCCTCGTAGTAAAGCGGGTAGATACCGTGGTACACAACCCCCATCTTGTCGGTCTCGCCGTAGCGAACTCGTAGCTTATGGTTGTAGCAAAACATACTTCTTCAAAATTTCAGGTAAAAATCTTTTGTTAGCTCCCTGTACTCGTCGGTGTACGAGCTGGGGAGGTCATTTTCTATGTACAGGTGCTGTTCGTCGAGCGTTTTTCGTTCCCGCGAGAGCTCGAGCAGCAGCCGTTTCACCGGCTTTCCCTTTTTGGTGGCAACATTCAGCTTGCGGATGCAGTACAGTCCGGCGTTGGCGGCAAGCGCAATGAAAACGTTGCCCTCCACGTAGGGCAGCACCACGGCCAGCCGTCCCTGCTCGGCGAGCAGGCGGATGCTGCCTGCAATCAGCCCTTCGTGCGTAAGCTCTTTGGCGTGCCGCGCGGCGTTTCGCTTTTCGTTGGGCGAGAGCAGCGAGTGCGTAAAGTAGGGAGGGTTGGAGACAATCAGGTCATAGCGGACGCTGGAGTGTTGCGCCAGCTCGTTGAAGTCGCGGTGAAAAAAGTGCAGCCTGCTCTCCCAGCCGCTGTCAATGGCGTTTTGTATGGCCTGTCGGCAGGCCAGCTCCTCAATCTCCACCGCGTCCACCTGCGCAAGCGGGGCGCGCTGCGCCAGCATGAGGGCAACAAGCCCTGTGCCGCACCCCACGTCAAGCAGCAGTGGCGACTGCCTGACGTCAATGTTTACCCACGCTCCCAGCAGCACCCCGTCAGTGCCCACCTTCATGCTGCAATAGTCCTGCCGAATGGTAAACTGCTTAAACCGAAAAAAATCTCGTGGCATATCAAATCAATACGTAACTTACCGTGTTCTACCGAAAAAAAATGCTGCGCACCCTCCAGCTTGCCCGCGCAGGCTTGATGATGCAGAGGCAAATTTACTAAATCTTTTCGGATTTTCCCGACGGCAGTCCGGCGGGTGGCGTATAGGCGGCCTTTCCGCAAAATCGCCTCCGAGTTAAGAATTATTAAGGCTGTGGAAGGAAAAACGGCGGCTTTGCCTCCGCAAAAAATGATACTTTTGATTCTTTTAAGCAGAAGTAACATTTTACTACCATCAGCTACAGCAACGTATGAAAACGTACCGTAAAACGCTAACATTCGAGGTGCCGCGCCGTCGGCAGCTCATCAACATTACAGGGCAGGTGGAGGATTGCCTGCGCGAAAGCGGCATCAGGGAAGGCCTGCTGCTGTGCAACGCCATGCACATCACCGCCAGCGTATTTATCAACGACGACGAGCCGGGGTTGCACCACGATTTTGAGGTGTGGCTCGAAAAGCTTGCGCCCGAAAAACCCTACGCGCAGTACCGGCACAACGGCGGCGAGGACAACGCCGACGCGCACATCAAGCGCACCATCATGGGGCGCGAGGTGGTGGTGGCCGTCACCGGCGGAAAGCTCGACTTCGGCACTTGGGAGCAAATTTTCTACGGCGAGTTCGACGGACTTCGCCCCAAGCGCGTGCTCGTAAAAATCATCGGAGAGTAGCATACCTGCAAAAAACCTGCGCAAGTTCGTGCAGTTAACCTGCGCCATCTGCGTGCTAAGTGATTGTATGCTTTGCGCTTGCTGCCGGTTGACGTCACCGGCGGACAGCATTTTCATGCGGCAGCTCTGTGCGCTTGTGCACGGGGCTGCCGCTACTTGCGCAGGGGCGTTGCTCTCCGTACAGCCTTGCATCCTGCAAAAATGCTATCATACAGCGTAGTACGGCAAAATATTCGCCCGATTTTTCACCATGCAAATTCTTTCGGTTAATCGTTTTATGATTGTTTAGCTGGTGGTAGCCCGTTTTTTTCGCAAAAAAACGAGTTAAAAAGGGTATTAGCTATTGTAATATCGAAAAAATGGCTACCTTTGCAGCCCTGATTTTTTCCAAAGTTCGTAACGCTTTACGAAAAAACATAAAAAACGGGACGAAAATCAGGATTTAAGTTTCTAAAAATTAGACAGGTGTAAATAATAACAAAAGCATTACAGAGCAACAATGCCAACAATTCAGCAGTTAGTAAGAAAAGGAAGGACAGAGCTGGTGCAGAAGAGCAAGTCGCCCGCCCTGAATTCGTGCCCGCAGCGTCGCGGTGTTTGTGTGCGCGTATATACAACAACGCCCAAGAAGCCCAATTCGGCCATGCGTAAGGTGGCGCGCGTGCGCCTCACCAACCTTAAGGAGGTAAACGCCTACATCCCCGGAGAGGGGCACAACCTGCAGGAGCACTCCATTGTGCTGGTGCGCGGCGGACGTGTGAAAGACCTTCCCGGCGTGCGCTACCACCTGGTTCGCGGTTCGCTCGATGCTTCGGGCGTAGACGGGCGTCGCCAAAGCCGCTCGCGCTACGGCGCTAAGCGACCAAAAGCCGGCGCTGCCGCTCCCGCAAAAAAGAAGTAACAACAATCAAATCATAGCTGCAAATAGGTTAAAATGAGAAAAGCAAAGCCCAAAAAACGAATTCTACTTCCCGACCCAAAGTTCGGCGACACGCTGGTTACAAGGTTCGTGAACGACCTCATGAAGGCCGGAAAGAAGAGTATTGCCTACAACATATTCTATGACGCCATAGACAGGGTAGGCGAGAAGATGAAAGACGCTGACAAGGCCCCGCTCGATATTTGGAAAAAAGCGCTGGAAAACATTACCCCATCCATTGAGGTGAAGAGCCGCCGGATTGGTGGCGCAAACTTTCAGGTGCCCACCGAAGTCCGCCCGGAGCGAAAAATTGCGCTGAGCGTGAAAAACATGATTAAGTATGCCCGCGCACGAAACGGAAAGTCAATGGCCGAAAAACTCTCCGCCGAAATTATGGCGGCCTACAACGAGGAAGGCGGCGCTTTCAAGCGGAAGGAGGATATGCACAAAATGGCGGAGGCTAACAAGGCTTTTGCGCACTATAGGTTTTAACTGCGAAAAAGCGAAGTAGAGATAGATAAACACAAAAGATGGCAAGAGATTTAACATACACGCGGAATATTGGCATCATGGCTCACATTGATGCGGGTAAAACCACAACGAGCGAGCGGATTCTTTTTTACACGGGAAAAACCCACAAAATAGGTGAGGTGCACGAGGGCGCTGCTACTATGGATTGGATGGTGCAGGAGCAGGAGCGCGGCATTACCATCACCTCTGCCGCTACCACTACTTTTTGGAACTACGGCGGAAATACTTACCACATCAACCTGATTGATACCCCGGGGCACGTTGACTTCACCATAGAGGTGGAGCGTTCGTTGCGCGTGCTCGATGGTACTATCGCTACGTTCTGCGCCGTGGGCGGCGTAGAGCCACAGTCCGAAACCGTCTGGCGGCAAAGCGAAAAATACCACGTTCCCAAAATTGCCTACGTGAACAAGATGGATCGCACCGGCGCTGATTTTTTCAACGTGGTGAAGGAAATTAAGGAGAAGTTAGGGGCTACGCCCGTACCTATCACCCTCCCCGTTGGCGCTGAGGATAAGTTTTTGGGCATCGTAGACCTTGTGTCCAACAAGGCGCTCATCTACAACTCCGACAGCAAGGAGCTGGTGAACTACACCATTGAGGACATCCCCTCCGGCATGGCCGCCGAAGCTGCCGAGTGGCGCGGAAAGCTCATTGAAGCTATTGCGGAGTACAACGACACGCTGCTCGAAAAGTTTTTCGACAACCCCGACTCAATTACGGAGGCCGAAATTATAGAAACCGTGCGCAAGGCCACCATTGCCATGTCCATTGTACCGGTGATGTGCGGCGCTTCGTTCAAGAACAAGGGCGTGCAGTATCTTCTGGATGCTGTGGCTCGCTACCTGCCAAGCCCGCTCGACAAGGGCGTGGTGGTGGGCATTGACCCCGATAACGCCGAAAAATCCATTGAGCGCAAACCTACGTCGGCAGAGCCGTTCTGCGGCCTGGCGTTTAAAATAGCTACAGACCCCTTTGTTGGCCGGTTGGCTTTTGTGCGCGCCTACTCTGGACGACTCGACGCAGGCTCTTACGTTTACAACCCCCGCTCAGGAAAGAAGGAGCGCATATCGCGCCTCTACCAAATGCACTCCAACAAGCAGAATCCCATCGAATTTTTGGAGGCCGGCGATATTGGCGCGTGCGTGGGTTTCAAAGACCTCCGCACGGGCGACACCGTTTGCGAAGAAAAAAATCCCATCGTTTTGGAGTCTATGACCTTCCCCGATCCGGTGATTGGGCTTGCCGTAGAGCCTAAAACGCAAAAAGATCTGGACAAGCTGGGGATAGCCCTCGGCAAGTTGGCCGAAGAAGACCCCACGTTCACCGTGAAGTCCGACGAGGAAACCGGACAAACCATCATCAGCGGAATGGGCGAGCTGCACCTCGAAATTATTGTTGACCGCCTCAAGCGCGAGTTTGGCGTGGAAATCAACCAGGGTGCGCCGCAGGTAAACTACAAGGAGGCGCTGCGCAGCACGGTAGAGCACCGCGAGCTCTTCAAAAAGCAAACCGGCGGGCGCGGCAAGTTTGCCGACATTATTGTGGAAATTGCCCCTGCCGACGAAGGCCAGACAGGGCTACAGTTTATAGATATGGTGAAGGGCGGCAACATCCCGCGCGAGTTCATTCCTGCGGTGGAAAAAGGCTTCAAGATGGCCATGAGCAACGGCGTGCTCGCCGGATACGAACTCCCCTCGATGAAGGTTACGCTCAAGGACGGCTCGTTCCACGCGGTAGACTCCGACTCGCTCTCGTTTGAGATTTGCGCGCGCGCAGCCTTCCGCCACGCCTGCCCCAAGGCCAGCCCCGTAATCATGGAGCCTATCATGTCGCTCGAGGTGGTAACGCCTGAGGAGTACATGGGCGACATCATCGGCGACCTCAACAAGCGGCGCGGGCAGATTCAGAACATGGATTCAAAAGGCAACGCCCGCGTGATAAAGGCAAGCGTGCCGCTATCGGAGCAGTTTGGCTACGTGACGGTGCTGCGAACGCTCAGCTCTGGACGCGCAACCTCCACCATGGAGTTTTCGCACTACGCCGAAGTGCCCGCTTCCCTCGCCAAGGGAATCATTGAGCAGGCGCAGGGTAAGAAAAAGGCAGATAAAGATTTGGATGACTAAAAAAA
>JAIRSZ010000082.1 GCA_031255195.1 Prevotellaceae bacterium | reverse complement strand
CGCTGTTGCAGGAGGCGTCATCCGTCCCTCTGGTACTTGACGCCGATGCTCTCAACATTGTTGCCGCCAGCAGGCAGCTGCTCGACCTGATTCCCCCCAACGCGATCCTTACGCCGCACGTTAGGGAATTTGAGCGGATGGTGGGAGTTTGCGGAAGCGACGAGGAGCGGCTTGCCCGTCAGCAGCAGCTGGCTCTTGAGCATCGCCTGGTGGTGGCGCTCAAGGGGGCGCATACCTCCGTTGCCCTGCCCAACGGACTTGTTAGCTTCAACTCGTCGGGCAACGCAGGTATGGCCACCGCCGGTAGCGGCGATGTGCTCACCGGCGTAATCCTTGCGCTGCTGGGGCAGGGCTACGCGCCGGAGCAAGCCGCCCTGCTGGGCGTGTACATGCACGGTGCGGCGGGCGATGCCGCAGCAGCGTGCACGTCACAAGCCTACATCACGGCAACGGATATTGTAGAACACCTGTATGCGCTGTGAACTTGTGAATGTGAACCATGGGTTGAAAATTCTGCCTTGAAGCGCACGGCGGCGGTGCAGCGTGCTACACAGCTACAGGCTACAAGCTGGCGTCGTCGTCAACATCAGCGGCGGTTATTACGTCCACGTCGCCGTCAGCAATGTCGTCGTCGCTGTTGTCAACAACAGAGGTTATAACGCCGTCCAAAATGTCGTCGTCATCCTTGGGGTGAGCGTCTATCTTTACGTCAACCTTAACGAGGTAGCTGGCTTCGTCGGTTTCGAGCATCACCGCGTGGAAAAAGTCGGTTTCGCTTTTGTTGACCTTTATGACGTAGTCGTTCCATCCGTTTGGGTACTTTTCTTTGAACAGCTCCAGCAGCTCTGGCGAAAGATTTTTGAAGTGCACCACCACGCGCCGCTTACCTATACCAACCCTGATTCGTGGCAGGTTGCGCTTCACCTGTTTTTTCTCCGGCGTTGATGCTGCAGAAGGCTGCGGAGAGTGGCTGTTTTTTGCTGCGGTTTTGGGCAGAACTTTTGTTGCCGCCATTTTTTTTGCCGGGGAGGGAACATTCTTTTTTGCCGCAGGTTTTGCTGTTGATTTTGATACGGGCTTTGCTACGGGTTTAACCGCAGGTTTAGGAGCCGGTTTAGGAGCAAACTTAGCGGACGATTTCGCTGTGGGCTTCACCGCAGGTTTAGAAGCAGGCTTAGCGGATGATTTCGCTGCGGGCTTTGCCGTGGGTTTAGCCGCAGGTTTAGCAGATGATTTCGCTGCGGGCTTTGCCGTGGGTTTAGCCACAGGTTTAGCAGATGATTTCGCTGCAGGTTTTGCTGCGGATTTAACCGCAGGTTTAGCAGATGATTTCGCTGCGGACTTCACCGCAGGTTTAGAAGATGATTTCGCTGCGGGCTTTGCCGTGGATTTAGCCGCAGGTTTCGCAGCCGATTTACTCGTGGGCTTAGCAACAGGCTTCGTCGCTGGTTTCGCGGACGATTTTGCCGCGGGCTTCACTGCGGATTTAGAAGCAGGTTTAGCCGTTGATTTAGTTGCAGGCTTCGCGGCTGCTTTTTTGGAGGAGCTTGTTTTCGTAGCAGGTGTTGTTACTTTTTTGGGAGCAGCAGCCGTCACTTTTTTGGCTGTGGCAAGCTTTTTTACGGCAGGCTTAGCCTTGCCGATGCTGGCAGCAGCAGCAGCAGCTTTTACCGGAGCTGTTTTCTTGCTTGCAGCAGGCTTCGCCACGCTCTTTTTTGCGGAAGCGGGTTTCGATACTTTTTTTGCCGTCGGCTTTGCCGGTTTAGACGCCGGTGTTGCTGCCTTTACCGCCGGTTTTTTCGTCGCCGGTTTTGCCGTGCTTTTCTTCTTGACCGGATTCACTGCTTTCTTCTTTGTTGCCATAAATATTTCTTATTTTCGTACATAAAAATAAATCTCTTGTGGTATTGAATTATGCTGCAATAATACGCTATTTTATATTCGCGTACATGTGCGCGTGCATTAAATAGTATAAAAAATGAAGAATTTGTATGAATAGATAGTTGATATTGCTTATTTACACATAGTTATTGATGATGATAAGTGGCAGATACGAATCAGCAGTTGAGCCGATTTTGGGAAGCAGCTAAAGCATTTGCACCGAAGTAGACAGTACGCTTTTCCCCATTTTTTATAGCCAACAGCGTATGGCATAGCCCCAACTCGGTGGGCGGATGATGAAGCGCTCATCTCCGCCCTTACTTTCCTCCGCTCAGGAATTTCACCTGCTCCTCGTCGCTGACGTACTGCTCGGGGTAGATAATCATAATGCTGTTGCCGGTAAAGTACTTGCCGAGCACGGCATGCATCTTTTCCATGGCGGGAGTGTACGAGACGGATGTTTTTCGGGCGGCAATGACCACAAACAGGTCGTCGGGTTTGAGCTGCTCGGCCAGCGAGTGGAGCGGAATCCAATGGGTGAGCTCTATGCACTGTATCTCAAAGGCGCTTTCGTTGCTCTGGTTGAGCTGGTGCACCTTGGCCAACGTTTGGGCGTTTCCGTAGAACACCAGCTTGGCGCTCGTTTGCTTGTGCAGGTTGCCCAGGCGGTAGAGCCAGCGGGCAAACCCCGCCTCGTACTCGGCATGTGGCGGGATGGCCACCACAATGCGCTGGATGGTGCTGGGCTGGTGCAGCAGCTTTGCCACAAAAATGGTTTGGCTTGTCCCCTTCAGCAGCGTGCTCAGCCTCATGCCAAACAGCGTATCGTCGAAGTTGGTGGATTGGTGTAGCCCTAAAACGATGTCGGTAATGGACTGCTCCTTGACAACTTTTATGATGCCCCGCGCGGCGTTGTTGTCGGCGTGGTGAATCATTTCGAGCGCAATGTCGCTGGCGGCAGCGCAAAAGGCGGCCTTTTCGAGGATTCTGTCGCCGTATTCCCACTGCTGCTCGCTGGCCTGCTGCCTGTTGGAAATGTATATGGCGTAGAGCGGTTCGCGGCTGTTGTCGCTTCGCATCATGATGGCCAGCTTTACCAGCTGCTCGGTGGTATCGGGGTTGCTCACGGGGATAAGCATTTTACCGAACTTGCGCCCCATACCTATGCCGAGCTTTGTTTGAGCGACAATGCGCCGCGACGCTTTTTCGGTCACAAACGAGCTGACGATGCAGGTAACCAGAATCATCACAATAGTGCCGTTGAGCACGTCGTCGTTAAAGAGCTCCACCTGCCGCCCCACAACGACTACCGCTAACGTGGCGGCAGCGTGAGCGTTGCACAGGCCAAAAATCATGGTACGCTCCACCTGCTTGAGCTGAAAGGTTTTTTGCACCAGATACGCCAAAGTGTACTTGCAGGCAATGGCAACAGCGGTCATCACGGCGGCCACCACAATGGCGTGAAACGACAGGAAGAATATGCGCAAATCTATCAGCATACCCACGCTGATGAGGAAGATGGGAATAAACAGGGCATTTCCCACAAAATCTATGCGGTTCATGAGCGCCGAGGTGCTTGGGATGAGCCGGTTGAGGGCAATGCCCGCAAGGAACGCCCCGATAATGCCCTCCATGCCTATCAGCTGTGCAAAGAATGCCGCCAGAAACATCATGGACAGCACAAAAATGTATTGGGCTATGCTATCGGTGTTGCGCTTGAAGAAGAAGCGGGCAAGCGGCGGCAGCCCAAACAGCACGGCAATTCCAAACATCAGGATAGAAAAGGCAAACCGTATCCAGTGCAGCGTATCCAAGTCGCCCTTGTGGTTGCCCACCACCACCGCAAGAGTCAGGAGCGAGAGCGTGTCTGTAATAACGGTGGCTACTACGGTCATGCTCACCGACCGTATCTTGCTAATCCCGTAGCGGCTCACAATGGGGTAGGCCAACAGCGTGTGCGAAGCAAACATGCTTGCCAGCAGCGCTGAGGTTGCTAAGCTGTACCCAAGCACAAAAATGCCCACCACAATCCCCAGCGCCATGGGTATGGTGAAGGAGTATGCGCTGAAAACGATGCTCTTGATTTTGTTTCGCTTGAAGTCGTTGATGTCCACCTCTACACCTGCTATGAACATGATGTAGAGCAGCCCCACCGTGCTGAAAAGCTCTATGCTGCTGTCGCGCGAGATGATGTTCAGCCCGTGCGGGCCTACGATAATGCCCGCCGCTATAAGCCCCACAATGTAGGGGATGCGCAGCTTCGTGAAAATGATGGGCGCAAACAGAATGATGAGCAGCACTACCGCAAACAGCAACACCGGGTTTTGCAGCGGAAGGGTAAAAGTATTTACTAAAGCAAGCATTTGACTCTTATATCTCTTATTTTTTAGTTCTTGGCTTTATCTCAAACAGCCTTTTCCAATTTTTTCCGGTAACAAAGATTTGGCCTGTTTTTTCGTTGTACGCTATGCCGTTCAAAACGTCGGTATGTCGGTCTGTCAGGTTGTCGGGAAGCAGGCCTTGCATGTCAATCACGCCGGTTACCGCGCCGCTTGCCGTGTCTATGCAGACGATGTTGTCGCTGCCGTAAACGTTTGCCCAGACTTCTCCATCAATCAACTCCAGCTCGTTGAGCTGCCCCACCGCCCTGCGGTCGGTGTAAACCTCCAGGCGTTTTTGCACCGCAAGGTTACCGGGCGACATGAAGTTGAGGGCGTTGCTTCCGTTGCTCATGATCAGGTGTGTGCCGTCGGTGGTAAGCCCCCACCCCTCGCCTGCGTAAGGCAGCGTCGCCTGCTGCTCCAGCGTTTCGGCGTTGTAAACAAGGCACGTTTGCTCGCGCCACGTGAGCTGGTAGAGCAGGCCGTTTAGTATGCAAATACCCTCGCCGAAATACCTGTCGTGCAGCTCTTTTTGCTGTAGCGTTTTGCCGCTTCTGAGCTCTACTTTTCGCACAGCCGACTTTCCGTACTCGCCAAGCCCCTCGTACAGCTCGTCGCGGTACATCAGCAGCCCCTGCGTGTAGGCGTGCTCGTCGTGGGGGTAGACGTTGACCACCGCGTAGCCGTACATTTTCGGAGGCTTTGGCGCAAGTACCGTGATGCTCACCCTTGCCGCCGCAGCCTCTTTGCCCTCCGAGTAGGCCGTCACTTTCAGCTGCTTTACGCCAAGCGTTTTTGTCTCCACCTCCACGTCGGCAGAGGTGTCGGCCATGCGCGCAATTCGCCGACCGTCGAGGCTGGCAACCACCGAGTCGTAGCCGGTATAGCTGTGCAGGCTGCTTACCGTGAGGCGTTCGCCGTTTTTTACTTTTGTGCCGCTTTGCGGGCTTGCCAGCCTCAGCGTTGGGGTGGAGGCGGCAGCGGTTGGCGTGCGCCTGCGCTGCGCTTCACCGCTGCACGCCACCAAAAGGAATACCAGCGCAGCTCCCAAAATCCGTAGCTTACAGTACATGCGAGTAGATGGTAAAAAGTTTTGTCCTTCAGGCCGGCTGACACCGGTTGCCCGCCCTGAAAGGATGTGATTCTCACAACCGCAGGTCAACAACCTGCGAAGATAAAGCAGGGTGGAGTACGTTGCATTTTCTGTCCTGGATTTGCATATTTTGTGCTTCATGCTTCCCTGCGTCAAAATCCGTAGCTTATTGAAAAAACATTCGAGTAGCTCGAAACACCCGTTGAGCCAATATTGGTGAGTGCGTAGTCGAGCGCAAACCCCCAAATGCTAAGGCCTAAGCCAACGTTGGGCTGCACGGCAAAGTGGCTTTTCCCGCCAAAGTCCGACACGCGCTGCACGTTGTTGATGCCCGCCCTCAGGTACACCATATTCTTGTAGCTGCCCTCCACGCCCAACTTCGGGTCTATGTTCAACCATCCGGTCGAAACGAGCACGTTGCGCTGCCCGTCGGTGGTGAAGTCTAAGCCTGCTTCGGCCAGCACGGAAAAATCTTTGCCGATGCCGATTCTGTAAGCAGCGGCCAGCGTTACCTTTGGGAGCGTAACCTCCGTTCTTGCGTCGGGCACGCTGTTGGTAATGGTATCGCCGGAGGGCATCACGTATGATGGAATCTCCAGCGCCCCGGCGTTGTACGTCCATACGTTGACGGTGGTGGTGATGTCGCGCAGCATTACCCCAAAGCGCCACCGCCCTTGCCGATAGTGCGCCCCCAAGTCGACGCCAAAGCCGTAGGCGGAGGCAAATTTTCCCACGTGGCGGTACACCAGCTTGGCGCTTGCGCCAACGTCCAACAGCTGTCCGGCTATTTTTACTTTTTTTGCAAGCGCAAGCGCAAGCGCATAGTCAGCCGTAGAAAAGTAGCTCAGCCGGTCGTAGCTGAAGTTGCCGTCCTTGTCAATGAGGTCGGTGGTGTTGAGGATGTTGTCCACGCCAAAGCGGGTGAGGGTGGCGGCAACAGCTGTGGCGGAATCCGGCTTGAAGGCAAACGCGCCGAAGTCGTACTTTGCCACGCCTGCAAAATATTCCGCGTGCATAAGCGAGGCGCTCCTTGCGGAGGGCATGGTGGCCAGCAGCGCAGGGTTCCAGTAGGCAGCGCACGCATCGGTGGCGACGGCGGAGGCCGCTCCCCCCATGCCCAACGCCCGTGCTCCTACGCCCACCGACAGAAATTCGTTGCTGTACTTGGGCGCGGCGGCGCGGGTAAGGTGGCACACGGCAAAGGCTGCCAGCAGCATATATGTGTATTTTTTTGACAAGCTATAAACAATCGAGTTTTAATAATGTTGATGCTCAACATTATACGCATAATTTCGGGTAAAATCAGCACGTAAAGGTACTAAAAAACATGACGTAGCAAAACGTTAATGCGCAAAAAATAGCTACCTTTACATGTTACAATGTAGTTACGTAGTATTCGTATGTTATGCAACCAAAAAATCATATGGAGGCTGACGGGATAAGCCTTTTTACCATTCCCAACATCATTACCTGCTTCAACCTGCTGTGCGGTTGTGTGGGCGTTGTTTTTGCGCTCGGCGGAGCGGTGCAGGCGGCTATGGTGTGCATGCTGCTGGCAGCCGTGTTCGATTTTCTGGATGGCTTTGCGGCGCGGCTACTCAAAGCCTACTCGACGGTAGGGAAGCAGCTCGACTCGCTTGCCGATATGGTGAGCTTCGGATTGCTACCTGCGGCAATGCTGTACTACGTCATGCAGAAAACGCCGGTGGAGGCGCACGGAGCGTACCTGCTGCTGATGTTTTCGCCGTTTTTGCTTACGGTTTTTTCTGCCCTGCGCTTGGCAAAATTCAACGTTGACGAGCGGCAAACCACCTCTTTTCGAGGTCTGCCAACACCGGCCAACGCACTATTTTTTGCTTCTGCTACAATAATTTACGCCGATTATTCGTTAGAGATGTGGGTAATGTTGACGTTAATACCTTTGTTTTCATTTTTGCTGGTGTGCGAAATCCCCATGTTTTCGCTCAAGGTAAAGGGCTACTTGCTGGCTCGGTATGCGCTACAGCTGGTATTTTTGCTGCTTTCGGGAGCGGCAGTGTTGCTTTGTCTGCTGTACGCTATTCCGGTGTTTGCCGTCTTTGCCCCCATTATTCTGCTGTACATCTTGCTAAACGTAGCTGCTTGGGTGTGGAAAAAGCTTACAGGCGGCAGCATCGCATAGCTTGACAGGGGAAAACGGTAAAAGAAAGTGCAGAAGTGAAAATGCAGAAAAAATCACACCGAGTTTGGCTCGCCCGACAGACAAAACAACTCTATGCATAATATGTTGAACTAAAAAAAATAAGAAAATGGAAAATAAAACGAAAATAAAGTTGCTAATACTTACGGCGCTATCATTTGTTGTGGCGACGTTTGCGCACGCAGAGGAGAGTAAAATTGTGCGCGCTTCGACTATTAAAAGCAGCCATACGGATTTCTACACCGAAGGGATTGATATGCTTGAGCAGAATGACTATGCAAA
>JAIRSZ010000075.1 GCA_031255195.1 Prevotellaceae bacterium | reverse complement strand
CCGACATTCCCGACAAAGTGAAAGTGCGGCCCAAAGCGTTCAAACGCCGCCTTGTCCAGCGCCTCGCGGTGGTCGGGGTGGGCAACGCTGATGATGAGCTTGGCGCGCTCTTGCAGGGTTTTGCCGTAAAGGTTTACCGCGCCGTGCTCGGTTACCAGCCAGTGGATGTGGTTGCGCGTAGTCACCACGCCCGCGCCGGAGGTCAGCACCGGCGCAATCTTGCTAACGCCCTTGTTGGTTACCGAGGGCATGGCAATAATTGCTTTTCCGCCCTGCGAAAGCGAGGCTCCGTAAATAAAATCAATTTGCCCGCCTACGCCGGAGTAGAACTTAGTGCCCAGCGAGTCGGCGCACACCTGCCCCGTGAGGTCAACCTGCAAGGCCGAGTTGATGGCGGTTACCTTGGGGTTTTTGGCAATGACAAACGGGTCGTTGGTGTAGCCCACGTCCTGCATGAGCACCATGGGGTTGTCGTCGATAAAATCGTAGCAGGCCTGCGACCCCATGAGGAAGGTCGAAACCATCTTGCCTCGATCAATGGCCTTGTTTGCCCCGTTGATAACGCCTTTCTCAACCAGCGTGAGCACGCCGTCGGCAAACATTTCGGTGTGGATGCCGAGGTTTTTGTGGTTTCCCAGCTGCGACAGCACCGCGTTGGGGATAGCGCCGATGCCCATTTGCAGCGTTGCGCCGTCCTCAATCAGCGCGGCGCAGCCAACGCCAATGGCCTTCTCTACCTCGTCTGGCTCGGTGAAGTGCGCTGGCTCCAGCGGAGTGTTGTCCTCCACAAAAATATCTATCATGCTCGTGGGAATCATAGCGTCGCCCCACGCGCGGGGCACGTGCGGGTTGACCACCGCAACCACCTTCTTGGCCGTCTCAATGGCCGCCAGCGTAGCATCTACCGACGTTCCCAGCGACACAAAGCCGTGCTTGTCGGGCGGGCAAACCTGTATAAGCGCCACGTCGCAGGGCAGAGCGCCGCAGCGGTAGAGCTTTTGCGTTTCGCTCAGGAAAACGGGGATATAGTCAGCGTAACCGGCTTGTACGGCCTTGCGCACGTTGCCGCCAACAAAAAAAGCGTCGTGCTGAAAAATACCTTCGTACCGTGCCTCCGTGTAGGGCGCAGGCCCCTCGGTGTGCAGGTGGTGAATGTGCACGTTGCGCAGCTCGCCTGCATCGCCGCGGGCACACAGCGCGCTGATGAGCGTTTGCGGCGCGCTCGCCACGCTGCTCAGGTGCACGTGGTCGCCCGATTTTACTACTTTTACGGCCTCTTCTGCCGATACTGTTTTATAGGGTCTCGTCATAAAAAATGAATTTGTTGTGACTTGGTTGTTTTTCTTAATTCTTTTAACTCTCAATTTTTCTGCACGCTTCGGCCAAGCTACAGCCCCTGCACGCTGTGGGGCTGTCTGTCGGTTGTCGGCGCGCTCTGCCATGCCTGTCCAGCTCGTCCTCGCGGATACAGGTGACGCCTCGCTTGCGCATCTCTTCGCTGCGCCCTATTTCGGTTTCGGGAAATCTTCGCTTTTTGGAGAAGAAAACTTTTACCTCCAGGCCGAGCACGCAAAAAGCAAGCAGCAGGACAAAGGCCAGAAACGTTTGCATGTCGCAGCGCGCTGCTACTTCATGGCCACCGTTTCTATTTCGACCTGCACGCCCAGGGGCAGCTTAGCCACCTGAAACGTGGAGCGGGCGGGCTGCCGCGTGGTGTAGTAGCGTGCGTACACCGCGTTCATAGAGGCAAAGTCGTTCAGGTCTTGCATCAGCACGGTGGTCTTTACCACGTTTTCCAGCGTGTATCCCGCCTCGCTCAGGATGGCCTGAATGTTGCGAAATACCTGCTCGGTTTGCTCCACAATACCCCCCTCGACAACAATGCCGGTATCGGGGTCAATGGGAATTTGCCCGGAAATATAGAGCGTTCCGTTAATCTCTACAGCTTGGCTGTACGGCCCCACTGCCTTGGGAGCCTTATCGGTGTGAATTATTTTTCTCATGCAGCGCTAAATTATTTTTGCTGTTTTTTCCCGCCGGTCGCCCGGCAAAGTATCGCTTTGCCCGATAGCGGGAGGAATAAAATTGTGCAAAGATACATTTTTTTTGGGAAGTGTATGCGCAGGCCGCTTTTTTAACCGGAAGAACAACAGCCACCACGCAGACTGTAGAGGGAGAGCATTTTTTGCACACCCATTTTTCAAAAAAAATATTTCTTACCTTTACGCGCCAATTGCAAATTTGAGTTTTCCCTAAAAAATATGGATGAGCAAATACTTGAGATACTTTCGCGCATAGCGCATCCCGAGAGCGATAAGAATATTGTAGAGCTGGGCATGGTTGAGGCGCTGACCGTTAGCCCCAACCGCATATCGTTTTCGCTACGGTTTGGTAGGCCGCGCGATCCGTTTGCGGGCGACCTCAGGAGGCAGTGCGAGCAGGCGCTGGGGCAACGCTTTCCCGACTACGCCGTGGAGGTTGCGCTGCTCTTTGCAGAGGCAAAGCCGACGACGTCTGCCGCAAAAAAAACGGCGGCGCACACCCCCGTTGCCCCCGAAAACGTGCGGTTTGCCGTTGCCGTGATGTCGGGCAAAGGCGGGGTGGGCAAGTCGACCATAGCGGCCAACCTCGCCGTTGCGCTTGCGCAAAAAGGCTACAGGGTTGGGCTTATTGACGCCGACATTTACGGCCCCTCCATACCCAAAATGTTTGGAGCAGAAGACGCCAAGCCGCTGCTCAACGAGAAGGAGCAAATCATTCCCGTAGAAAAGTACGGCGTGAAGGTGCTGTCCATCGGCTTTTTTGTCAAGCCCGGCGACCCGCTCATCTGGCGTGCACCCATGGCCACGAGCGCGCTCAAGCAGCTGCTGATGCAGGCCGAGTGGGGCGAGCTCGATTTCCTGCTGGTAGACATGCCGCCCGGCACAGGCGACATTCACCTCACCTTGCTGCAGGAGCTCAAGCTCACCGGCGTGGTGGTGGTGAGCACGCCACAGCAGGTGGCGCTGGCCGACGCGCTCAAGGGTATAAACATGCTGAGCAACGCCAACGTGAAAACGCGCATCCTTGGCCTGGTGGAGAACATGGCGTGGTTTACGCCCGCCGAGCTGCCGCAAAACCGCTACTACATCTTCGGCAAGGGTGGCGCACGGCAGCTGGCGCACGCACGGCAGCTGCCGCTGCTGGGCGAAATCCCAATCGTGCAAAGCATTTGCGACAGCGGCGACGACGGCGCTCCGGCGGCGCTGAGCGACGGGCTGCCGCGAGCCGCCTTCGAAACGCTGACGGAAAACTTGCTGGCGCAGCTCGGCAAAACGGAAGATTTTTTTGTAAACGTAGAAAATTAAGTTATCTTTGCCAAGCTAACAAACAATACCCTGCGGAGCTATCGGCAGAGGAAAATATCACGCAAATTTTTTTTAATATCACGTAATTTTTTATTGCCATGACTATTCATAAGGAAGGAAAGGTAACCATTGTGGTAACGTTTATACTGCTCGCAGCGGTGTGTGCGGCAGTATGCTACGCTGCGGGAGCAGGCATTATTTTTTTCGCAACGCTGGTGGCGGCTGCTTTACTTTTTGGCCTCATCGTGCGCTTTTTTCGCGTACCCCCGCGCCCCAATATGCGCGACGAGCAGGCCGTCTTTGCGCCCTGCGACGGCAAGGTTGTGATGATTGAGAACGTTTTTGAACCGGAGTACGTCAAAAAAAGGTGTATGCAGGTGTCAATATTTATGTCGCCCAACGATGTGCACGTCAACCTGTACCCAACGTCGGGAACGGTGGAGTACGTTAAGTACCACCCGGGAAAGCACTTAGTGGCGTGGCATCCCAAATCGTCCAAGAAGAACGAGCGCAGCACGGTGGTTATCAACACCGGCAAGTGCCTGGTGCTGTGTCGGCAGATTGCCGGCCTGGTGGCGCGGCGCATCGTCTGCTACGCCAGGGAGGGACAGCAGGTGGAGCAGAATACGGAAATGGGCTTCATCAAATTCGGCTCGCGCGTTGACGTGTTTTTGCCCCTTAAAACAAAGATTGATGTAACCCTGGGGCAGAGGGTGTGCGGTGCGCAAACGATACTCGCACGCCTCGACAGCTGATGAACAAGCTCGCGCGGTATATTATCATTGCCGTGGTTACAGCGGCTGTGCTGCTGGTAGTTTGGTACTTTCAGCACATTGTAGCCTACGTGCTGATTGCCGCCGTGCTGTCGCTCATTGGCAAGCCGCTCATGGGGCTGCTTGCGCGAATACGCTACAAAAAGTGGCGACTCCCGACAACGATACGCGCTGCGCTTACGCTGCTCTCCATCTGGCTTACTTTTGTGCTGTTTTTCTACATCTTTACCCCGCTCATCATCGGGCAGCTCGACGAGTTCAGCCGCGTTGACGTGGGCGGGGTTATCGGTATGCTCGACAAGCCCATGCACGACATTGATATGCTGGCGCGGAAGTACATATCGTCCGACCCCGATTTTTCGGTGAAGGCCACGCTTGCCCACGAGCTGGAGAAGGTGGTGGACGTAACGCAAATCTCGCTGTTCTTTGGATCGCTGGCGGCCACCATCAAAAATTTTGCCATTGCCATATTCGCCATATCGTTTATCACGTTTTTCTTTCTCAAGGAGGACAAGCTCTTTTACCAGACGATTGTCTACCTTTTTCCGCAACGCTACGAGGCGAACATAAAGCGGGCGCTCAGCTCCACCCACCGGCTGTTGGTGCGGTACTTCATCGGCATTTTCTCCGACATACTGTGCGTGATGACCCTGCTAACGCTTGGGCTAACGTTTGTGGCAGGATTTTCGTGGCGTCAGGCGCTATTCATCGGGCTTCTGGCGGGCGTGCTCAACATGATTCCCTACGTAGGGCAGCTGATAAGCTACGCGCTGGGGACGGCTATCTGCTTAGCCACAGCCTCCAACGCCGACGTTACGTTTCTTCCGTTCCTGCTCAAGATGCTGGCTGTTTTGTTCTCCGTGCAGATAATAGACGCTTCGGTGCTACAGCCGTTCATCTACTCCAACAGCGTGAAGGCGCACCCGCTTGAGATATTTCTGGTAATCCTCACGGCGGGCAGCCTGGGCGGTATTCTGGGGATGCTGGTTGCCATTCCCACCTACACGGTGCTGCGCGTATTCGCCAAGGAGTTTTTCAACAACTTTCGCGTGGTGCGCAAGCTCACGGAGAAAATTTAGGCGTTTTTCCATTGGTGTGAATTGTCCCGCGGCGGGCAATGCACAAAATTATATGGCAGGAATATGGCATCTTAACAAGCTGATAACCAATTAAATAACTTTATAATTCGTAAATCAAAAAAAAATTCATGTTTCGTAAATCTACCATTATCATGTCTATCGCAGCAGCTGCAACAGCATGTTCGGGTGTTGATAGCAACCCGTTTTTTGGCGAATATCAAACGCCCTACGGAGTCCCGCCGTTTGATAAAATAAAAACAGAGCACTACCTGCCGGCCTTTGAGGAGGGTATAAGGCAGCAGGCAAAGGAGGTTGAAAGCATTGCGCAGAACGCCGACGCGCCAAGCTTTGCCAACACCATTGAGGCGTTGGAGCTGAGCGGCGAGCTGCTGGAGCGCGTGCAGCACGTTTTCTTCAACCTCGCAGAGGCCGAAACCAACCCCGAAATGGACAAAATTGCGGAGGAGTTAACCCCAATGCTGTCCAAGCACAGAGATAACATCCTGCTCAGCGAGGCGTTGTTTGCCCGAATAAAGGCGGTGTACGAGCAGCGCGATTCGCTGAACCTGACCCCAGAGCAAAAGAAGCTGCTGGATAATACCCACAAGGACTTTGTGCGCGGAGGCGCTAACCTTTCGCCCGAAAGCAAGGAAAAGCTGCGCGAGGTGAACGAACGCCTGTCGTCGCTGCTGCTCAGGTTTGGGCAAAACCTGCTGAGCGAAACCAACAGCTTTAAGCTGATGATAGAAAACGAAGCCGACCTGTCGGGGCTGCCAAAGTCGCTGGTGGACGTTGCGGCGGCCGCCGCCGAGGACGAGGGGAAAAAGGGGCAGTGGATGTTTACGCTCAAAAACCCAAGCTTGCTGCCGTTTTTGCAGTACTCGGACTGCCGCCCGCTGCGCGAAAAAATGCTCGACGCCTACGCCAACCGCGCCAACAACGGCAACGATAAGGACAACAACGCGGTGGTGGCCGAAATCGTAAGCCTGCGCGTACAAAAGGCCAACCTGCTGGGCTATGAAGCCTACGCCGACTACGTGCTCGCCGACTGCATGGCAAAAAATTCGCAAAACGTGTACGGTATGCTGGAGCAGCTCTGGCTGCCTGCGCTGCGCAAGGCAAAGCAGGAGGCCGCTGAGCAGCAGGCGTTAATTGACGGAGGCTCGGAAAAGTTCCCGCTAAAGGCGGCGGATTGGCGCTACTACGCCGAGAAAATCAAGGTGAAGAACTATGACCTGAACGACGAGCAGCTGCGCCCCTACTTTAAGCTCGAAAACGTGCGCGACGGCATTTTCACGCTGGTCGAAAAACTTTACGGCGTGACGTTTACGCAGGCTACCGATGTGCCCGTTTACCAAAAGGACGTGGTGTGCTTTGCCGCAACCGACGGCAACGGCGATTTTCTGGGGCTTATCTACATGGACTTTTTCCCGCGCAGCGGCAAGCGCGGCGGCGCGTGGATGACCGACTTCCGCGAGCAGCGTTACAGCGAGGGCAAGCGCGTGCCGCCGATTATTTCGCTGGTGTGCAACTTCTCGCCCACCGTTGGCGGCGCGCCGTCGCTGCTCACCCCCGACGAGGTGGAAACTTTCTTCCACGAGTTTGGCCACGCCCTGCACAGCCTCTTTTCCGACTGCCAATACCGCAGCCTTGCCGGGACAAACGTTCCCCGCGACTTTGTGGAGATGCTTTCGCAAATAATGGAAAATTGGGCGTTCCACCCGGAGCTGCTGAAGCTTTACGCAAGGCACTACGAAACGGGCGAGGTGATTCCGTCCGAGCTGGTGGACAAGATTACCGCCGCCGCCCGCTACGGGCAAGGATTCAAAACGGTGGAGTACCTCGCAGCCTCGTGGCTCGACATGGACTACCACGTGCTGAAGGATACGGCAAGGATAGACGTGCAGCAGTTTGAGCAAAATTCGATGAACAAAATCCAGCTCATCAGCGAGATTCTTCCGCGCTACCGCACCACCTACTTCAACCACATTTTCTCCAGCAGCGCATACGAGGCCGGCTACTACAGCTACATCTGGTCGGAGGTGCTGGATGCCGATGCTTTTGACCAGTTTGTAAAGACCGGCAACGTCTTCAACAAAGACGTGGCAACGGCGTTGCGCAAGTGCATCCTTGAGCGCGGCGGCACTGAGGAGGCAATGGAGCTGTACAAACGCTTTCGCGGAAGCGAGCCAAGCATTGAGCCGCTGCTGAAAAGAAGAGGGCTGGAGTAGCGTTACGAGCTCAGACAAGCGAGGAGAACAATGGGGTAATGAGGTGAAAATTATTTGCAACTGTCTGCTACTGAGGTTATTTTGCTGAAAAAAATTAGGTAAAAATGAGGTGCAGGCGACGCCCCCGCTCGTCGACAGCTATGGGCTGAGATTACTCCGCTTCGCTACGAAATGATGGCGCTACTGTCGCTTAAGGCATTAAATGGCAGGAGGTTGATGTTTTTGGGGGGCGCCCCAAAAAAAACAAAAACCAGGCAACTATTTACACAAGTAACCCTAAACCGCACCCCCCCCCAGCG
>JAIRSZ010000001.1 GCA_031255195.1 Prevotellaceae bacterium | reverse complement strand
CGGTTAGCGTCCCTCCTTTTTTTCATTTCCGCGCACTTTTTCGTCCTCGGTCAGGCCGGACTTCACCTCCATGTTGATGCCGTCGGAAAGGCCAACCACCACAAGCCGCTTCTCAAACTCCTGCTTGGGGGTTTCGGCTTTGAGCACCTGCACGAATGTGCTGTCGTTGCTGAACTCGAGACATTCCTCCGGGATGCTCAGCACGCTGTCGGCGCGGCTCAGCACGATTTCGGCGTTGGCGCTGTAGCCTGCGCGCATGTACACGTCCTTGGGGATTTTGGCGGCGGCCTTTATCTCAAACAGGATGGCGCCGTTCTCCTCCACGCCCTTGGGCGAGATGTACTCGAGGACGGCGTTGAACTTTATGTTTTCGAGCGCCCCCACTGTGAGCGTAATGGTCATGCCCTCGCGCACCTTGCCCACGTCGGTTTCGTCCACCTTGCCCCTAAATATCATGTCGCCCATGTCGGCGATGGCGGCAATGGTAGTGCCCTCGTTGAACGTGTTGGACTGTATGACGGAGTTGCCCACCTTTACGGGCACGTTCAGAATCATGCCGGTGATGGTGGAGCGCACCTGCGTGGTGCTGTACGCGTCGGATTTTTTGGAGATGCCGTCGCGGATGATGCTTAGCCTGTCCCGCGCCTGCGCGAGCGACTCCTCCTGGCTGGTGAGGTCGGTGGCGGTTTTCTGAAACTCCTCCTTGGCTATCACGCCCTGGTCGTAGAGCGTCTTTTGGCGGTCGTACACCTGCTGCATGTACGCGAGGCTGATTTCCTGCTGCCGCACGTTCGACTCGGCGTCGCTCAGCTGCGACATTTCGGGGATGACCTTCACCCTCGCTATCACCTCGCCGCTCCTGATGAGCTGGCCGGCCTCCTTGTAGAGCTCCGAGATGATGCCGTTGATTTGCGGCTTGATGAGCACCTCGTCGCGCGGCTCCACCGTGCCGGTGGCCACCGTTTTGTTCTCAATGGTGCGAACGGTTGGCGCAACAACCTCGTACACTACCTCTTTTGGCCTCGACTTTTGCCACAAAAAAACAAAAGTAAACACCACCATCAGCCCCAGCAGGCTAAGAACTGTAACACGAAAAATTTTCCTCATAATTTAAACATTCAAAGATTCCAAAAATCAAAGATTTCAAGATTCTGATTCAAAGATTCTGATTCAAAGATTCAAAATTATTTCTTCAAATAATAGCTGTAAGCATTTGAAATTAACGGCTATGGCGAACAACTACCCCCAGCCATTCTCCGAAGGGGGACGGAGAGCCGGCATACGAAACCGCAACGCAAATTCTCAAACCGTTTAATCGCTTCCATAATTATTAAACCATCGAATTCTTGAATCGTTTGAATTTCATACATACTTAGAGCCTTTTGTATCTGATAGTTGCAGATATTTGATAAAGTTGGCTATTTCCTGAGCCATCTCAATGGTTTTGTTTTTCAGCAGCTCAAATTCCTCTTGCGATATGTACGTATAGTCTAAAGCTCGATACAGCTGCGACCGAGTTTCTCCACATGACCCTTTTGAGATGTGGAGAAACTGTACAAATTCTTTGTTTCCGCTTTGCTCAAAACCTTCGGCAATGTTGTCCATTATAGACCCGGACGATGCTCTTATCTGATCCTTAAACCGAAAATCTCGGGCAAAGATTTCACGGTTTGTAATTTGGAATATGTCCCGGCAAAGCATGCGCGCTTTTTGCCATATCACTAAATCTTCAAACCGTTTAATTGTCGCCATAATCTTTGAATTTTTAAATTGTTAATTTTTTGAACCTTTGAACTTTTTAAACTTTTGAATCTTTATTCTTCCCGTATAGCGTCGATGGCTTTTATTTTGAGCGCACGCCACGTAGGGATTATTCCGGCGGCCATTCCGCTCAGCAGGAGCACCACTGCGGCGGCCACCGCCGAGCCAAACTTAATGTGCAGGCTGACAAAGAACATATCGGGGTTGGGGTTTGCCGCCAGGACGGTGTTTACGGCTCCCAGCAGCCCTACGCCCACGCACATCCCCAACATTCCGGCGATGGAGGTGAGCAGCAGGCTTTCGGTGATGATTTGCACAACAATTTTTGAGGGCTTAGCGCCCAGCGCACGCCGCACGCCGATTTCGCGCGTGCGCTCGCGCACCGTCACCACCATGATGTTGCTCACGCCCACTATGCCCGCCAGCAGCGTCCCCATGCCCACAAACCACACCAGCGCACGGATGCCCAGAAACAGCGCGTTGAACATGCTGAATATGCGCGCCGCGTTGAAGCTGTTTATGGCCTGCTCGTCGTCGGGGGCGATTTTGTTTTGCGCCCGCAGTATAGCCTTCACGTCCTGCTCCACCCGGTCGATGCTAACGTCGTCTTTGGCGGTGATGCTCATGAAGTGCACCCTGTCGCCCTGGTTGTAGGCCTGCTGAAAGGTTGAGAACGGAATGGAGACCGATTCGGACGAACGTCCGCCAATCTCCACCCCCGAAACGCCTTCGATAACGCCCACCACCCAAAAGTAAATGCCGTTTACGCGGATTTGCTGCCCAATGGGGCTTTCGCCCTTTCGGAAGAGCTCCTCCTGCACGCGCGTCCCAATGACGCACACCTTGCGCTTGTGCAGCATGTCCACATGGTTGATGAAGCGGCCAAAGAAGATGCGCTGCCGCTCTATCAGGGCGTAGTCGGGGTGTACGCCGCGCACGTAGTAGCCGCCAGACCTGTCGTTGTACGCCACGTTGCCGTCGGCGCGCCCGCCAAAGAGCATGGGCGAAATGTACCTGACGTCCTTTACCGTTTTGCGGATTACCTCAACATCGCTGTTGTGCATGTCCCAATGGCGACCCTTGCGGAAGCCCTTGAACGGCTTTCCAGTTCTGTCGGTCGCAAAAAAGGCGGTGTTGGTGGCAAAGCCATCCACACTCTTCAGCACACCTTTTTCCAGCGCCGTGCCCGCCCCCAGCATGACAACAAGCATGAATATGCCCCAAAATACCCCGAAGCCCGTGAGCAGGCTTCGCGTCTTGTTGCGCATGATGGTTATCCAAATTTCTGACCAGAGGTCGACGTCGAAAATGTTCATTTTTAGGGTGTCATTTCACAACACGTGCCGTTTACCTCCGCAAGGGAGCGCGCGGGCATTGCCCGGCAAAGGTAGCATAAAAAATCTCAATTATACGCAACCGCATAAACAATGTGCTGAAAAATTTAAATTTACCGGAGCAACGCCGTCCGCGAGCTTCCGTATGCCCATGATACACAACTTGGAGAATCTCTTTGCAAAAGACGTCGGGAAATTATACCTTTGCGCTTTAAAAAAACACACGTATGAAAAAGTTACTCATCCCTTTTCTCCTGCTGCTGGCGGCGGCAGGATGTACCAAAGAAGCGACGGAACAGCAGCCCGTGCAGAACGATTACCTTGTGCGGACGGAAGCCGGCAGCATCATGACCAAGGAAATGTTGAAGTTCGCCCTCAGCAGCCAGGGCTACGGGCAGTATGCGCAGCTCATGCAAAGTGACGTGCGCTCGCTTTGCGTAGTATACGCCACGGAATACCCGAAAGGGAACAAAATAAGCGCTTCAGGAGCTTTGCTGGTTTCCGAAAGCTATAACCCCCGCTTTCCGCTTGTGGTGCTCAACCACAGCACGTATGGCGACCGCAACAGCGCGCCGTCGAAGGACGTCAAAAACCCCCTGCCAGCGTTGATGGATATTTTTTTGGGCATGGCGATAGCTTCGGCGTTCAACTGCGCCCTGCTGCTGCCCGACTACATTGGCTACGGCGAAAGCCAATCCGTTACGCACCCCTACATGCACGGGGAATCGCTGGGGCAGGCCGGGCTGGACTTTATCCGCGCCTTTAGGGAATATGCGGCAGACCCGACAGTAGCCCTGCCCTTCAACAGCCATGTTTTCATCACCGGCTACTCCGAGGGAGGCTACGCCGCTGTAGCCCTGCACAAGGCTATTGACAACCATCCGGCGGAAGGATTAAAGGTGCACAAAAGCGTGGCCGGAGCCGGAGCCTACGACCTGGAGGCGTTTTCAAAAGAGGTGATAGCTAATCCGCAGCCTTTGGGATTGCGCATGTTGTCGAGCTACCTGTGGGTGTTGGAAATGTATAAAAATGACTTCCGGTACTCGAAAGCCTACGCGGATATTTTTTCGGAAGCAGACAACGCCTTGCTGCAATCCATTGGCTACGACCTTGCCTACCACAGCATCGAAACAAACAAATTGCCGATTCATGAAGTGGCTACAGAGCTGTTCCACCCCAACTTCGTCTCCGGCATACTGAACGAAACAGACGACGAATTTCTCCGCATCTCGCGTGAAAATTCTCTGGTAGATTTTACCCCGAAGGACAGCCTGATTTTTGTTTGGGGCGACGCCGACCGCTGGGTGTACCCTGTCAACTCGGAGAACATCTACAACGCCATGCGCAGCAAAGGCTGCAAGGTGGCGTCTTTCGTACAACCCGGCGGCGACCACAATACCACCCTGCCTCTATACGTGGAGATAGTGCTGGGGCGGCTACAGGCTATGGACGACGAGCTCAGATAAAACAGCAGGGCGATTCGGCAAATTTCCTGCTTCATTGGAGCGGCAAAATGGCATGTATTTTCTGTTGCAAAAGGGGGAAATGGCGGCGGTAACAAACCACCCCCAATTCGCCCAAAATAGCGCAAGTTGAAAGGGCAACAAGCAGCAAAAACTTTTCAAAGGTCAAACTTTGAAAAGTTTTGCTGCTAACTTTTTGTGATTTGCTTAATACTCTTCTAAATCAGACATTCTAATCCACCCGCCCAAAGTAAGTCCATAACCTTGCTGAGTATAGTAAATGTCCAATACCGCTCCATACGAGTAGTAGCAATTTATGTTTTCATAGCTACCCGCACATAGCACATAGCAATATGCCTGACTTGAAGATACTTTATACGATTGCGGTAGTTGACTTTTCAGGTTTGAAATGGTGTATTCTTTTTGCCTGATTTCGTTACGTAAATTACTAATTGTTCTGTCATTACCAGACTGTGAATTTTCTACCTGCTGTCGCAAATTGTAATTTTCATTGCGTTCTGAATAATACCGGCTTGAATAGCTGTCCATTTCGGCATAGAAATATATTGACGTAATTCCCAAACCGATAAGTAGCGCCAAAAGTACAATCCAACCTGCATTGCCCTTTTTCGCATTGCCTTCAATATTTCCCTGACTGTCAATTTTTCCAACACGGTGTATCGTTCCATCGTCACCGATAAAAAAAATAAAACCGTCTTCGCCGATTTGATAATTGCTCATTGCCTTGCTACTTTACTTCAATTTTTTACCGCAATACGGACAAAAGGCAATATAGTTAGTGTCCGAGGAGCTTTCATCAACTCTGATAATAGTGCCGTCTTTACCGATTTTGAAGACTTTATTGTTTTCTTTTTCGGCAAGCTGTTCCTCTAATTGATTGATTTTTTGATTTTTTTTTGCGAGTTGTATTTCTAATCTTTTTACTTTCTGCGTTTTTTTGATATACGAAACCACAAAAAATATTAAACCAATCAATATTAGTGTAATCAATAACATGCTACTTATTCCTTGGCCTGGGGGTTGTACTTCGGCGCTTTGCAACAATATGCTTAATAAATTCATAAATTTAACTTCGTACAATTTCTCCAAACTCATTTATTTTGAAACCTTGCTGTGCATTGAACAACTCGTCGAAACACTCAAAACACTGTGCTTCGTACCACTCTCCGTTGAGGGTATCGGTGGTAATGAGCGTGTCTTTGAGTATCGGGTAGTCGTTTTTCAGCGACGACACGGTAAAAGGTCCATACACCTCATTTTCAAGGTAAATATAGTATTTTTGCGTATCCGTATTAACTTTGGATACAGATACGGGGGACTGTACTTGCCTGTCTTGAATTTCCGTAGCTGTTACATTATGTGTTTCGTTGGCGGTTTTTTTATTGCTTAAGCAGAGTAAAATAATGATACCAATAATGCCTAAACCAAATCCCAAACAAAACCCTTGTACAAAAGACCTGCCTTTCGATTGGGAAATTAAGCCCCCTCCGATAGCACATAACAACCAAATTATTATCGCTACTTCCATACCATTTTGAATTGCTAAAAAGTTGCAAAAGTAGCAACAGCATTAAGTACGCAATGCTGTTGCTATCTTTTAATTACACCTTTGCTACAAAATTGTTGATTTCGTTGTAAGTTGCACAAACTTCATTGTGTTGCCGAATAAACTTGCACCATGCTACAATTAAAAGTATTACTCCAACAAGACTAAACGACAAGAGAATACCAAAAAAATAAAACGCAAACCATTGACCACCTGTTAAGATAGATTTTTTGTTATGCCGTTTTAAATAATTGGCTTCCCTGTTAAGCCAAAAGCATTGCCATACAATGGGGTAAATACCAAACGTGATAATTCCTAATCCAAATGTTCCCCAAAAACCACGCGTATGATCTCCATCTTCTGCACAGGCAATGTTGGTTTCTTTCACCATAAGGCATGGCAAAACGATAGCGTAAATCCAACCAAAGATTGGAATTAAGGAAATTAGAAAAATATTCCACCCTTTCCTCTGGAACGGAAGTATCTGCACTCCGTTGCCATGAACTTGACGGAAGAAATAGTCCTCTCTGACAATCGTTCCGTCGTTTAGAATTTTGTAATTTTCACCCATTTTTTTTGTGGCAGTATT
>JAIRSZ010000105.1 GCA_031255195.1 Prevotellaceae bacterium | reverse complement strand
GACGGCAACCATCCGCCCGCCCTGCTTTTCCCACAACGGCAGCGTCGACACAGAAAAAATCACGCTGCTGCGGGTAAAATTCGGTTTTTACGCTTACCTTTGTCCGCAATTTAAATTTTTCCACACCCTAAATTATCTATAGACTTGCGGCACAAACGCTGCGGCAGGCGATGTTTGAGGCCGGAAGAGCGATATTGTGAGAGATGTTCTGCTTTTTCGGGGGGAGGGAGAGGTTGAAAACCGCAAAAAATTATGCCCGACAAAGTTGTGATGACGCTTACTTTTCTTGGCACGGGAACCTCGCAGGGAGTTCCCATGATAGGCTGCGGCTGCCGCGTGTGCCGCTCTGCCGACCCGCGCGACAGCCGCCTGCGCACGTCGGCGCTGGTTGAGGCCAACGGCGCGGCGCTGGTGATAGACGCCGGTCCCGACTTTCGCGCACAAATGCTGCGCGAGCGCGTGGAGCGCGTGGACGCTGTGCTGCTAACGCACGAGCACACCGACCACATTGGCGGCTTGGACGACGTGCGGGCGTTCAACTACTTTATGGGATGCCCCATGCCCGTGTACGCCGAGGAGCGCGTGCTGCACGCGTTGCAGGGCATGTTTGCTTACGCCTTCGACAAAAACAAGTACCCCGGAGCGCCAGAAATTGAGCGGATTACCATTCGGGCAGGCCAGCCGTTCGACGTTCGGGGGGTGCGCGTCACTCCCATACGCGCCATGCACGCGCAGCTGCCGGTGCTGGGGTTTCGCGTGGGTGGCATAGCCTACGTTACCGACGCCAACTTTGTGAGCGACGAATCGAAGCTGCTGCTGCACGGGTGCAGTGTGCTGGTTGTCAACGCGCTGCGGAGAGAACCGCACCTGTCGCACTTCACGCTGGACGAGGCTCTGCGCCTGATAGAGGAGGTGAAACCGCGCCACGCCTGCCTCACCCACGCCTCGCACCAGCTGGGCTTGTACGCCGAGGTGCAGCCAACCCTTCCACCCAACGTTACGCTCGCCTACGACGGGCTAAAGGTAGCGGTAGAATAACCTCTTCCCCGCACCGCTACGCCAGCGCTATGCGGGCTACCTCCTCCGGATTGTCGGCTATGTGAGCGGGGCAAAGGGCTTCCAGCTCGGCGCGGGGGCGAAAACCCCACGTAACGCCGCAGGCGGCAACCCCGCTGTTGAGCGCCGTTTGCATGTCCACGCCGGAGTCGCCAACGTACAGCGTCCGGCTTTTGTCTACGGCGGTGGCGGCGAGGATGTCGTAAACAATGGCGGGGTCGGGCTTGGGGGCAATACCCTCCCGCTGACCCAGCACGCGGGCAAAGCGAATTTCCGAAAAAAAGTGCGCCACCAGCCTGCACGTTGCCGCGTGGTACTTGTTGGAGGCAACGGCCAGCGCAATGCCGCGTCCCTGTAGCTGCTTCAGCAGCGCGGGGATGCCCGGGTAGGGAACGCTGTGCTCCGTGTCGTGCTCTTTGTAGTAGGGGAAGAACGAGGCGCGCAGCCGGAGAATGTTCTCCTCCGTCTGCTCCCCCTCTGGAAGCGCCCGCCTGAGCAGCATGTTGACGCCGTTGCCGACAAACCACCGGTAGGCCTCCACCGGATGAGCGGGAAAGCCGTTGGCGCGCAGCGCGTAGTTGGCGCTGTTAGCCAAGTCGGTTATGGTGTTCAGGAGCGTCCCGTCGAGGTCAAAAATAGCCAGCCTTACCATTGGTCAGCACAGTAGCCCTGCCGCCACCTCGTCGCGCCTGGCTTTACCGGCTACGACCGCCACCAGCGTCAGGGCAAAATCAAGCGCAAAGGCTGGCCCCTTGCCGGTTATAATGTTGCCGTCTGTCACCACCGGCTGGTCTGTGGCTAAGATTGCCCCTTCGAGGAACTTCTCGAAGCCTGGATAGCAGGTGGCTTTTCTCCCGCTCAGCAGGCCAATGCCTCCCAGCACCATAGGCGCGGCGCAGATAGCGCCAATTTTTCCTCCTGCCCTGCCAAAGGTCAGCAGCAACTTTTTCAGCTCCCCGAACTCGTTGAGGCGGACTGTTCCGCCGGGCAACGCCAGCAGCTCGGCGCTGCTGAAATCTGCCTCGCCAAACAGCAGGTCGGCCGTAACCTCCACTCCGTGGCTGGCCACCACCTGCCGCGAACTCTCCACCGAAACGGTCTTTACGTTCAGCTTCGCCCGACGCAGCACGTCTACTATGGCAAGAGCCTCTACTTCTTCAAATCCTGTGGTCAGGAATACGTAAATGGTTTTCATGTTTTTTAATCCTCTAAAAAATATTACGCTGCATAGCATCATCGAACATTGGCGGTTGAAAAAATCGCCTGCCAAGCCTGCCGGAGCGATTTTTTTGTCGTCCAGGCAAGTTTGGCGAACTTCGCAAAGCTCAGCAGCGTTACAAAGTTAGCATTAAATTGTCAAATTTACGCGCACGCGCATAAAATCAGGGCAAACGCACGAAAAATATTACCTTTGCAGGATGAAAGCAATACAGGAACATTTATCAGAAAAAGTGGTTACACAAGCTGTCTGATATATTACTGATTGGTCTGTTTACTACTTGAGTAACAGAGAGGATTATTCATTTATTCATTCATTATTTTTACTCCCCTCCCACCGCAATTTTCACGTTCTTTCTTTTGCCGTTTGCGCTTTCGAGGACGAGGTGGTAGATGCCGGGCGTTTCCGGCATGGTCGGGCCGGCGCCGTCGTACAGAGCGGAGGCGCTGCCCTCGTAGACGAGTCGGCCGTGGACGTCGAACAGGTAGACCTTTGCGTGGAGGAAATACTCGTCGTCCTCAAAGAAGTCTCGCTTGAGCTTGACTGTCCCGCCCGGCGGCACCGGATTGGGGTAGACCACCAGCCCGGACAGCTGGCTGCTCTGCGCCTGAGCCTTTTTGCGGTCAACGAAGCTGTCGTGCGTACCGTCGCGGCACGTCGTGACGAGATCGCCTTCGGTAGTGAGCAAATCCAGGTACATCGAATCCGTCTTCTTAAACCTGTCGTAAACGCTCTCGCCCGCCGTGTAGTACAGACGTTTTTCTCCGACCGGACGGAACTCCGCATCTGTCTCCCGCTTCAAGTACCAGGCGCACGACCTGAACGTCAGCCCGTGCTTGTTGAACCTCGTGTTGTTGTTCACTACCCGGATGCTGCCGATGTGCTCGATCACAATGTCGAACAGCCCAAAGGGTTTCTCCAGCACAAACGTGTAGCTCCTGCTGCTGCTGTCGGTGCGGGAGTCGGACAGCTCAACGGAGACGGCCTTGCTGTACCCACGCTTGCCCATCGGAAGCGAGTCAATTGGAATGCTGCCACTATCGTTTTTTTCTCCGTCAACGGTACTATTGATATTCTTGCCTGAGGTGTAGAAAACTTTCAGCTGGGAGACGTCGCAGGGCACGGAGTAGGCGATGGTGTCGCCAGGGGTGGCGGGAATCTTCTCGCGCCACCAGCGCACCAGCGTGTCGCCCGTGCTGCTGATAGTAATCGTAACCTCCTCTATGGCGATGTTATCCTGCCGGTAGCGGATGGTGTCGCTCGCTGTAGCGGCGGTGATGGGCACAAGCATGGAGGGCGTGCTGAGCGTGTAGCTATGCATACGTAGCGGCGTCACGTGCACCATGTCGCCAGGGCTGAGGCTGTCCACGATGCAAACGCCGTTT
>JAIRSZ010000095.1 GCA_031255195.1 Prevotellaceae bacterium | reverse complement strand
GCACTTCGGTTCTTTGTACGCCTGCGGAGCGCAATATTTGCCACCATTTAGCCATTAGCAGCACAGCAGCAGCATCCTTTTGCGCCTCCCTGCATATAGGAAAACAAAAAAGCGCCCCCTTTGAGTAAGGAGCGCTTCTTCGACGACCATGAAAAAAAAATCAACTTGTTCTTTATTGAAACGAACTTATTTCTTTTTGGGAGCAGTTAACTTTACAGCAAACGGCAAATTACCATACGTCTGATTAATCGTATCCGTAACCGTGCGTATCATTCCGCTTGCATTAATGATACTTATTTTAGTAGGGTGATGGTAGCTAACCTTACCGTTATCAAGATTAACTGTTCCAAAACTTGTTACCAAATTTTGTATTGGTGCAATAGCATTGTACAGCGTGCTGTCTGTTACCTCTCTTTTCCCGTAAGCTTTGGCGTTAAGCGTTACTCCCAGCATTGGCACGGTAATAAGGATGGTGTCTTTATCGAGAGTCTTTATTTCCCAGATAACGTTAGGGATAGACATAGGCATTTCCGCAAGTCCTTCTACTGTAATGACTCCCTCATACGTCCCGACGATATTGGTATCAACTTCTTTATCGTCATTGCAGGCAACAATTGCTGTGCTCACCGCAGCAGCGGTGAGCATTACAGCAAAGATTTTTTTGATTCTCATAAAATTCTGTTTTAGTAAATTTTTCTGTTTGGAAGGCAAAGGTATGAAATAAAATGACACGTCCAACAAAAACAGCTATATTTTTTCAGCTTTGCTCCAAAAACGCAATGAAAACGTCGGGGTCTGAAACGTAACCTGTCGGCTTACCCAGCGGCGCGCCGCTGCTGTCGAGCACCACAAAGTAGGGCTGGGAGTTTACCTTGTAGGCGGTAATCTGGTAGTCGCGATTTTTTTGCCCAATGGTTTTCTTCACCTTTCCGTCGAAGGTCGAGGTGTAGCGCTCGCTTGTATCGAGCGGCGTTTTATCGTCGGTGTAGAGGGCTGCAATGACGAACTTTTCCCTGAGCAGCGCCTGCACCCTGCTGTCCGCAAAAACTTCGCCCTCCATTTTTTTGCAGTTGGTGCAGTAGTGCCCCTTGAAGTCTACCAGCAGCCGCTTTCCCTGCTTTTTTGCGCAGGCAAGCGCCTCGTCCATGTCGAAAAAGGAGGGGAGGTTGGCCGGTCCGTGCAGGTTCAGGTGGCTGTACTTTGGCGTAGCGCCGCATAGCCCGTCTGCCGCCGGCAGCGCGGCGGGTGTGGCGGCGGTATTATGCCTTGCTGCCGCCATTACGCTCTGCGCGGGCAGGAAGCCGGAGAGCGACCGGAGCGGGTTGCCCAGCAGCCCCGTAAAGAGGTAGAGCGCCAGGAAGAGCGAGGCAACGGCAAGCGCAAGCCGCGGCACGCTGACGTGCTGCGCCGTTTGGCTGTCGCCGCCGTCGTCGTGCGCAAATCGCAGCCACCCTAAGAAGTACGCGCCCTGTAGCGTCAGCAGCACCACCCAAAGGCAGATGAACACCTCGCGCGAGACGAGGTTAAGCCCCAAGCCCTGGTCGGCCACAGACAGGAACTTTATGCTGAACAGCGTGAGGATAAACGCAAACACCACCTTCACGGAGTTGAGCCACCCGCCGGACTTGGGCAGCTTTTTGAGCGCCGCCGGAAACAGCGCCAGCACGGTGAACGGCAAGGCAAACGCCAGCCCAAAGCCAAACATGCCGACAACAGGCTTGACCACCGCCCCCGAAGCCGCCGACACCAGCAGCGCGCCAACAAAAGGCCCCGTGCACGAAAATGAAATGACGGTGAGCGCAAGCGCAACAAAAAACGCCGAGAGGTAGCCGCCCTTGTCCGCCTGCCGGTCTATGCGGTTGGACAGGCTCGAAGGCAGCGAAATGTCGACTGCCCCAAAGAACGATACGGCAAAAAGGATGAACAGGGCAAAGAAGATGAGGTTGGCGAGCCAATGCTCGCTAATGACGTTGGCCACATCGGCCGTCCTGGTGATGGCCACGATTGCCCCGATAGCAGTGTATATTAGTATGATGGATGCGCCAAACACGGCGGCCTTGCGGATGCCCCTGCTGCGGCTGTTGCCGCGCATAAAGAACGAAATGGTCATGGGCAGCATGGGGAAAACGCACGGCGTGAGCACGCCCGCAAAACCCGCCAGCAGCGCGAGCAAAAAGAAGCCAACGAGCGATTCGCCGCCGTTGTCGTTGTTGTTGTTGTCGCCGCTATCGCCGACGACGACGGAGGCCTGCGCAATCGCCGCAGAAAGCGTGTCTGCCGATGCGGGCAGCGGCGCGTCGGTCAGCTCCGGTTCCGGCTTTTGTTCCGGTTTTTGTTCCGGCTCCGAAGCCTGCGCCGGAATGTGCACGGAGAAGTCGTCGTCGAGCAGCACGCACTCCATGTTGTTGCAGCATTGGTACTCAACGCTTCCCGATATGGTTGCGGGTGCGCCGGAAGCATCGCTCAGCGCAACGCGCTGCGAGAGCTTCACCTCGTTTACAAAATACTTGACCGTCATGCCAAACATTTCGTCGTACTTTTCCTTGGGGGCGCTCAGCTCGACGAGCTTGCCCGCAGGCTTGTGGCCGTTGCCCGCAGCGAGCGTTACGGATATGGGCATGGGGCCGTCTTCGGGAACGTTCACGGAGTAAACCATCCACGACTTTTCGATGGCTGCGGAAAGCAGCAGCTCGGCCTCGCCTGCCGATACGCGGCGTGCGCTCACGCTCCACTTGGCAGGCTTTTGAATGCCCTCGGCGTGAAGCGCGGCGCTAACATGCGTGCAGAGCAAAAGAGCAAGTCCTCCGGCCTTGAGGGAGAGCTTACAACAACGAATAATGTTGATTTTTTTTACCATCTGAATAATTTCACTTATATTTGCTACATTAAAAAAGGCGGGAGGCATTTCTTACCTCCACATTTCGACTGCAAAGTTACATTTTTGTTGTATATATAACTTTATAGTTTCAATAAATAATGCAAAATCCGGTATATGGTATAATCATGGCAGGCGGTATTGGTAGCCGTTTCTGGCCGCTTAGCCGCAACGCTAAGCCCAAGCAATTTTTAGATATTTTGGGCGTAGGCCGCACGTTTGTCCAGCAAACTTTCGACAGGCTTGCCAAAATTATTCCGCCCGAAAACATTGTGGTGGTGACCAACGCCGACTACGAAAAGCTTGTGTCGGAGCAGCTGCCGCAGCTGCCGAAGGACAACATCCTGCTCGAGCCGCTGCGCCGCAACACTGCGCCCTGCATAGCCTACGCCACGCACAAGCTGCTGACAAAGGTGAGCGACGCTACAGTTATTGTTGCCCCTGCCGACCACCTCATCTTGAACGAGGCCGAGTTTATCAGCGTCATGGAGCAGGCCATACGCGAAGCAGAGGCCAGCAAAAACCTGATAACGATTGGCATAAAACCAAACCGCCCCGAAACGGGCTACGGCTACATTCAGGTGGCAAACGTCAAGGAGGCCGGAAGCAGGTCGGTGTGCCGCGTGAAAACGTTCACCGAAAAGCCCACCCTCGACATGGCGGAAATTTTTGTCAAGAGCGGCGAATTTTTCTGGAATTCCGGCATTTTTGCCTGGACGCTGCAAACCATCCGCGCCGCCCTCCACGCCCACCTGCCCGTCCTCAACAAGCTGTTTGAGGCAGGCCGCAGCGCCTACCATACCGCCGACGAAGCGCAGCTCGTTGCCGGCATTTACAACGAGTGCCGCGCCATCTCAATCGACTACGGCGTGATGGAGAAGGCTGAAAACGTGTGCGTTATCTGCGCCGACTTTGGCTGGTCGGACTTGGGCACGTGGACGTCGCTTTACCTCCAGCTGGAGAAGGACGCCGACGGCAACGCGCTGCCCGCCGGCAGCCGGCAGCCGTTTTTCGAGAACGTAGCGCTGAACAGCGTGAAGAATTGCCTTGTGCACGCGCCCGCCGACAAGCTGGTGGTGCTGCAAGGGTTGGACGGCTACTTAGTGGTAGATACCCACGATGTGCTGATGGTCTGCAAGCATGGCGACGAAAACGAGCTGAAGCAGCTTATCAACAACACGCTAATTGACAAAGGTATGCGAATGGCGTAGCCGACGCTTGCCGTTGAACGGCTACCGGAAAAATTCGCCCACAGCGGCAGCGTCTGTGTCTAAGGCAAACACAATCACGTGGTCGCCCGCCCTGATTTCGGTTGCGCCGGTGGCAATGATACCCTTCCCGCCGCGCACAATGCCGCCAACGATAGTGTTCTTGGGAAACCCCAAATCCTTGATGAGCGCTTTGCTCGCCCGACATCCGGCTTTGGCAATGAACTCCAACACCTCGGCGTCGGAGCCGGTGAGGTACTTCACCGCCTGCACGCCGGTGTTCTGGGTGAACTTGAAGATGTGCCCCGCAGTGATAAGCTTCTTGTTGATGATGGTGTTGATGCCGATGCTTTCGGCAAGCTGTATGTAGTCGAGGTTTTCAACCTCGGCAATGGTTCGCTGCACGCCCGTTTGCTTGGCCAGCAGGCAGGCGAGGATGTTGGTTTCGGAGCTTCCGGTAACCGCGACAAAAGCGTCGGTTTTTTGCAGCCCCTCTTCGAGCAGGAGCTCGGCGTTGCGCCCGTCGCCGTTGATGATCATGGCGTTTTTGAACATTTCGGCCAGCTTCACGCAGCGCTCCTTCTGCTGCTCAATAATTTTGATGTTCAGGCGGCGGTCGAGCGAGGCCGCCACCTTAATACCAATGCGGCTGCCGCCAAGTATTATCATGTTATGCACCTCAATATTCTCCTTGCCCGAAAACTCCAGCATTTCGCTTATGCCGTTGCGCGTGGTCATCATGTAAAGCTGGTCGCCAGGCTCGAAGGCGTCGAGGCGGTGTGGGATGATCGTTTTTTCGTTGCGGTTGATGGCGATAACGCGGTACTCGAGCTTCTTTGCCCGATGTGTCAGCTCGGCGACGGTTTTCCCTGCGATGGGAGCGCCGTCGTCCAGCCGGAAGACCATCATTACCAGCTTGCCGTTGGCAAACTCGATGTACTCTGAGGTGCTGGTCTGGCTGAGGAGATTTACGATTTCGCCTGCGGCAATTTTTTCGGGGTAAAACATGTTGTCGATGCCGGCGTGGGTGAAGGTGCTGCGATTCTCAACATCGAGGTATTCGTTGTGGTCGATGCGGGCAATGGTTTGCCGTGCGCCCATTTTTTTGCCCAACATGCAGGTAACAATGTTGGTATCCTCGCTCGGCGTAACGGCAATGAGCAGGTCGGCCTTGCGGATGTTGGCTTTTTCCAGCACCTCGACGGAGGTGGTGCTGCCCTGCACGATTACCACGTCAACGCTCGACTCCACGGCGTGCAGCCGCTCCTCGCTCGGATCTACTACGGTGATGCTGTGGCTGTCCTCCGAGAGCAGCCTTGAGAGGTGCGTGCCCACCTCGCCCGCGCCTGCAATAACGATATTCATGCTAAATAAATGGGCTAAAGCTCAACCCTATTCAAAATTATAAGCAAAAATACAACAATAATCCGAGAGTTCAAATAGCAGTGGTGGTGCGAAAAGCAGACGGTTTTCCTACAGAAAATCGACAATTTGAAATGCTCCGCCGGAGGCGAAACCTCCAAAATTTTTGAAAAATGTTGTACTTTTGCGGCATGGCAAAATACAAATACTTAGTTATACGGTTTAGCTCCATTGGCGACATTGTGCTCACCACGCCCGTGCTGCGGATGCTCAAAAAGCGCCGCCCTGATGCGCACATTCACTTTGTCACCAAAAAAAAGTACGCCTCGCTCATAGCGCACAACCCTTACGTGCATAAAGTTCACGTGTTAGACGGCAGCCTTCCGGCGCTGGTAAAGGAGCTGCGCGCCGAGGGCTTCGACTACATCCTCGACCTTCACCGCAACCTGCGCAGCTTTGTGGTGAAAAGCGTGCTGGGCGAAAAGTCATTCACCTTCAACAAGCTGACATGGAGCAAGTGGCTGCTGGTGAACTTTAAGATCAACGTCATGCCCCCGCTGCACGTTGTCGACAGATACCTTGAGACGCTGCGCGAGCTGCGCGTCAAGATAGATGCCCGCGGGCTGGACTTTTTTATCCCCAAAGACGTTACGCTGCCGGCGAGCGTTGAGCGGGTGGCCGTAAAGGACAAGTTCGTTGCGTTTGTCTGCGGGGCGCAGCATGCAACCAAAAAAATACCCCTGCAACGCATGGTGGAGCTGTGCCGCATGGTTGCGCTTCCGGTGGTGCTGGTGGGCGGCGAGGACGAGCACGAGCAGGGCAGCGAGGTTGCCCGAATATGCCCCGGCGTGCACAATGCCTGCGGAATCCTGAACATCTACCAATCGGCCATGCTGGTGAGCAGGGCAAAGGTCGTCATTGCGCACGACACAGGTCTGATGCACATTGCGGCGGCGCTCAAAAAAAACATCATTTCCGTGTGGGGAAATACCGTGCCGGAGTTTGGCATGTACCCGTACTACCCCGGCGAAAAATCGCAAATTTTCGAGGTGAAAAATCTCCGCTGCCGTCCCTGCTCCAAGATAGGCTTCAGCGAGTGTCCCCGAAGGCACTTTCGCTGCATGAACGACATTGACTACACAGCCGTTGCCGCCTGCGTAAACGCGCTGGCAGCGGCAGGCGAGTAGCGATCCTTCGGCAACCGCAAAAAAAAATCCCGCCGCGCAGGGCGCAGCGGCTCACCTTCTGTACTTTTCGTTGCCCTCCAACATCTTGAGGTAGCTGACGTATCGGTTTTGGCTGATTTTGCCCTGCTCTACGGCCTTGCGCACTGCGCACTCCGGCTCGTGCACGTGCGTGCAGCTGGTGAACCTGCACGCGCCCGAGGCGGCAAAAATTTCGGTAAAAAAGTGCGACAGCTCGCGCGGCTCAATGTCCACCAGACCAAACCCTTTTACGCCGGGCGTATCGACCACGTAGCTGTTTTGGGCAACCTCGAACATTTCGGAGAAGGCTGTGGTGTGCCGCCCCTTGTTGTGGTAGTCCGAAATTTCGCCGACGCGCAGCCCCAGCTGCGGGTTCAGCGCATTTATCAGGCTCGACTTACCCACGCCGGAGTTGCCGGAAAAGAGCGTTATTTTGTCGGCCAGTAGCGGCCTGACGGCGTTTACGCTATCGGCCTCCTTAATGGACGTTCTGAGCACGCGGTAGCCAATGGCGCTGTAGGTTGCCTCCAGGTGCGCCGCCTCCTGCAGCCGCTCCCCGTCGTACAGGTCTGTCTTGGCAATGACGATGCAAACCGGAATTTTGTACGCCTCGGCCGAAGCCAAAAAGCGGTCGATGAACTCCCAGCTTGTGCGCGGCAGGTCGACCGTAGCAATCAGGAAAGCCTGGTCGATGTTTGCCGCCACAATGTGCGCCTCCTTCGACAGGTTGGCCGCCCTGCGGATGATGTAGTTGCGGCGGGGTATCAGCTCCGTTACCACAGGTGTGCTGCCGGCTTCGTAGCGCACAATGTCCCCCACCGTCAGCGGGTTGGTTGTGCGCGTGTCCCGCAGCCGCAGCTTTCCGCGAATCTTGCACACGTGCAGCGCACCCGACGTTGCGTCTTGCACCGTGTAAAGGCTTCCGGCGGCTTTTACCACTAACCCTGTTTTTTTTTCGTCCATAAAATTCCTATCTTTGTGGCAAAGGTAGCACAAAATAGGATACTTATACGTACATGAAGTTAATTTCGTACAACGTGAATGGCGTCAGGTCGGCCATGAGCAAGGGTTTGGTAGCGTGGCTACGTGAAACCGATGCAGATATAGTTTGCTTTCAGGAGCTTAAGGCTGTTCGGGAGCAAATTGACGAGGACGCATTTCGCGCGCTGGGCTACGAGTACCTCTACTGGCACTCGGCCGAAAAGAAGGGCTACAGCGGCACGGCGGTGCTCTGCAAAGCCAAGCCGGAGAGCGTGCAGCCGGGCATGAACGTGGGCGACTACGACCGCGAGGGGCGCGTTATTCGCGCCGACTTTGGCGCGTTCACGCTCGTGTGCTCCTACTTTCCGTCGGGCACTACCGGCAACGAGCGGCAGGCGTTCAAAATGCGCTACCTGGAGGATTTTACGGGCTACATCACGGCGTTGCGCCGCGAAAGGCCAAACCTGATCATCACCGGCGACTTCAACATCTGCCACAAGCCCATTGACATCAACCACCCCGAAAGGCACGAAACGGTATCGGGATTTCTGCCCGAAGAGCGCGCGTGGTTCGACAGCTTTATCGGGCTGGGGTTTGTGGACACGTTTCGTGTTTTCAACCAGCAGCCCGAACAGTACAGCTGGTGGAGCTTCCGCTCCGGCGCCCGCAGCAAAAACCTCGGATGGCGCATTGACTACTTTCTGTGTACGGAGTCGCTCAGGGCGGCGCTGCAAGGCGCTGCAATACACCCGCTGGCCGTACACTCCGACCACTGCCCCGTTTCGCTGGAAGTAAAAGTTTAGCCGACATAATATCAACCATTTTAAATTCAAATAATTGTACTTATTTTTTGGCTTAAAGCGAAGATGCACCGAGACATAAATTTGACGTAAAACACTATTTATGACAAACCCCGACCTCTCTAACCAAGAATTTCAGCTGGCGTTAGACCTCGTAAACAACACGTCGCAGCATATTTTCCTCACCGGAAAAGCCGGCACCGGAAAAACAACCTTCCTCAAGTACGTCCGCGAGCACAGCGACAAGAAGGTGCTGGTGGCAGCGCCCACGGGCGTGGCGGCCATCAACGCTGGCGGGGTAACGCTGCACTCCCTGTTCCAGCTTTCGTTTGAGCCTTACATCCCCGGCGTGGGCTACAGCAAAGCAACAACCCACTTTCGCATGACAAAGCAAAAGATAGACCTGCTGAGGAGCTTTGACGTGCTGGTGATTGACGAAATCAGCATGGTGCGCGCCGACCTGCTCGACGCTGTCGACGCCGCGCTGCGCCGCTACCGTAGCAACATGCAGCCCTTTGGCGGCGCGCAGGTGCTCTACATCGGCGACGTGTTCCAGCTGCCGCCTGTGGCCAAGGAGGACGAATGGGAGCTGCTGGCTCCGCACTACCAGAGCCAATTCTTTTTTCACGCCAAAGCTTGGGAAAAAGCGCCCCCGCTGCACATCGAGCTGAAGAAAATCTACCGCCAAAAGGAGCAAAAGTTTATCGACCTGCTCAACAAGGTGCGGCTCGGCAAGCTGAACAACGACGATATGAACACGCTCAACGAACGCTTTAAGTACAACTTTAAGCCGTCCGACAGCGAGCGGTACATCATCCTGTCGACCCACAACTACCGCATTGACCGCATAAACGCGCAAAAGCTGCAAGAGCTGCCCTCCCCGAAGTACTGCTTTCGGGGCAACATAACGGGCGAATTTTCGGAAAACTCGCTGCCCACCGACATGGAGCTGGAGCTAAAGCAGGGCGCACAGGTTATCTTCATAAAAAACGATACCGGCCAGGACAGGAAGTACTACAACGGCATGTTGGGGGTGGTGTCGGAAATTAGCGACAAGGAAATAAAGGTGCAGCCTGTGGACGAAACCTTCCCGCAGCTGACGGTAGGCCGCGAAACGTGGAAGAACATCCGCTACTTCCTCAACCGCGAGACGAACTCCGTGAACGAGGAGGAGCTCGGCTCTTTTACGCAGTACCCCATACGCCTGGGCTGGGCTATCACCATCCACAAAAGCCAGGGGCTAACCTTCGATCGCGCCATCATCGACGCAGAGCAGGCGTTTGCCCCCGGGCAGGTTTACGTAGCCCTGAGCCGCTGCACCACCCTCGGCGGGCTTGTGCTGCAATCGCGCATCACCCCCAAAAGCATCACCATCGACGACAACGTTATAGCCTTCTCCGAAAGGGAAGATTCCGTTGACAGGCTGCGGAAGGTACTACAGGTAGAGAAGCCGCGCTTCTGCGCCCAAAAGCTGCTCAAGGTATTCAACCTGCAACCGCTGACCGCCACCGCAAGAAAATTCGTCGAGCTGGTGCAGGAGAAAAAAATCCCAGAGCACGAAAAGGCGCAGCTGCTCTCAGGAGAAATTTACCGAAAGGCAAAGTCGCTAAAGGGAGTTGCCGACAAGTTCGCCCCCGTGCTGGGAAAGCTCATCGGCCACACGCAGCAGACAGGCGATGTGCAGCCCATGCAGCAGCGCGTGCAAAAAGCGGCCAGCTACTTTTACCTCAACATATACAACGAAATTTTGCTGCCGCTACAGCTGCACGCCGCGCAGGTAAAAAAGGCGGAACTGGTAAAGGAGTACATCAAGGCGCTGGTGGAGGTAGAAATGGATGTGCTGTTTGTGCTCAACAGGCTACAGGTGATAAAGTACGACGGCGTGTGCCTGGCAAACGTGGAGCCGCCAAAGCGCGAGGTGAAGGTAGAACCTGTCGGGGAAAAGCACAAACCGCTGAAAGTAGAGCCTGTCGGGGAAAAGCACAAGCCGCTGAAAGGCGATTCGGCGAGAGTAACGCTGGAAATGTTCGACGGAGGACAAACGATAGAGCAGATTGCAAGCGCGCGCAACATCGCCAAGACTACGGTGGAATCGCACCTTGTGCAAATGGTAGAGCTTGGCGATTTTGACATCCACAGGTGGCTGAGCAGCGAGCAAATCAGCGCTATTGAGGAGGAAGTAGGAAAGACGGCAGATCAGAACCAGAACTTAAAGCAAATATTTTTGGCGCTAAATCAGGAGCACTCCTACGGGGCGATACGCGCTGTTCTGGCGTACCGGCAAAACCGCCGCGCACAATCTCAATGATTGAGCGGATTATGTAAAAGTCAGGAGGACACGACATTGCAAAAAAGAGAAAGGGTAGCAACTTTTTCCGTTGCTACCCTCTCTCTTTCTGCGGTGCGGACGAGACTCGAACTCGCGACCCCGTGCGTGACAGGCACGTATTCTAACCAGCTGAACTACCGCACCAAATTTTTTGAGGCTACAAAAGTAGCGTTTTTTTCCATATCTGCAAACTTTTCGGCTCTTTTTTTTACGCCTCGCGGCGGAAGATGCTGAAATTTACGCTACCGTAGCTACGCTGCTCCTTGAAGTGGGCAAAGTCGGAAAAGGTTTTGTCTCTGGAGTGCTCCAGAATAAACCACCCGTCGGGGGTGAGCAGCCGACGCTCGAAAACCGCTCGCGGAAGCCGCTCAATGCCCTCCATGCTGTAGGGCGGGTCGGCAAAAATAATGTCGTAGCTCGCCTCCTTGCAGGAGGCAAGAAACGAAAAGGCGTCGGCTCTAAAGCAGCGCACCTGCGGCAGCCGGAGCGCCTGCACCGTTTTTTTTATGAAGGCGTGGTGGCGAAAGTCAACCTCTACGCTGTCGACGCTGCGGCAGCCGCGCGAGGCAAGCTCGTAGCTGATGCTGCCGGTACCCGAAAACAAGTCCAGCGCGGCAAGCTGCTCCACGTCAAAGTTCACCGCAATGATGTTGAATAGCGACTCCTTGGCAAAGTCGGTGGTGGGACGTGCACTGAAATTTTTGGGCGGAAGAATGGCGCGCCCCCGATGTTGGCCGCTCACTATGCGCATTCGTAGAGGGAAAACAGGTGAGAAAACCGGTGATTGGCAACGTCGCTCAGCTCGCGCGCAACGCTCATCTGCGTGCGCGGCTCGTCCAGAACGAGCTCGTGAAAAAAGGGCGGGATAACCTTTATGTACGGCTCAACATCCCCCGAAAAAAGCACGCTTGTTTTTTTCTCCGACACCCCGTGCCGACAGGTGACGGCCAGCATGAAGTAGGCCAAATTTTCGGGCGATTGCAGCGCAAAAGAGTTGTATATCCTGAGGGCGCCGTGAACGTACAGGGCAATGTCGGCAAAGCCGCGGTTGAGGTTTACGGCAAGCAGCCCATCCGGGTTGCACTTGCCTGCGTGCCGCTGCAGGAACGAGAGCATGGGGACGCATTGGTGGTAAAACTTTACCTTCCCGTACTTTTTCAGAAGCGTGGCGGCAAGCGGGCTTGGCACGGCAAACGCCGCCACAGCGTCCAGCTGCGGGATGGGGTGGCTGTGCACCTCGTCGAGCTCGTTGATGGTGTCGTTAAGCTCCAAAAACGACTTTAGCAGGTTGCTGTCGAACATCGACATGGGGATAACCGTTGCGTGGCGCGAGGCGTACATGCACGATACGCTACAGTAGCCGACGTTGAACAGCGGATCTGCGCCGAGCAGCGAGCTCAACGCCGACTGCATGTCGTTGTAGTCAACCACAGGCCGCTCGTAGGGCATGGACTTAAAGGCAACGTACTGACGCCTGTCCAAGTCGAGCACGCACAGGCACAGCCCCTCCAAATCGCTCTGAATGGACAGGTGCAGCGCGCTGCCGCCGTGCACGTTAAATGTGCTGTCGACGGCAACAAGTGGCGGGTACGTGTATGTTTTTTCTTGCTTCAAATCGCACAAATTTAGTGAAATTTTTTGTATTTGCCGCCAAGTACGTTCATGGGCTGAGGTAGAGCGTATTTGCTCCTCACGCGGTTTTTTTACGCCTCACGCGGTGCGGCCTTGAGCGCTGCCTGTCAGAGCGCTTGCGCCAACAGAAGTGCAATTTTTGCGGTTTAGCCCCAACTATCCGCAGTACAGGCAGCTACCCAATTTTTTATGCGCCTGCATAGTAGATTGAGAATTTGTTGTATATTTACGATATATTTATCAATAACATGATAGCCCGATTTAAGTTGAGTTTTCCGGAAAAACCGGAGTTTAAGCGCGAGTATGACGTAGATGCAGAGCAAACGCTGTACGACTTTCATCGCTTTGTTCAGAATGATTTGGACTACGACGAGTCGCAACCCGTGTTGTTCTTCACCGCCAGCGAGCAGTGGAGCGCAGAGCGCAGGTTTTCTCTTTTGGGCATTGACGGCACCGAACTTATGGACGAGGTAACTATGGGCAGCTTAGTGCGCGCCCACCATCACCGCTTACTCTACACGTTTGACGTAATCCACCACCGCAGCTTTATGGTTGAGCTGCGGGAAATGCTGGAGCCGGCGGCGCGTACCCGTTACCCCCGTGTTGCCTCCGAAAGCGGCGATCCGCCCATGCAGATTGGGCGGTCGAGCAGCATATTCTCCTCCATTTTTGACCAGGCAATGCCCGATTTCGATGCCAGCGTGTACAGCACTTCGTCAGGAGGAGACGAGTAAGCCGCAGCCTTCCGTGCTCTTTACCGCTCCCGCAGCCCCCAAAACGCTGATAGTTCTGGCGGGGCCAACGGGAGTGGGCAAAACAGAGTTCAGCCTTGCGCTTGCGCAAAAGGCAGGTTCACCCATCATTTCCTGCGATTCGCGGCAGATATACCGTGAGCTTTGCATCGGCGTAGCCCGCCCCACCCCGGAGCAGCTGCGCGCCGTGCCACACCACTTTATTGCCTGCCGCTCCGTTCAGCATCACTACTCCGTTGGGCAGTACGAGCAGGAGGCCGTTGCCCTGATTAACGAATTGTTTGCGCAGCACACCACGCTGCTCTTAGTGGGCGGCTCGGGGCTGTACATCGACGCGGTGTGCTTTGGCATAGACAGCACGCCTGCGGTGGACGAAGAGCTGCGGGAAAGCCTCGCGCTGCGCCTGCGTCGCGAGGGCCTCGACAGCCTGCGCCGCGAGCTGCGCATCTTAGACCCCAGCTACTACAGCATGGTAGACCTGAAAAATCCGGCGCGCGTGGTGCGGGCGTTGGAGGTGTGCCTGTCGGCGGGCAGGCCGTTCTCGGAATTTCGCCGACACTCTCCCAAAAATCGCGGATTCAACATCCGCTTCGTTGTGCTGAATCGCAGCCGAGCGACGCTGTACGAAAGAATAAACGCCCGCGTTGACCAGATGATGGCGCAGGGGCTGCTGGACGAGGCGCGGCAGGCGCTGCCCTACCGCCACCTGAGCGCGCTCAAGACGGTAGGCTACCGCGAGCTGTTCCGCCACCTCGACGGAGAATTGTCGCTCGACGAAGCCGTGGAGCTCATCAAGCGCAACACGCGCCGCTACGCCAAACGCCAGCTGACGTGGTTTGCCCGATACGAGGGCGCAGAGTGGGTAGACGCCGAGCGCGGGTTGACCAACGTTACGCTCTGAGAACGGGGCGCAGGCGGGCAAAAAACCGGCTCTGCGGGCGGATTTCTTTCCTCAAACCCACCTGCTTTCTTTGCAGGAGATTTCTCCATATGCCACGTACAGCGCCAGCCCTTTCAAATATTCGCCCTCGGGGTGGTATATGTTCACCGGATGGTCTGGCGGCTGGGCAAGGCGGTGGAGGATGCGCACGCTCCGCTTGCTATCCAGCGCCGCCGAGAAGATTGCGCTGCAAAACTGTTCTCTGCTCACCACCTGCGAGCAGCTAAAAGTAAAGATAATACCGCCCTGCGGCGCCTGCCTCAGCGCAAGCGCGTTCAACCGGCGGTAAGCTTGTAGCGCGTTCTTGACAGCGCCCACGTGCTTGGCAAAAGCCGGAGGGTCGAGCGCTATCAGGTCGTACTTGCCGGCAGCGCCCTGCAAAAAATCAAACCCGTCGGCAGCGCAGGCTTCGTGGGCAGCCTGGCTGCCAAAGTTGAGCGCAACATTTCTGCCGGCCTGCTCCACGGCGCGGGCGGAGCTGTCCACCGAGCACACGTGCGCCGCGCCGCCGCGTAAGGCGTACACCGAGAAGCCCCCGGTGTAGCAAAACATGTTGAGCACGTTGCGCCCGCGGCTATACCGCTCAAACAGGCTACGGTTGTCGCGCTGGTCGAGGAAAAATCCCGTCTTTTGCCCTTCTTCCCAATCCACCTCAAATTTCAGCCCGTTTTCCAGAATCAGCTCTGCCTGCTTTTCTCCCCACAGGTAGCCATTGGCGGCGTTCAAATCTGCCTTGGCGGGCATTGTCCCCGCGCTCTTGTCGTACACCGCCTTCAAGCTGTCGCCGTACACGCTGCGCAAAGCCTGCGCAAGCTCGTGCCGCGCAAGGTACATGCCCACGCTATGCGCCTGTAGCACCGCCGTGCTGCCGTAAATGTCCACCACCAAGCCCGGTAGCCCGTCGGCCTCGCCGTGCACGAGGCGGTAGCAGGTAGTGCCCTCGCTGAGCGCTATTTTTTCGCGCAGGCGGAAGGCGCTTTGCAGCTTCTGCCGCCAAAAGTCAACGTCAATTTTTGCCGCCTCAAAGCTCAACATGCGCACGGCAATGCTGCCCACCTGCGCGTGCCCCACCCCCAGCAGCTGCCCTGCGGACGAATACACCTCCACCACGTCGCCCTCTTCGGGGTGACCTTTGGCGCTTTGCAACGCCCCCGAAAACACCCACGGATGGTAGCGCAGCAGCGCCTCCTCCTTTCCGGGTTTTAAAAATATGCTTGCCATTCGTTGTTTGCTATTTTACCTAAGATTTTTTTCTATATAAACCAATGCGAGTCAAGAGTGCGGAGTTTGCCGACGAAAACGCTTGGCTTTTAAAGCCCCTGCGGGGCTTGCCAAGCGAACCAAAAAACGCACAGCAGCTACTGCAATTTTTTAGCCTCGTCTATCGCCATGATGAATTCGCGAAGTATGTTGGTGCGTATGCCGGTAGTGGTAATCATCCTGTTGTTGCTGTCGGGGTGCACGCGGTTGGAGAGGAACACGTACACCAGCTCGCGCTGCGGATCAGCCCACACAAAAGCGCCGGTGAATCCTGAGTGCCCAAAGCTTTCCGGCGAAGCTTCGGGGCATACGGGGCTTCTTTTTTGCGGGTCTGTCTCCGGCTTGTCAAAGCCCAGCCCGCGCCGGTTGTCGGAGTTGCTGCGTTGGGTAAACTTGTCCACCGTTTCAGGCTCTATCAGCTGCGTGCCGCCGTAGCTGCCGCGCCACAGGTACAAGTGCATTATTTTTGCCATATCGTAGGAGGTGGAGAACAGACCTGCATGTCCGGCCACGCCACCCATGATGGCCGCGCCGTGGTCGTGCACGTAGCCGTGAATGAGCTGATGGCGAAATGAATATTCCCACTCGGTGGGAACAATGTTATTGCGGTCAAACTTTTGCAACGGAAGGTACGCCGTGCGCTTCATCCCCAGCGGCTTGTAGAACAAGCTGTCGGCCATTGCGTCCAACCCCTTGCCCGACACGTTTTCCACCACCCGTTGCAGGTAGTAAAAGCCGAGGTCGCTGTAGCGGTAGCGCGCTTCCAGAAGCGGGCTGTCGTCAATCATCTGGTAAATTTTTTCTCTGACAGCGCTGTTCGCGTAAATGCTGTCGGCCACGGGGAAGGGGTGGTCCGGCGTGCGCTCGGCGCTGAAAAACGAGGTGTCCAGCGTGTGAAACTTGTTGAGGTATGTATGCTCGTAGAACTTAAAGGGGTGCGTTTCGGATTGCGACATGCTGAGCAGCGGCTGGTTGGCAAACACGGGGTGCATAAACGCCACGTGCAACGGAATCCACGCCTTCAGGCCGGACTGATGCAGCAGCAAGTCGCGCACCACAAGCCTGCCTTTGTCGTCTGTTTCGTCAAGCGAAACGTACTTTCTTATTCGGTCGCTGAGGTCAATGTTTTTGCTTTCCACCATCCTCATAATCACGGGCAGCGTTGCCGTAATCTTCGTAACGGAGGCTACGTCGTACAGGTCGCTCAGCTCCACGGTGGTTTCGTTCTGGTAGGTATGGTGGCCAAACGCCTTGTGGTAGAAAATCACGCCCTTGTGCGCGGCCAGCACCTGACATCCGGGGAATGCCTGCCTGCTAATGGCGTTGGCAACCATCGAATCTACCTCCGCCAGCCGTTCGGGGTTGATGTTGAGCTCCTGTGGCGTGCCATGCTTAAGGCGCACCCGCGTTGGCTTCTGTACGCCTTCGCCCACCTTTATGTGGTTGGGTACGGCCACGGGGCTTTTCCCCACAACAGGATTTGCGCCGAACAGCGCATGGGCAGCCGCTCGCTGGTAGTCTCCTTCACCGTTGTAGGCCAGCAGCACGCTCTCGAACGCCTCGCAGCCACCCACCTTGGGCAGCGTGTAGGGGTTGGCGTACAGGATAAGCACCGTGCGCTTGCTTGCCGCCAGCTGCGCCAGCCAGCTGCAAAAGTTACTGTTCATGTTGAAGTTGCGCTGGGGTGTGCGCTGGTTGATGTCCATGTAGCCGACGAGCACAAGGTTGTAACTCTCCAGCTTTTGCACCAGCGAATCGTAGTCGGCGGGCTTGGTCTGGTTGACCCTGTACATATCGAGCGAGGTGTAGCGGCGCGCCACATTCAGGAAGGTGCTGCTGCGGTTGTTGTTTCTGCTTACCTCTATGTAGGCTATGCGCAGCGTGTCTAAGCGCTTTATGGGAAGGAAGCTGTTTTTGTCGGCCGCTATGGTCATGGCCGACTCCACGAGCTGCGTGCACAGCTGCTGTGCGCTCTGCGGGTAAAGCCGCTGCGTGAGGTTGTTTGTGTCTATCTCTGGAGCGCCATTGTTCAGCCCGAGCCAATACTTGGCCTTGAGCACGCGCAGGCATTTCTGGTTGAGCAGCTCCACGGGAAACGACCCGTTGTTCACCGCCTTTTCTATAATATCAATGCTAAGTCCAACGTTGAGCGGGTAGATGAGCATATCGTTTCCGGCCATCAGGGCTTTCAGGTTAGCCTCAGTGTAGGAGTAGCGTTGCGCAATCGCCTGCATCTGCATACCGTCGCTAAACAGCAGCCCTTTGAAGTTGAGGTTTTTGCGGAGTAGCTTGTCGGACAGCTCTTCCGAGAGGCTCGATATCTCGTTCGCGTCCAGCTTTGGTACGCTGAGGTGTCCCACCATGACGCTGCCTATACCGTTGTCTATAAGTTTTTTGAAGGGGAATAAGTCAACCTGCTCAAAGGTTTCCCGACTGCTGTGCAGCGTAGGGAGCTCGTTGTGCGAATCCTTATCGGTGTTGCCGTGCCCGGGGAAGTGCTTTGCGCAGGCTATCACTCCGTTGTCCTGCAACCCGCTGGCGTAGGCCACACACTTGCGGGCTACAGCCTTCGGATCCTCCCCAAAAGAGCGGGCGTTGATAACCGGATTTTCGGGGTTGCTGTTCACGTCGGCTACGGGGGCAAAGTTGACGTGCATACCCAGCTGCTTAAACTGTCGGGCAACCTCCACGCCCATGCGGTAGATGAGCGAATCGTTTGGCAGAGCGCCAAGCGCAATTTGGTAGGGAAATTTGGGAACGCTATCCAGCCTCATGCCCACCCCCCACTCGGCGTCCATGCCTACAAGCAGCGGTATTGGGGCAAGAGACTGGTAGTAGTTGGTCAACTTGGCCTGCCTGACAGCCGTTCCCTGAAAAAAAATAATGCCGCCCACCTTATGCTGCGCCACCAAACTTGCCACTTCGTTGACGTGCGCGCTGCTGTTTCCTTTGTTGGAGTAGGCGGCAACCATCATCAGCTGAGCTATTTTTTCGCGCGTGCTAAGCGTTGCCAAGAGCGAGTCAGCCCATGGCGTCGGCCTTTCGAGCGTCTCAATAAAGCTTGTGCGAGGCTGAGCAAGCGTAAGCAGAGGTATAAGAGCGAGCGTAAGGCAAATCGGCAGCTTTTGTGCCTTATTTTTACGTTTTCCCAGAATTATCATTGGCAAATTTTTTACGGTTGTCCCAGAGCAGCAGCCCAAAGAAACCAAGCACAAAAGCAGCAACAGCGCCCCAAAGAATGTATATATGTGGCTGTTGTACAATGCGATACGTCTTATTGAAATCAGCAATTATTGCAACCAGCTGCGAGAAAAGGGTAAGCTCCTGTTCCAGCTCGCTTTTTCTGCTATACAGCGCATCAATGGCGTCGTACAGCTGTACCGGCTCGCTTTTGAGGCTGCCCATCTCCATCTGCAAGGGAAGGTTGGAGATGGTGTTACCCTTCGAATAGGTATAGTTAATCAACAGCTGCTGTAGCGCCGTTATTCCCTGCTCCGCGTGGGCAATCTGAGCCTTAATCTGCTCCACGCGCGCTACATTCAACCCGTTGCCAAAGGAACCGCTATTGATAAAGTAAAGTAACCCCAACGTGAGCTTGGGATATACATCCTCGTCAAATACCTCCGCTACAATTTTGATGTACTTTGAAACCATCCCGTCGGGTATGGTATCAACCTTATCGCTCCGGGTGTAGAATCTTGGCATACCAAGGTTACTTACCTCGCCCGGCGCCATCCCGTAGTAAACCTCCAGGTGGTATATTTTGGACATCTCGCTTTCGTTAACGTTGAGCAGCTTCGATACCTCTTCGTAATTTTTTGATTTAAAGGCATTGTTTAAGTTCTCAATGCCTTCAATGACAATGCTGCTCGCAAGGCTGTTGGTGCGCAGAATGAGCTCAGAACGGTAGGTTTTGGGAACAGT
>JAIRSZ010000070.1 GCA_031255195.1 Prevotellaceae bacterium | reverse complement strand
TTGTTACGATGATTTTTTTGATTCATCCGTCGGCAAAATTTGACTTGTTTTTAAACGGGCATAATCTCTAATAGTTCAATGGCGCAAGCTTGCCGAAGAGTAAAAACATAAACTCTTACCCGCCGCTTGGCAGGTAACTTTTATGCGAATCGAAAGGGCAGAAAATATACCCCTGATTACTTGCGTTTTTTCAAAGCGTTGCGCACCTGCAACGCCCGAAAAACAAGGCATACAGGGTATCCCGACCAACCCTGTATTCGCGCCCGCAGGGAAAAATTTTTTCTCAAAAACAAAAATAAATATTGAAAAATTTGGTTTAATATTTTTTTCTCTCTAAATTTGTCGTCCCTACTTGTGTTCAACATCAGCAGGTTGAGACCATTTTATTAACAACAACGGCTATAATACACAAATTATTGGTATGTCCTACTTGAAATTCAATAAGGAAAAGTTAGTCAACTTGGAGTATGCGCTACATCGTGAAATGCTGTGCACCAACCGTGCCGGCAGCTATTTGAGCACTACTATTGTGTGCTGCAATACGCGCAAGTACCACGGGTTGCTGGTATGCCCCATTGAGGAGCTCGGCGGCGAGCGGTATGTGCTGCTCTCATCGCTCGACGAGTCGATTATTCAGCACGACAAGGCATTCAACTTTGGCATACACCGCTACCCGGGCAAGATCTACGAGCCGCGCGGCCACAAGTACATCGTGGATTTCAGGTACGACCCCACGCCTACCATCGAGTACAGGGTGGGCGGCGTTTACCTGCGCAAGGAGCTGCTCATGGTGCACAACGAAGACCAGGCGCTCATTCGCTTCACGCTGCTGGACGCGCACTCCAGCACCAAGCTGCGGCTAAAACCCTACCTCGCCTTTCGCAACGCGCACGCGCTGAGCCACGCCAACATGCAGGCCTGCGTGAAGCACGAGGTGGTGCAAAACGGCGTGGCAAATACGCTCTACCCCGAATTTCCTACCCTGAACATGCAGCTCAGCAAAAAGGCCGAGTTCGTGGCCGTACCCGACTGGTACAACAACGTAGAGTACATCGAGGAGGCCAAGCGAGGCTACGACGCCCGCGAAGACCTGTTCGTCCCCGGATTCTTTGAGCTGCCCCTGCAGAAGGGCGAAAGCGTTATCTTCTCGGCCTCGCTCAGCAAAGTCGCTCCGGCGGGGTTGGAGAAAAAATTTGACGCAGAGCTTGCCAAACGCCCCGAAAAAATTTCGTTCAAAGGATGCCTCAAAAATGCCGCCGACCAGTTCATCGTGCGGCGCGGAAAAAATACGGAGGTGGTGGCCGGTTACCCGTGGTTTGGCCGCTGGGGGCGCGACACGTTCATCGCCCTGCCCGGCATTACGCTTGCCGCCATCAGCTCTACGGAGAGCGACGCCGAAGAAAAAATAAAAACCTGCAAGGACGTAATCGACACCATGAGCCGCGAGCTCAAGGACGGGCTTTTCCCAAACATCGGAACGGGCGAAAGCGCCGCCTTCAACTCCGTCGACGCACCGCTGTGGTACTTCTGGACTATCCAGCAGTACGAGGCGTTTACGGGCGACAGAGCGGGCGTGTGGAAGAGCTACGGCAAAAGCATGAAAACCATCCTGGAGGCCTTCCGCAACGGAACAGGCGGCGTTGCCATGCACGAAAACGGGCTGGTGTGGGCTGAAGAGCCATTTAAGGCGCTCACGTGGATGGACGCTATTGTGGACGGGCTGCCCGTAACCCCCAGAACAGGCTACCAGGTGGAAATAAACGCGCTCTGGTACAACGCCATTTGCTACACGCTGGAGCTGGCCGGCGAGTTTAAGGATACGCGCTTTGTTGCCGCGTGGAAAAACCTCCCCGAAATAATTCGTACCTCCTACGAACCCATGTTCTGGTGCAAGGAACGGCGTCACTTAGCCGACTACGTGGACGCAAAATCGCAAAACGTGTTCACGCGCCCCAACCAGATTTTTGCAACGTCGCTCAAATATTCGCCCATATCGGAAAACAAGCGCCGCCAGGTGCTGGATGCCGTAGGGCGCGAGCTGCTCACGGCAAAAGGGCTGCGAACGCTAGCGCCCAAAAATCCGCTCTACGAGGGGCGGTACGAGGGCAACCAGCCTGCACGCGACAGAGCCTACCACCAGGGCACGGTGTGGCCGTGGCTCATAGGCCACTACATCGAGGGCAACCTCAAGCTGCACGGCAAGGCTTTCGTTGCAAAGGCCAAGTGGATAGTGGAGCAGTTCGAGGAGGACATGAACGACTACGGCATCTGCTCTATCGCCGAGGTGTACGACGGCGACCCGCCCCACAACCCCAACGGCTGCATCTCGCAGGCATGGAGCGTGGGCGAGGTGCTCAGAGCTATCCGCCTGATAGAGGAGTATGAGAAAAAATAGCCTCCCCCCTCACGCTGAGAGGGCGGGACAACGGCTTTAGAATTAGAATAAAAGCGGAAGCGCAGGCTTTCGCGCCACAGTAAGAAAACAAGGAATTAAGAATATTAAAATTGAGCGCTGTAAGAGCGCCAAGGTGCGCCCTTGCCCGCTCAGGCGGCAGGTAGGGCTGCCCGGAGGCTTGCAGCAAAAATAGAGAGCAATGAAAGTATTGATGTTTGGATGGGAATTTCCTCCCCACGTTGCAGGTGGGCTGGCAACGGCGTGCTACGGGCTTACCAAAGGTTTGGCAAAGCACAACGTTGACATGATTTTTGTCGTTCCCAAGGCCTACGGCGACGAAGACCAGCGGAGCGCCCGCATGGTAAGCGCCGAGGATGTTACGCTTGAGGGCAGCGCAAGCGAGGTGGCTGATTTGTGGAAAAATCTGGTGTACCTCGAGGCAGGCTCGTACCTGCTGCCGTACCTCTCGCCGGAGGAGTTCGAGAACGTTACCTCAACCAAAGTGCGCGACGGCGCTATTACGCATACCTCGCACTTCGCCCGCCGCTTCAAGTTTGCCGGAGGGTACGGGAAAAACCTGCTGAACGAAGTGGCGCAGTACGCTATGCTGGCGCACACCATTGCGCAGCAAAACGATTTTGACGTTATCCACGCACACGACTGGCTCACCTACCTCGCCGGCATATCGGCAAAAAGAGCCTCCGGGAAACCGCTGGTGATACACGTGCACGCTACGGAGTTCGACCGCAGCGGCGAAAACGTTAACCAAATGGTGTACGACATCGAACGCCGGGGAATGGCTGAGGCCGACAAGGTAATCACGGTGAGCAACCTCACGCGCAACATCGTCATCACGCGCTACGGCGTAAACCCCGACAAGGTGGTCACCGTGCACAACGCGGTTGACTTCAACACCTCGAGCTTTGACGACGTGCAGCGCGGAACAAGCGAAAAAGTAGTAACCTTCCTTGGCCGCATCACCTACCAGAAAGGCCCCGACTACTTCGTCGAGGCGGCCAGCAAGGTGCTCAAGCGGTACAGCAACGTCCGCTTTGTGATGGCCGGCAGCGGCGACATGCTCAACCGCATGATCAGGCGCGTGGCCAAGCTGGGAATCGCCGACAGGTTCAACTTTACCGGATTCCTGCGCGGCGCCGACGTGCCGCACATGTTTGCCCTGAGCGACGTTTACGTGATGCCATCGGTGAGCGAGCCTTTCGGAATATCGCCATTAGAGGCCATGCGCGCGCACGTGCCGACCATCATATCCAAGCAGTCGGGGGTGGCCGAAGTGCTGAGCCACGCCATAAAAGTTGACTTTTGGGACGTAGACGCTATGGCCGACGCCATTTACGGAATTCTCCGCTATCCGGCGCTCACCAAAATGTTCATCCGACTTGGCGACAAGGAGGTGGAAAGCCTCAAGTGGGACAAAGCTGCGCTAAAAATACGGCAGGTGTACGAAAATACCATAGCTTCGGGCGTCAACCTGTAGCCGCACGAGCACAGGACAACCGATCTCGAGCTTTGAGAGAACGAAAAAAACATGTATACTATACTATAAAAAATTTATTTTGAGGAAAATATAAATAAGAGCAAATGAAAAAAACGATTTGTCTTTACTTTCAGGTTCACCAGCCTTTTCGGCTGAAACGGTACCGCTTTTTCGACATAGGCAAAGACCACAGCTACTATGACGAATTCTCCAACCGAACAATCATGCGCAAGGTAGCCGAGCGCTGCTACCTGCCAGCCAACAACCTGATGTTAGAGCTGATAAAGCAGCACGGAAAGCAATTCAAGGTAAGCTACTCCATTTCGGGGGCTGCGCTGGAGCAGTTTGAGCTGTACGCCCCCGACGTGCTGGAGAGCTTCAAGGCGCTCGCCAAAACAGGCTGCGTGGAGTTCCTCGGCGAAACCTGCGTCCACTCCCTCGCCTCCGTGCTGGACAACTTCGACGAATTTGAGCAGCAAGTCAGGCAGCACAGAGCGCTGGTAGAAAAACACTTTGGGCAGCGCCCAACCGTCTTCCGAAACACCGAGCTCATCTACTCCGACGCAATAGGCGCAAAGGTATCCCAAATGGGGTTTGTGGCCATGCTCACCGAGGGCGCAAAGCACGTGCTGGGATGGAAAAGCCCCAACTACGTTTACGCAAACGCTGCCGTGCCCAAATTCAAGGTGCTGCTGCGCAACTTCAGGCTGAGCGACGACATTGCCTTCCGCTTCTCCGACCGCAGCTGGAGCGAGTGGCCGCTCACCGCCGACAAATACGTGAGCTGGGTCAACGCCATAGACGAGAAGGAAGAGGTTGTAAATCTTTTCATGGATTATGAAACTTTAGGAGAACATCAGTGGGCAATGTCGGGGATATTTGAATTTTTCCGATATTTGCCAAGTCAAATTTTATCGAAGACCAACTTTGAATTTTTAACCCCGTCCGAAACCGTAAAGAAGCACCAACCCGTTGCCCCCATTAAGGTAGAGTACCCTATTTCGTGGGCCGACGAAGAGCGCGACTTGACGGCTTGGCTGGGCAACGAGCTGCAAAACGAAGCTTTCAGCAAGATTTACGCCCTGTCCGACAGCGTGCTGAAGCTGAACAAGGATGCTGTTTTAAAAGAATGGCGCATGTTGCAAAACAGCGACCATTTTTACTATATGTCCACCAAATGGTTTAGCGACGGCGACGTACACAAGTATTTCAATCCCTACGACTCGCCTTACGACGCGTTCATCAACTACATGAACGTACTAAGCGATTTTGGCCTCAGGCTAAAAAATCCGGCTGAAGAAGGCAGTGTTGCTGCGCCTTCTTTAAATATAGAAAACAGTGAAGCAGCAGCAGAAAAAATGCAAACAACAATCATGGCAAAAAAAGAACCCGCTGCCAAGCCAGCAGCAAAAAAACCAACCCCCGCTAAACCGGCAGCAAAAAAAGCAGCGCCCGCAAAAGCTGCAACCCCTGCAAAGAAGGCAACTCCCGCAAAGGTGGCAACTCCTGTAAAAAAGGCGGCGCCCGCAAAAGCGGCGCCCGCAAAGAAGGCTGTTCCCGCAAAGGCGGCGCCTGCAAAGAAGGCTGTTCCCGCAAAGGCGGCAATCCCTGCAAAGAAGACGACTCCCGCAAAAGCGGCAACCCCTGTAAAGAAGACGATTCCCGCAAAAGCGGCAACCCCTGTAAAGAAGACGACTCCCGCAAAAGCGGCAACCCCTGGAAAGAAGACAACTCCCGCAAAGGCGGCTACCCCTGCAAAGAAGACAACTCCCGCAAAGGCGGCAACCCCTGTAAAGAAAGCTGAGCCCGCAAAGGCGGCAACCCCTGCAAAGAAAGCTGCACCCGCAAAGGCGGCAACCCCTGTAAAAAAGGTAACTCCCGCAAAGGCGGCAACCCCTGTAAAGAAAGCTGCGCCCGCAAAGGCGGCTACCCCTGCAAAAAAGGCGACTCCCGCAAAAGCGGCAGTTCCTGCAAAGAAGGCTGCGCCCGCAAAGAAGGCTGTGGCAAAAAAGAAAACCAAAAGGCCAGCGCCGGCAACTTCTATTTTCCCTATGTTTTAGCAGCAGAGAAAATAGAAAAAAACCCTGTGAAGTCTCTTTCCGACTCACAGGGTTTTTTTATGCCTTGCGCGCTTTCCCCCCAAAATATCGCTCTTCCCTTCCGGCGGCCTACCCGCCAAAGTTGTCAAACATGACCATCTCGTCGGGAACGCCCAAGTCGTAGAGCATTTTTGTCGCTGCGGCGGTCATCATGGGCGGGCCGCACAGGTAGTACTCAACGTCCTCCGGCGACTCGTGGCTTTTGAGGTAGCTGTCGTAAATCACCTGGTGTATAAAGCCGGTTGCCCCCTTCCAGCGGTCTTCGGGGCGAGGCTCCGAGAGCGCAATGGTGAAGCGGAAGTTGGGGTACTTTTTTTCTATCTCCCGAAACTGCGCCTCGTAAAACACCTCGCGGAGCGACCGCGCCCCGTACCAGAACGTCACCTTGCGCCCCGTTTTGAGGGTTTTAAAGAGGTTGAAGATGTGCGACCGCATGGGCGCCATCCCCGCACCGCCGCCAATAAACATCATTTCGTTTTGCGTGTCGCGCAGGAAAAATTCGCCGTATGGCCCCGACAGGAAAATCTTGTCGCCCGGCTTGCGGGCAAAAATGTAGGACGAGCACACGCCCGGGTTAACGCCGGCAAAACCCTGCTCGCGGCTCCACGGCGGCGTGGCAATGCGCACGTTGAGCATGACGATGTTGCCCTCCGCCGGATGGTTGGCCATGGAGTAGGCGCGAACCGTCGGCTCGGCGTTTTTCATCTTCAAGCTCCAGAGCTTCATGCTGTCCCAGTCCTTGCGAAAGTCCTGCTCAACCTCGATATCTCGGGCAAAATCCACCTCGCACGCCGGAACGCTTATCTGTATGTATCCGCCCGACTTGAAGTCGAGCGTTTCGCCTGCGGGCAGCTTCACCACCAGCTCCTTGATGAAGGTAGCCACGTTGCGGTTGCTCACCACCTCGCACTCCCACCGCTTTATCCCCAGCACTTCCCTGGGGATTTTCACCTCCAAATTATCGTTCACTTTTACCTGGCAGGCCAGCCTCCAGTGGTCTTGCTGCTGCCTGCGCGTAAAGAATCCAACCTCTGTGGGCAGGATGCTGCCGCCGCCGCTTAGCGCCTGACACTTGCACAGGCCGCACGAGCCGCCGCCACCGCACGCCGAGGGCAGAAAAATGCCGCCGCCCGACAGCGTAGCGAGCAGGCTAAAGCCCGGCGACGCCGTCAGCTGCCGCTCGCCGCCGTTGATGTTCACCACCACATCTCCCTGCGGGACAAGCTTTTGCCGCGCAAACAGCAGCAGCGATACCAGCAGCAAAATGACTACCAAAAAAACCAATATTGCGATTATTGTTACCATAGCATTTATTCAATTTTTTTCCTTGCTCTTTTTTCTCAGCCGCTTTTGTGGTGTGCGGCAGGCAAAAGTACATGAAAAACCTGCAATTTCCAAGCGTCCGAAGCGAAAAAATCCGGTTGACATC
>JAIRSZ010000054.1 GCA_031255195.1 Prevotellaceae bacterium | reverse complement strand
AAGGCGAGGATGGCAATCATTGTCGCGGCAAGCAGCGGAATCCCCGTCTTGCGGCCAATGGCGGTAAGCGCTTCGCGGCGACCCTTGCCGCGTTTCAGGTCAACCAGAATACCGTCGATAATCACAATCGCGTTATCTACAAGCATCCCCATAGCCAGCACAAACGAAGCGAGCGAAACCCGTTGCAGCGTCCCGTCAAAAAGATTCAGCACGAGGAACGAACCGGCAACGACCACAAACAGGCTCGTACCTATTATCAGGCCGCTGCGGAAGCCCATTGTCAGCATCAGGATACCAATCACAATGACAATCGACTCCAGCAGGTTGAGCATGAAGTCGCCAAGAGCGTTGTTTACCCGCTCCGGCTGGTAGAACACCTTGTGCAGCTCGATGCCTGCCGGCAGACGGTTGGCTTTGAGGCTTTCGAGCCGCGCCTCCACCTGCTTGCCTATCTTGGTGATGTCCGTGCCGCTCAGGGCGGAGATGGCTATGCCTGCGGCTTTCTGCCCGTCGTAGCGCATCTCGTTGCGCACGGGAGCTTCGTAGCTTTCCGTTACGCGGGCGATGTCGCCAAGCCGGAGCTGGTCGTTTTCGTGTCCCTGTATCAGCAGGTTTTCGATGTCCTGCGTTGTCCTGTACTTGTCGTTTACCGAGAGGCGCAGGCGTTTGCCGCTGCTTTCGTAGTAACCCGAATAGGCTGTTTTGTTCTGTCCTTCGAGGGTCATAAGCGCCTCGGCGGGATGCACGCCCAGCGTCGCCATGCGGTCTTCGTACAGCTCGATGTTGATACACTTGTCGCGCTCGCCGTAGATATTCACCTGTGCCACGCCGGTGATTTCCTGCATCTCACGCTTGACAAGCTCGGCATATTTGCCCAGCTCGCTGTCCGAAAAACCGTCGGACGTAAGGGCGTAGAAAATGCCGTACACATCGCCAAAATCGTCCATCACCACCGGCTTTGATGCGCCTTCGGGCAGCTTGCCCGCCACGTCGGTAGCCTTTCGACGCAGGATGTCCCAATGCTGCTCCACGTCGCTGTTCTTTACTAAGGTAGAAAGCTGCACGGTAATAATCGACAGGTCGTTCATCGAGCGGCTCGAAACGTACTCAATATCCTTCATCGAGCGGATGTTTTTCTCCAGCACGTCGGTTACCTCCAGCTCCACCTGGTGCGCCGATGCGCCAGGGTAGGTGGTTACGACCATTGCCATTTTCACCTTGATTTCGGGGTCTTCCAGCTTGTTCATGTTGTAAAACGCAACCGCTCCGCCGGCAACCATCACAATCATCAGAAAGTTAAGTAGCTTACGGTTGGCCAGCGCCCAGGCGCCTGCGTCTTTCGTTATCCTTTTTTTCATAGCAGACCTCCTACGTTAGTGGGCGACGCCGCCGGTAGCAGCTTCACCTTCTCGCCTTCCTGCAGGGAGTGCACGCCCGCCGTGACAACGATTTCTCCCGCCTGCAATCCTTCGGCCACGAGCGCCGTCCCGTTGGGCAGCACGGTGGCTATTTTCACTGCGCGCCGCTCTACCGTTTGCGTGCCGCTGCTGTAAATCCACACCATCGAAGCGCCGTCCGCCTCGAACACGGCAGAGAGGGGAAGGTTGACCACAGCCGTATTTTCGGGCTTGAAGTAAACCGTCACCATTGCGGTCATGCCCGGCGAGGGCAGCGGCGTTGCCGTGTTTTTAATTCTAAGGCGCATGGTGTACAGCTGGTTGAGGTTGGCTTTTTGCGTTACGCCTATCAGCTCAAGCGGAAACGTCCGCCCGGGGTAAATATCCACGGTGCAGGCAAACGAGTCGAACTTGTCGCGGCGGATAAATTCCGACGAGGGGATGTTGATTTCCACCTCTGGAGCGTTGGCGCTTATCACGGATACAATGGGCATTCCGGCGCTGACGGTTTCGCCCGCGTCGAAGAGGCATTTCTGCACGTAGCCGTCAAAGGGCGCGAGGAGCTTTGTGTCTGCCAGCGCGTTGCGGTGGGCTTCGTACTTGGCGGTAATCTGCTTAAGCCCGTACACCGCCTTGTCGTAGTCGTTGGGCGTTGCGCCGTTCTTTTCGTAGAGGGCAATGACCCGCTCGGCTTCGGATTTTATCTGCTTGTATTCAGCCTCCGTAGCCTTCAGCTGAATGGCGTAGTCGCGCGAATCCATTTCCGCCACGACCTGCCCTTTTTTCACGCGGTTTCCCGCCTCAACGTGCAGCTTCTCAATCGTTCCGCTTATGCGAAATGAGAGGTTGGCCTCCGACGCTGCTTTCACCTTGCCGGGGAAGGCCGCGCGAGATTTTTCGCCGTATGCGCGGACGGTGTCTGTTTTTACGGTTTGGGCAATTTTGCCGCCCGTTTTCTTTTGCGAGCAGGCCGGAGTGAGCAGCGCCAGCCCTGCCGCCAATACCATGAGTAAGTGTTTCATCCCTGTAAAAAAGTTTATTTTTGCAGCAAAGGTACAACGGCAGTACATTCAAATATGTTCTATATTTATCCAAAAATGTTTGATTTGTACTTTTTTTGGCGGTTTTTCTTGCAGCTTGGAATGTAAAAACTGCGGCAAGGGTATTGAGTATGAAATTAATCGCCAATGCTGCGTGGTAGCGAATGAGCCACGCCGCCGTGGATTTGACGTTACTTCTCTACCAAATTTTGGTGGAATGGAAAATCTGAAAATCGCGTTTATGCGCTTTGATAGCCCTAAAAACGATGTGCATTTTGGGATAGTGTCTTTGTGTCTTTAACCATAACCGTTCAGACATCGCCGGAGTATGTCGGGATTCAACAGCGAAAATACCCGACGAAAGGTGTCGTGAGAGGGGATACCGTTGGGTAATGACGCATACGGCCTTAAAAACTCTTTGTGGCTTAATGCCTGATACTTACTTATTCCTACAGCGTCGCTCATGCTTTACCTTTTGCTAAGCAGGTGTTCATTGCGGGCGGCGATTGGCGTGGGCAAGCCGAATGAAGCTACCGAAAAATGCGCATTTTGTTGAGCGCATGTTGGTAGGCGGAGGCGTTGCTGACATGCTGCGTAAAGGTTTTGGAAAACGTGTGGTAGCCCGAAAAATCAGCTTTGGCGCAAAAGAACATGTAGCTGTGCTTTTCGTAGTTCAGCACAGCGTCTATCGTTGTGGGCGACGGTAT
>JAIRSZ010000015.1 GCA_031255195.1 Prevotellaceae bacterium | reverse complement strand
ACAACTTCATTATACTGAAATTGCAGAACTAATTGCAGAACGTGGTTACAGAAAATCATTAGGTGCGACACCGCAGGACACAGTTAGTGCCCAATTATCAACGGATGTAAAAAAAGGAGATTCAATCTTTGCAAAAACTGACAAGGGCTATTACATTCTACGCAAGTTTTTAAACCAAACAAACGACAATTCCATTGACGACAACGAACCCGAAATTGTAAATGACAAAATAGTAACAAAAGACAATCACAAAATCATAAACGCTTTTGGAATTTATTGGAACAGAAATCTTGTTCATTGGAAATCTACACCAGATTTATTAGGTATTCAACAAATCGGTGCGACAGAAGTAAACTTTAAAGACCAAATCGGAATTTACTTGCTTCACGACAGCAGAGAAACTATTTACGTTGGACAAGCAATTGAACAGCCACTTGGCAAACGCTTAAAAGACCACACAACAGACAGACTTGCGGGACGTTGGGACAGATTTAGTTGGTTTGGTTTTTATCCAGTAACAGAAGACGCAAAACTGAACTTAAACGTAAAATTCAAAGAATTTACTATTCAAAACTTAGGCGACATTTTAGAAGCAATACTCATTGAAAGCATTGAACCAAGACAAAACAGAAAACAAGGAAATTCATTTGTTGGACTTGAGTATTTACAACAAGAAGCACCTGAAATTAAAAAGAAATTGAAACAACAAATTATACAAGAATTGACAGACAAATTATAAAACCGAACCGCTAACAAGGGTTTGGCGTCAGGCGGGATGTATGCCCGCAGAAAGTCCTGTCGGACTTTCAAGCGTTCATACCCGCGCGAACATTTGCGTCCCCCGCCCTGCGCCAAGCCGCCGGACGTTGGCGGTAATTTTACTGCGACACAGTAAGAACAAAATAAAACAACGGACAGAAATGATCCCAAAATGTCCATTTCAGCATTAATTCATAAAATAAGAGTTGATTTGCGACGAATTAATGCACGATATTTTGCTTACTATGAGCAAATTACAAATGCAGTTTTCTAATGGCGTCCATTAGAAAATATGGAATGACAAATGTTTATTATCAAGCAGTTATGTTCTAATGGGCATTTTGGGATTAGTGCTCGCAAGTTTGTTGTGCTTTGTGCAGGCAGCGCTTTCTACCACTCATTCGCATGAATATCGTTCGTGCAAAACCATCGCGTACAGGATTATAGGTTACGTCAAGCTATTTTTCGTAGCAGAAAGATTTTTCTTTTATATTCTCATTCACAGCAGCCACTTTTTTTGCCATATCATCCTTAAACTTGACAATTTGCTGCTGTACTTCCGGCTCGCCCGTGCCGATAATCTGTGCTGCGAGGATAGCCGCATTTTTTGCTCCGTTGAGCGCCACCGTTGCCACAGGAACTCCGGCGGGCATTTGCAGGATGGAAAGTATCGAATCCCAGCCGTCAATGGAGTTTGACGACTTGATGGGTACGCCAATCACCGGTAGTGGGGTGAACGCCGCCACCACGCCGGGCAGGTGCGCCGCACCGCCTGCCGCTGCAATGAATACTTTGACGCCGCGCGTGTGCGCCTTCTTTGCCAGATCGGCAACCAAATCGGCGGTGCGGTGCGCCGAAAGGGCGTTCACCTCAAACTCGATCTTATTCTCCCTGAGAAATTTAAAAGCCTCCTCTAACGCCGGAAAATCAGAGGCGCTCCCCATAATAATGCTAACTTTAGCTGACATGGCGTATGCTCTTGTTGAAAAATGTAGTACTTTTGTCCCAATTTCTTTGCCGCAAATTGGCAGCGCACAAACTTACGCAAATTTGGCGTACAGACAGCACAGGTAAGGCAGATTTTTTTCGACGACCTACCGCGCATAACGCTCCATTTTTAACAAATAAAATATTGACTATGAAACAAATAGTATTGCACGATAAAAAATTTAGGATTAGCATTTCGGAGCAGAAAATTGATGAGGCGGTGCAGGCCGTGGCGGATAAAATCAACGCCGACCATAATGCCGCCGACAGCGTGCCGCTCTTCCTGTCGGTGCTCAACGGCTCGTTCATGTTTGCCGCCAACCTCATGAAGCGTATCACTTTTCCGTGCGAAATATCGTTTGTAAAGCTGGCATCGTACCACGGCGAGCTCAGCAGCGGCCAGGTCACCGAGCTTATCGGCATCAGCAACGCCCTGATAGATCGCGACATCATTGCGGTAGAGGATATTGTGGACACAGGAAATACCTACGAGTCGCTTATGGCAACGCTCCTGCGGCACAATCCGCGCTCGGTAAAAATTGCAACCATGCTCCTTAAGCCCGATATGTACAAAAAAACGCTGCCAATCGACTACGTTGCAATGGAAATACCCAACGAATTTATTGTTGGGTATGGATTGGACTACAACGGATTAGGCAGAAACTTGCCTGACATTTATACGATGATGTAGCAAAAATCAGTATAGCAAAAAAAGATTACAGAACTTGCATTTTAGAGAATGTTGAATATTGTTTTATTCGGAGCGCCGGGGGCAGGTAAAGGCACGCAGGCGGCCAAGCTGATAGAGAGGTATAATCTCGTGCACCTGTCAACAGGTGATATGCTTCGCAGGGAGATTGCTCGCGGCACAGAGCGTGGAGACATAGCCAAACGGCTAATAAACAACGGAAATTTGGCGCCCGACAACATAGTGATGGCGATGATTGAAGAAAAAGTAAAGGAACATGCCTCTTCGGAGGGTTTTATTTTCGACGGGTTTCCGCGCACCATACCGCAGGCGGAAATGCTTGACGCCATGCTGCTGGAGCACGATTTGAACGTTACCGGCATGATAGCCCTCAACGTGCCCGAAGACGAGCTGGTACGCCGCCTGCTGGAGCGCGGCAAGCTGTCCGGTCGCGCCGACGACCAGAATGAGGAAATTATTCGCAACCGCATCACCGTGTACCACGAAAAAACAGCCCCTCTGCTAAGCTACTACGCGGAAAAAGGCAAGCATGTGCCGACAAAAGGTACCGGCAACGTTGATGAAATTTTTTTCAACCTCTGCGCTGCCATTGAGCAGCTCAGGTAGCGCTACAGAGTGCCGGAAGCGACCTCGTAAATTGCAGTCATTCTTGATTTTTTTATTTTTTTTATACACCGTGGCCACCTCAAATTTTGTTGATTACGTAAAAATATACTGCCGCTCCGGCAACGGCGGTGCGGGATTTATGCACCTGCACCGCGAGAAGTTTGTGGATAAAGGCGGCCCCGACGGAGGAAACGGAGGGCGTGGCGGGCACATTATCCTGCGCGGCAGCAGGCAACACTGGACGCTTCTTCACCTCAAATTTCGCAAGCATATCCATGCTATGGATGGCGAAAAAGGCGGCGCGGCGCTGAGCACAGGTGCAAACGGCAAAGACATCATTTTAGAGGTGCCGCTGGGCACGATAGCCAAAAATGCCGAAACCCAAGAATTTCTGTTTGAAATCACCGAGCACGGCGAAGAAAAAGCGCTGGTGAAGGGCGGACGGGGTGGCATGGGCAACGCCTTCTTCAAAAGCGCCACCAACCAAACTCCGCGCTACGCGCAGCCGGGCGAGCCATGTCAGGAAGGCTGGTTTGTGCTCGAGCTCAAAATTCTTGCCGACGTCGGCCTGGTAGGTTTTCCCAACGCCGGAAAGTCAACCCTGCTATCGGTGCTGAGCGCCGCCAAACCCAAAATTGCCGACTACCCGTTTACCACCCTCGAACCCAACTTGGGCATCGTGAAGTATCGCGACTATAAATCGTTTGTGGTGGCCGATATTCCGGGAATAATAGAAGGCGCAAGTGATGGTAAAGGATTGGGGTTAAGATTTTTGCGGCATATTGAGCGTAACTCGGTCTTGCTGTTCCTGGTGCCCTCCGACAGCCCCGACATCATGGCCGAATACCGTGTGCTACTTCGCGAGCTACAGCAGTACAACCCTGAGATGCTGGACAAAAAGCGCGTGCTGGCCATCTCAAAGTGCGATATGCTGGACGATGAGCTTACATGCGCCATCAAAAAAACGCTTCCAAAGGATGTGCCACATCTGCTTTTTTCGTCGGTGGCGCAGAAAGGGCTGACCGAGCTGAAAGATTTGCTTTGGAAATTGTTGAACGAGTGACAGTAATGGTAAATACACAGCCAAATAAAACCTTTTTTTTAACTTCTTAAACCCGTTAATCGTATGGAATTTCCTGCTTGGGACACAGATTTGTTTTTGTTTTTGAACAGCCTGCATAGCGATTTTTTTGATGTGATCATGTGGCACGCAAGCGCCACTCGCACGTGGATTCCGCTCTACCTGCTCATTCTGTTTTTGATGTACAAGAAGCTTGGGTGGCGGCAATTTTTGCTCATGCTGCTGGGGTTGGCGCTATGCGTGCTGCTCGCCGACAGAATATCGAGCGGGCTTTTCAAGCCGCTTGTTGCCCGCCTGCGCCCCACGCACGCTTTGGGCGATGCGGTACATATAGTGCGCGAGTATCGCGGCGGACGCTACGGCTTTGTGTCGTCGCACGCGGCAAATTTGTTTGCCATTGCCGTGTACTCGCTGCTAATCATGCGCCGGAGATATTTTACCGTGTTCATGCTGTTTTTTGCGCTTTTTGTGTCGTACACGCGCATCTACTTAGGTGTTCATTACCCGCTTGACATTATTTGCGGAGGTTTGCTTGGCGCCGGAATAGGATGGGGTTTGGCAGCGCTTTATCGTTATTGGTGTGGTGGTCGTTTTGCAAGGAATAAAACATGTGATAGGAATCAATTGCTATAATCCCAAAATGTCCATTAAAATATAACTGCTTGATAATAAACATTTGTCATTCTATATTTTCTAATGGACGCCATTAGAAAACTGCATTTGTAATTTGCTCATAGTAAGCAAAATAGCGTGCATTAATTCGTCGAAAATCAACACTTATTTTATGAGTTAATGCTGAAATGGACATTTGGGGATTATCGGAGTTAGGGTTAAAAAAAAACCATGTGAGAAAACTAAGTTGGTTGATTGCCAACCTGATGGGGCATAAAAAAGACTAAAACAAGGTAGCCCTCATTTTAGTCCTGTGCGCCGCAGGCAGCTGATTGTGCCGACGCTTACTGCGGAGAGGGGGGCTCTAAAAGTTTTATTGCCATTTATGTTCTTTTATCGTCATAATGTACGCACAAAGGCAGATATGATTATTTATTTGGCAATGCAAATAATCAAATGATGTCATTTGGATAACCTTATTTTGGGTTTCTTTTCGGGTTTTTCATTTCTTATCAGTAGCGGAGAACAGATTAAATTTTTCCATTTCGGAAGCCTTCAACTTATCTACAATCTTAATGTAAGGCTTCATTGCCTTAAAATCGTTATGCCCTGTCCATTTCATAATTACTTCTGATGGAATACCAAGCCGTAAAGCGTTCACAATAAAGGTGCGCCTGCCGCAATGGGTGGTAAGCAGGGCATATTTTGGTAATGTTTCTTCGTATCGCCTATTCCTCTTAAAATATACAATTCTTTGCGGCACGTTCAGCTCTGCAATTTTTCCCATTTCTTTCAGATACTCATTCATTTTGACGTTGCTAATAACCGGCAGGGCCGCATCATTTGGGAGCCGGATATTTTCGTATTTTTGTAGTATTTCATTGCTGTACTTGTTTAGCTCAATTATAAGGCCATCGACGGTTTTTTGTGTAACTATATTTATAGTATTACCCTTTATATCGCAGCGGAGTAGCTTTGCAACGTCGGAATAACGCAGGCCGGTAAAGCAGCAAAAGCAAAACACATCACGCACAGCGGAAAGCGAAGGGCGCGCCGAAAAATCAAACGAATACAGGTGTAGCAGCTCTTCCCATTCCAAGTAAATAACCTCTTTTGCGTTTCCGTCCACGCCCTTAAATTTTGGCTTAAATGTTTCGTGTATAGTTGTAGGATTGTAGCCTTTGTAGAATGCCCAGCGCAAAAACCAGCGAAGAAAAGACGTATATTTTGATA
>JAIRSZ010000136.1 GCA_031255195.1 Prevotellaceae bacterium | reverse complement strand
GGGCTCGGGCAGTCGCGCTGCTGCATGGTGATGCTGCAAAAGGCCCACATCGGCGAGGTGCAGGCGTCCGCCTGGAGTGACCGAACCATCGAAACCTGTCTCGAACACGGCATCAACATTCTGTAGATTTTGCCGGAAACGATCCATAAGGAGGCGCGCAATGAACAGCGAATACGCGAAATATGTCTTTGCCGAAGACGTGATGAAACAGCGGCTTGATATTGAACTGTTCAACCGGTTTAAGGCGATTCGCGACGAGGGGAAGGCGCTCAGCGAAAGCGTCGCCGACCGCGTTGCGGAAGCGATGCGGCTCTGGGCGATGGAAAACGGCGCCACCCACTACACACATTGGTTTATCCCGCTGACCGGCCTCTCCGCCGGAAAACACGAGGCGTTTTTATCGGGCGTAAAAAACGACCACCCGATCTATACCTTTTCGGGGAATATGCTCATCAAGGGCGAGGGGGACGCGTCGAGCCTCCCCTCCGGCGGTCTTCGCGCGACATTCGAAGCGCGCGGCTACACCGCGTGGGACCCGACCTCCCCGGCGTTTATTCTCGGAACCACGCTCTATATCCCGACGGCGTTCTACAGCTACCACGGCGAGGCGTTGGATCAGAAGACGCCGCTCCTGCGCTCGATGCAGGCGGTGAACGCCGCCGCGACGAGATTGTTGCATCTGCTCGGCGAGACCGACGTAAAGAGCGTAAAGGCGACGGTCGGCGCGGAACAGGAGTATTTTCTCATCGACCGCGACTACTACAGCCGGAGACTCGACCTCATGGTGACCGGCAGGACGCTGTTCGGCGCAAAACCGCCGAAGGGGCAGGAACTCGGCGATCACTACTACAGCAGAATCCGCACCCGCGTGATGGCGTTTATGGAAGACCTCGACCGGACGCTTTGGTCGCTCGGTGTGCCGAGCAAGACGCGGCACAATGAGACCGCGCCCGCACAGTATGAGGTCGCATCCATCTTCTCGACCGTCAACATCGCGCTGGATCACAACCAGCTCGTGATGCAGGTCATCCGCTCGGTTGCGCGGCGGCACAATTTCGGCTGCCTGCTGCACGAAAAGCCGTTTGACGGCGTCAACGGATCGGGAAAACACAACAACTGGTCGCTCGCGACCGACGGTGGCGAAAATCTGCTCTCCCCCGGCGACAATCCCGCTGAGAACACGCGGTTTTTGCTGTTTCTCGCGGCGGTGATCCGTGCGGTCGACCGCTATGGAGACCTCATCCGCCTCTCGGCGTCGAGCCACAGCAACGATCTCCGGCTCGGCGGACACGAGGCGCCGCCCGCCATCATCTCGGTGTTCCTCGGCAGCCAAATATCGGCGGTGCTCGACAAGGTGGCTTCCTCCAAAACCGACGAGGCTATTGCCATCGACAAGAAGGCCGGGCTAAAGCTCGGCGTGGGACAGATTCCTGAACTCTTTATCGACAACACCGACCGCAACCGCACCTCCCCATTCGCCTTTACCGGCAACCGCTTTGAGTTCCGCGCTGTTGGCTCGTCCGAAAACTGCGGCGCAGCAATGATTGCCCTCAACGCCGCCGTTGCCCACCAGCTTGGCGAGTTCCTCGCAGAGGTTGAGACGCTCACCGCCAAGGGCGAAGCCAAGGAAAAGGCCATCTTTGAGGTGGTAAAAAGGTACATCAAGGAGAGCGCGCCCATACGCTTCGACGGTAACGGTTACAGCGACGAGTGGAAGGCTGAGGCTAAAAAGCGCGGGCTTGACTGCGAAACCAGCGTTCCGGTTATCTTCGACAGCTACCTCTCGGAGAGCAGCGTGAAGATGTTCGAGGACACGGGCATTTTCAACAAAAAAGAGCTCCACTCGCGATGCGAGGTGAAGTGGGAAACCTACGTCAAAAAAATACAGATTGAGTCGCGCGTGCTGGGCGACCTGGCGATGAATCACATCATCCCTGTGGCCACCGAGTACCAGTCGAAGCTGCTGGACAACGTCTCGAAAATGGCCGCCCTGTTCCCCGAAGACCTCGACAAGAAGCTCTCGGCACAAAACAGGCTCATCATTGAGCGCATTGCCGGACACACCAGCGAAATAACCCTCGGCGTAGAAAAGATGACCAACGAGCGCAAGGTGGCCAACAAAATCGAAAGCGAGCGGGAAAAGGCGCTGGCCTACCACAACAACGTTGTACCCAGCATGGACGCCATTCGCTACCACATCGACAAGCTCGAGCTGATTGTCGACAACGAGATGTGGCCTCTGCCTAAGTACCGCGAGCTCCTGTTTGTGCGATAATCATTGAATCTTTATGAAAAAAATCCCCGCCTTCTTACCTTTTGGCGGGGATTTTTTTCTTTTGCGTTAAGGACGGACGCCACGGTAGCTAAGGAAGAGCCAAACGGAAGCCAATATCGATGTAGCGATTGCCGGGGCCATCGGTGTTCCGGTTAGCAACACGGCAGTCCTTCGCGGGGCTGCACCAGCTGCCGCCGCGATACACACGGGACAAGCAGGAGCTGTTCCAGCAATCCTGACACCATTCCCACACGTTGCCGCTCATGTCGTAAATACCCAAGGCGTTGGGCTTTTTTTGCCCCACAGGGTGCGTTTGGCCACCACTATTCTCCTTGTACCACGCCACTTCGTTAATGTTATTGCTGCCCAAGTATTCGTAGCTGCTTTTTTTTGTTCCCTCGCGGGCGGCATACTCCCACTCCGCTGCGGTGGGCAGCCGGTAATTTTTGTCTGTGAGGGCATTAAGCTTTTTTATAAACTCCTGCGCATCGTTCCAGCTTACCATTTCCACAGGGCGGTTGTTTCCTTTGAAGTATGACGGAACAGTATCCATTACGTTCTGGTACTGCTTCTGCGTCACCTCGTATTTGCCTATGTAAAAACCTTTCACGGTATCGCTGCCCTCTACGTACACCATTTCTATTTCTATGTCGTCGGAGATGTTGGTGTCTTCATCCTTACGGGTATTGTCGTCGTCGGAAGACGAGCCGTCGCAGGAGAACATCACACCTGCCATGGCTACAGGTAGCAATACTTTTTTCATAATCATTTCATGTTTTTTTCTATTATGCCTACTTAAGGGCTTCGGTTTTCCCGTTATTAGTATCTTTGGTTGTGTTAAAAATAGCGGGCGCAAGGTAGGAATTTTCTTTGAAAAAGCCCCTTCTTTAAAGTTAAATAATATTGCTTGCGCAGTAAACGAAAATAGTGAATAATAAGTAGTGCAGCGGCGACAAAAGTTCCCTACAGCTCTGCGCTTGCGCTCTTTGCGAAAAACCTTTGCGCCCCCGATTAAAGGGGGCTTTTGCAAATGAATAAATGCAAGGAAGGGGCAACACATGCACTGTTTTCATGCGGTAGGAGCAATTGCACGTGCTGCATTATTAAAGTGACAGCCGCTTCAATGCTCCTCCTATAATTCTGCCTGTCAGCTTTCGCGGCAGCAAGCGCGAAGTGATGTTGGTAAGCCACACCAGCCAGCCTCCGTAGCGCACCCGCCTGCCGCTCAAGGTCGCCTTGTACCCTGCTCTTGCAATCTGCGCTGCCGAGTAAGCGCCAGCCATCAGCAGGGGCGAGTAGCGTATGTTGGCGGCGGCTTCAAAGCCGGTGGCAACGGGTCCCGGGCAGAGCGCCGTAACGCTTACCCCCGTTCCCCGCAGCTCCTCGCCAACGGCCTGCGAAAACGACAGCACAAACGCCTTTGTTGCGGCGTACACCGAGAAGTAGGGCACTGCCGTCAAGCCTACCATAGAGGCTATGTTCAGCACCCTCCCAGAGCCTCTTTTTCGCATCTCGCCTGCGTACAGGTACGTCATTTGCATCAGCGCGGCGGCGTTCAGGTCAACCATATTCTTGAGCTTGGCAATGTCGGCGTCGAGAAAGCTGCCAAAGTCGCCAAAGCCCGCGTTGTTGACCAGCACATCCACCAGCAGGCCTTTTGACTGCGTCTCGTCAAACAGCTCTGCGGCCGCGCCGCTCGCCGACAAGTCCTTCGCAATGGCAGCAACAGATACTCCGTGCTGCTTCTCTAGCGCCTCACGAAGCGCCAGCAGCTTATCTTCGCTTCTTGCAACAAGTATAAGGTTATGCCCACCGGCGGCAAACAGCTTTGCCAGCTCGCAGCCAATGCCGCCCGATGCGCCGGTGATAAGGGTGGTGGTAGGGTGTTTCATTTTCATTGGGGGTTTTGCGCTGCCTTTGCCATGTTTTCTACAAACTTGGCAAATCGCCACGTCATGTTTTTATCGTATGCGGCTCTGGAGACCATCGTATTGTAAAAGCTCGTGAGCTTCACGTCCGCCACCAGAGACAGCTGGACGGTACGGCGGTTTTGCAGAGTAAACTTTAGCCGTGCGTCAACGTTCTGTATTACATCCTGGCAGTCGTACAGCTTGTATAAAATTTCGAGCGTATCCGGTGTGTCTATGACCTTATCGAGGTGTACCTTGTAGGTAACGCTTTTGTAGCGTTTTCCCAGCGCCACCGCCTCCATGTCCATAGCTCCCTCCACAACATTTCCCGACAGGCTGTGCGACAGAATGTTGAAAATCATAAAGCCATCCTTTTCGCCTTGCAGGTTAACCTCCTTCAAAGCCCACCCAAAGAGTAAATCTACCTCGTTTTTATACTGATGAATAAACCTGTCGATTACCTGGCTCGCCGCGCTGTGCGGTGCGCTGACGGGAACGGTTACGGTGGTTGTAAAAATTCCGTTCCTGTACGAAACGCTTGTTGCCACATTTTGGGCTGGCAGGCTTGCCGTCAGTCCGGCAAACAAGCCAAATAACAATATACACTTTTTCATTTCTTTATATGCTCGTTTTTGCTTATTGCAGCATTAGTATTCTTGTTAGTAGTATACAAAAATACATGTTTTTTGCTTACGGCAATGGGCATTCCCAAATATTTCAGGCCAAGCATCCTGACATATAGCTAACGTCCATTCGCAAAACGTGGCTGTAGAAAAAGAGTTGTGGGGCTATCAAAGCGCCGTCACAGCGCGCGCTGCTACTTCAGCTTTGCCAGCGCCTCCTTCATGCTTTTCATGGCTTTTTCCAGGTTGGCGTCGGAGGTTGCGTATGACAGGCGGATACAGGTAGGCTCGCCGAAAGCGCCGCCGGGAACGCCGGAAACAAGCGCCTTGTCCAGCAGGTAAAGGCACATGTCCATATCGGAGTTGACGGTCACGCTGCCGTCGCTCTTACCGAAGAACGAGCTAACGTCGGGGAATACGTAAAACGCTCCCTCAGGCACGTTGCACCTCACCCCCGGCATGTCGTTCAACCAGCTAATAACCAAGTCGCGGCGGCGGCGGAAAGCCACCGTCATCTCCTTTGTAGGCGTGTTGTCCTGCGTGAGCGCGGCCACAGCAGCACGCTGCGCAATGCTCGACGGGTTGGAGGTGAACTGTCCCTGTAGCTTCGAGCAAGCTTTGACGAGCCACAGCGGGGCGGCGAGGTAGCCAATACGGTAGCCGGTCATGGCGTATGCTTTGGACACGCCGTTAATCAGTACCACCCTGTCTTTTATGCCGGCAAATTGGGCAATGCTCTCGTGTCCGCCAACAAAGTTGATGTGCTCGTAGATTTCGTCGGAAACAACAAAAATGCGGTCGTGCCTGCCGACAACCTCCGCCAGCGCAGCCAGCTCAGCCTTGCTGTACACGCTGCCCGTAGGGTTTGAGGGCGAGCAGAGGATAAGCATTTTTGTTTTGGGCGTAATGGCGTTTTCGAGCTGGGCGGCGGTCATCTTAAAGCCGCCCTCAATGGTTGTCTTCACGATAACGCTCTTGCCGCCTGCCAGCTTCACCAGCTCGGAGTAGCTCACCCAGTACGGCGCAGGGATAATCACCTCATCGCCATCGTCCACTATGCTCATGATGGCGTTTGCCAGCGAGTGCTTTGCGCCGTTCGACACGGTAATCTGCTCAGGCTTGTAGTCGAGGCCATTTTCGCGCTTTAGCTTGTCAACAATAGCCTTGCGCAGGTCTGCGTACCCATCCACAGGCGTGTAGAACGAATAGTTAGCGTCCACCGCCTGCTTTGCAGCTGCTTTTATGTGGTCGGGGGTAAAAAAATCGGGCTCTCCTGCTGTCAGGTTTACTATATCAAAACCTTTTGCTTGCAGGTCTTTAGTTTTTTGGTTCATCGCCAGAGTTTGCGATTCGGCAAGGCTTTGCAGCCGCTTCGACAGATAGCTTTCCATATAGTTATAATTCAACTTTGCAAGTACGTTAACTTGCTAATTTATAATAAAAATAAACCGTTTTGATTTTAAAGGTTACTGAAATACAGACGCTTATGTTGTAAGCAACATGTCAAATACAACGCCGCAAAAGTACAAAATTTATTTCAGCCCCCCAAAATTATTTCAGCTTGCAAGAAAAAAGTTGTACCTCTTCATCCGGTAAGCCTTACCGGACATTTTTATTTTATAAAATTATCTTTTGGAGATAACCTTTTGAACAAAAGGCTGTAAGCGGAATTTTTCAGCCATTGAGGTAACGATTTGGCAACCGTGCCTATTTCTGCGTTTTGCGCTGTATTTCCTCAAATAACTCGGTACAAATTTAGCGTTTTATTTTGAATATTCATTGAAACGGATGAGTTATTTTTTAACTACGCTTCCCAACCTCACGGCGGTAGAAGTTATTCTCGTGCCGTTGGTTATTCCCGCGGGGCTTCCGCCCTCCCAACGGCAGGGAAGCCATGAGCGGGAAATAACCGACATAGGCGCGGGAAATAACTTCGGGAACAATCGCACTACCGCTTGAACCCTTTCTTTGGTTTCTTCTTTATTTTCTTTTTCATCGGAATTTGTTCTTCTTCTTTGTTGGTGTCAGGTGTAAGCAAACCTAATACGGAGGACAATCCTAAATCCGTTGTATTGGAATTTTGCCTACTATCATTATTGGTTGAAAGGCTGCTTTCTTGTTTATTTTCAGATAATCCTACCTGCCTATCTGCATATATGCTGACATGACTACATTCATTCATTTTTCTTTCATCGGAAATTTGCCGTTCCTGCATCGCTAATTGGTCGGTAATGCTGCCGTTCTTCATCGTATTGTAGTATTCAAAGGATTCAGATAGAGGGCGGTTGTAGCTAAATAGCTTGTCAAATCCCTGTTCCACCTGTTGGAAAAGATTCTTCCTGTCAAACCCTCCTTTGATTGCTCCTTTCTTGGTGTTCTTGTGGTTAGTGAGTGGCGATAGCTTCTTTTTGTTTGCTTGGTCTTTACGGCTTACAATCAAATGACAGTGCATATTCAGTTCATTATCCGACCCGTTTCTGTCGAAATGGATTTTACCGTAGAATTTTATATCTTCTGCCGACAATTCTTTGTTGAAGTTCTTGGCATATTCAGGAATAACGACTTCACGGATATACCGTTTCATGGCTTCGGCTTGTTCCTGCTCCGTGTTTCCCATTGCCTTTAGTTCCTTTTCCGATGGGCTGACATGGATAGCGTAAAACTTAGCATCTGTTTTTAGTAGCTGACCGATATTTGTATCAATGTCTTTAATGACTTGGGATTTGTAGATATTATCATCCGTTAGGTTGAAAAAACCTTCTGTAAAAATTCCCTGTTCCATACGTTCCAAATCCTCATGCTCCATGTAATTACACAGCTTTCGGCTACTACCTGCATTGTTGTATGTTCCTTTAGACGGTGGCGGAAAATCTATGTTCATGGATTTTGTATTTATTTCTCATCTATCAGGTCTATAATTTCGGATTTAAGGTTTTCCTTCCGTTTTCCGTCCATTACTCCGCAGGTTGCCAAATCCGAATACAGGCTAATCAACTTCAATAGCTTTGTATTGTCCTTTTTCTGTACCTGCTGTAATGAGCCGATATGCTTTCCTTGATTATTGATTACATCTGCGTGTTTTTGGAATTGGTCGCTGATTTTATGTAATACGGCATGGTATTTTTCTTGTTCCTTTTCCAATTGTGAAAGAATAAGCGTTTCCAATGTTTTTGAAAGAATATCGAATTTGGTTGCTATCGCGTGGCTCGTGCGTATCATCGGGTTTAATTGTTCTTCTTCGTAGTGGCGAATGAAACGGATAATATCATCCTGCCGTTTGTTAATCTTGGCAAGTTCTGATTTTACCGATTCGGGAGCATCGGCGGGGTTGATATGGGTTTTCTCCAAATACAGAAAAGCAAGCTTTACAACTTCACTCTTTTTCAGTGAATAGCGTTTGCCGATTTTTGCTACCAGACTTGCTGTTTCCTTATCTATGGAAATCGTGGTAAATATGACTTTCTGACCTTTATTTGGCATGACTAATTACTTTTTAATCGAATTTCATACAGTTAAATAGCTGATAATTAGCAATAATTCAAAAAAGCTAATTGTCGGACTAATTACAGTTTGATAAATCAAACTGTTGAAGCCGAAGGCTTTGCCCCGCAGGGCAAGAGGTAGAACAGGACGAAGTCCAGTTCCCTCTTGCTTAATTCAGCCGGATTAATGCCGCACGAAAGCAGCGTTGATTCGGTTGAATGCGGAGCCATTACAGGAGGCGTAAACCCAAAACAAGCCTCCGTCATTTGCTCTATTCTGCGTTATTATATAAAGCAGAATCATTTTTCATTTTCCGCATTTTTATCCTTGTCTTTTGGTTTCGGGTGCTTCTTTTCAAAGTCCTGCCAAGTTTGAAAATCCATATGAGAGCGAACAAATTCACGAACATCGGAAGTTCGGTAGTAGGTTTTATGGGCAATCATAAAGAAAGGAAGTTGCCCGCCTGACCTGTACCGTTGGAGCGTGCGTTTGGACACTTTTAAGAGAAATGCCAAATCTTGGTTGTCAAGCAGCGTTTCATCCTCATCGAATACTTCTTTGGTATTAATCAGTGATTTTAAATCCTGACCGATTTCGCTTAACTTTTTGGATAGCTTCTGCATCCACTTTTCAAAATCCTCGTTGTTTATATACATGATTTACTTCATTTTTCAAATTAAACATTCTTGTTTTCAATCGATTGATGAAGCAAAGGACGGCAGAATAGAGCAAACAAAATAGGGGAATCCCTATGGACTCCCCTATAAGTTGTTTGCAACAATTTTATATTTAAGCTGTTACGAAACGGTTATTTCTCATCTTGTTGTCTGTTCTTGTTCCTACTCTCCCGAATAAGCAGATTTTTCAGATAATCAAGTGCTTTTGTCAGGTTGAACGGTTTACGACTGAATACTCTTGCTTTGGATTTGTAGACATTTCCGAAACTAAAGTTAAACGCTGATTGTAAGGCTTCGGCAATTGATGTGTAAGAAGCCGATTTTCCTTCTTCATCTATAAATTGCCCGGATAGTTCAAATGTAGTGGCGAACTCTCCCATACTGTCAATCCCTAAGCCTTCTTTCGACTTAGGGATAAAATAGACCTTTGACTTTTGAGGGGTAACGCTATTATTGACAGGTTGATTTGTTCGCAGGAACAGAAGCTTTAGCAAATCGATTTCAGATTCAAGGAATAGGATTGCTTTTTTAAGATAGGCAAATTTCAGGGCATTTTCCCCTCTGCCCGTACCGATATAGCGATTCAATGAATACTAACTCAATACGAGTAATATTCAGCGTCCGAAAGATTTCCGAATGGTTATTTTCAGATAGGCTGACTGTTTCTACCTGTTCCATAAAGCAATCATAGGCATTAATAATTTGTTCGTTTGTTACTTGTGAGGATTCAGACAATAGGTTGAAAAACCTCGCTTTTGATAATTCATTCATAAGCATAAATTTTAAAAGTGAATATTAATAATCAGACCGAAGTCCTGTTTTATGCTGAATGATTACAGGGTAATTATAATTACTCACTTACAGAAAACTCTTTTCTCGCAGCCTCCCAGCCGATAATAGCGGCTTTACGGGTAAGTCCCCAGTGATAACCACCCAAATCGCCTGACGAGCGAATAACACGGTGGCAAGGTATTAGGAATGCTACAGGATTATCGCCGATGGCTGTTCCTACTGCACGCGAAGCATTCGGATTATTAAGTTTCAAGGCTATATCGCCATAAGTCGATAGTCGTCCCATCGGGATTTTAAGTAGGGTTTCCCACACTTTCAGTTGAAAATCCGTGCCTTTCAAGTGCAATTTTATTTCACCCAGTTTGTTCCAATCCTGTGTGAAAATGAATATGGCATTTTGCTGTATGGCATCTACCATCTGATTGTAGCGAGCGTTAGGAAATTTTTCTTGCAAGACGCTTAATGCCGCAGTCTGGTTATCGGCAAATGCCATATGGCAAATACCTTTGGGGGTAGCTGCGACAATGATATCGCCGAACGGACTTTCGATAAAACTGTAGTTAATGGATAGATTTTTTCCCCCGTTTTTATATTCGCCCGGTGTCATTCCTTCGATATTGACAAACAAATCGTATAAACGACTTGTTCCCGAAAGCCCTGTTTCATAGGCAGTATCAGAAAGCGTACCTTCTTTCAATACTTTTTTCGCGTATTCAATACTGATATATTGCAGGAATTTTTTTGGACTAACGCCTGCCCA
>JAIRSZ010000133.1 GCA_031255195.1 Prevotellaceae bacterium | reverse complement strand
GGTTGTCGACTTCTACCGCCGCGCCTACGACGCGGGCGCCATTCGCTACGGCGACATGAAAAACCAGCTTGCCGACGACATCTGCAAGGTTACCCTCCCCATTCGCAGCCGAATTTTGGGCATTCTGCAGGACGATACCTACCTGAGCAGGGTGCGCAGGCAGGGCGCGGAAAAAGCCCGCGAAAGCGCCTCCGCAACTTTGCGCGAGATGAAGAAGATTATGGGGTTTGTGGGACGCTCCTGATTTCGATACTTTACAAAAAAAAGTTTTTTGTAAAACAGAAGTTATGGAAGAGAAGTGGTTTTCATAGCTACAGGTCAGCAACCTGCGGAAAAGCGTGATAGAATTGTGCTGCCCACCCTGAGCGCAGCCTGAGAAGACGGGGGAATCGAAGTGTTGCACCGCTACCGCAGGTAGTCAACCTGCGGTAGCGACGTGCTTACACTTCTATCGGATGAAAATCTGCGCTTTCAACCTTTGATGAGCATTGCCTGTCAGTTGGCGTAAATAGTAAATGAGGCCTCTCCAAATATCCCTTGAGTAACCGATGCCGTGGCGGTGAACGTAATTTTCCCATTGCAGGCGTCTATAGTTCCTGAGCCCTCCAGAGAGAAGTTGGTATAGCCAGCGCCCCACCATTTGTCTGCAACAACCAGCACTTGCTTTTCTATGGTCACGGTGTGCAGTGAGGGATCAATGGTGATGATGAGGTTATTATCGGCGTCTCCCTCAAAAAGACCGGAAACGGACAGCTCGGTTTCAGACAGTTTTTCCACCTCGACGAGGTAGCTGTCTTCCCACCAATCGGGATCGTCTATAGTCTTATCCCCCACAAAATCGTCGAGGTTAAGCTGGCAAACTACCGGATACCTCACGTTGTAGGAGTAGGCTCTGTTGTCTACTCTCCATCCGCTAAAGGCGCGGTTGTTGAAGCCGGCGTGCTCGCTCCACCCGGGTATGACGTCGCCGTTTTTCAGCACAACGTTTGCCGTAAAGTACAGCACTTCACCCGACGAAGGGCCTGCCAAGTTAAACTTGCCGTAAACGCCGGCTATGTCGATGTCTATTTTTTGCGGGAAGCTTGTAATGTTGTCCACCACAACGCGCGCAGACGTTACCCCATCCGTGCCGGTAAGCACCGCCAGCAGCTGCGCATGGTCGAGCGACGAGTAGTCGCCCTGATACTCCGGAATGGTCAGCATCACCTGGTAATTTCCGGTTGTTTGTCCGGCCTCGAGCAATCCGTTGCTTCCGGGGATGCGCGCAATGTCTATCAGCACGCCTCTCTTTACCCCGTCAATGGGATATGGAAGCTCTTTTTCGCAGCCGGAAAAAGCGTATATGGCTGCGGCGGTGAGCGCTATTAAAGATATTTTTTTCATTGTTTTTTTCATTTTAAAAAGTTATTTATTTATCCCAGAATAAGAAGTTGGCCGACAAGTTCACCTTTTGGGTTATGTTCGGGTTGAGGTCTGCTTCCGAGGTGGTCGGGTAGTAGAGCGAGCGTGGGAATGACGGAATAATCAGCAGCGGTACTCTGGCGGGAGACTCGTCTGCAATGTCAGGATTTACGCCGAATTCTTCGGGGTCTTCCGTGTTCTTCGGGTCAAAGAGTACCGGATAGCCGGTGCGACGGTAGTCGGTGTAAGAATCTACCGGGTTAAAGACGTTGGCAATCCACTTTTGGGTCATTACGATTTGCATTTTTCCGTCATTGTCGGCAGCATCGTACTTGGCAAGCACATCGTCGGTAAAGCCGTCCCTGTCGTCATTGCCAATGGGAGGCACGCCGCGCTGCTTTGCCGCTACGCTGTTTACGTGCGCAATGGCGGCGTCGAGCGCCTCCTGTAGCAGCGCCCGTGCGTCGCCGCTGGTTTCGCCTGCTAAGGCCAGCTCTGCGAGCATGAACTTGAGCGCATGGAAGGTCAGCATCTTGTGAGGCGCAGCCCCATTGCCGACGTTGTACCCGGTTACTACTCCTCCATCGCCGTCGTCGTACTTTCCGCCGCAGAGGTAAAGGCCGATCTTGGTGAGAGATTTGTCGAGCGAGCTTGAGGAATTTGACCCGTTGCTTGCAAAGAAGATGGAAAGAAAATCGCCGTTCCGGTACTCATACTTGTTTTCGGGAGTTCCATTTGGCGCCAGCTGGTTGTAGAAGTAGTAGGGAACGCGGGGATCAACTACGCCTGCAAGCGGGTTTTGAGTGTTGTTAAAGGTTTGCCCTGTCATGGTTTCGTAAAAGAATGGGCTGATGTAGTAGGTGGTTTGCCCACCGTCGTACTCGTCTAAGTAGGCAGGATGGCGCTGGTCTGCCGGGCTGGTTTTTTCGTTAAACCAGAATTGGAAGTCTTCACCCTGAGCAATAAAGTTGTCCTCTGCTATCAGGGCGTCGAACTTAGCCTGCCAGCCGCTTACGTCCGATTTCGCCTTGCGCGATTGCAGCAGAAGCTTTAGCTTGAGCGAGTTGTTCAGGCGCGACCATTTGGCGGCGTCTCCCCCGTAGAAGAAGTCATCGCTTCTCGGCTTCAGCTGGTTCTCGGCTTGGGTGTTGGTCAGGTCGGCCTGAGCATTTTCCAGCAGCGCAATCAGGTTGTTGTAGATGTCGGCGCTCTTGTCGGGCTTGGGCGCCGTTATCTCGGGCACGTTGAACTCGCTGTAGGGGATGTCGCCCCAGAGGTCAACCATTACGGAAAAAGTGTATGCCTTTAGCGTTTTGGCAATACCGGCGTAAATCAAATTTTCTTCCGGCTCGGCATACTTGATGAGGGCGTCGAAGTCTACCAGCGCATAAATGTAGGCGTAATTCCACGTGTTGTAGGGATTGTTGGCCTGGGTGTTCATGCCGTAGTTTTGCACTTCGCGCGAAACCAGCTGATGTACGTAAGACGACAAGCTGTTGCCGATAAAGTTGCCCTGGCAAAACGCCTGGGTCATGTAGTATTCGCTGCCCGAGAGCAGCTGACTGAGTTCAGGTGTTGTTGGGCTGTTGGGATCTTTGTTTATGTCTAAAAAATTCTCCGTGCAGCTCCCCAGCGAGAGCGCGAGCAACAGCGTTAGCGAAAAATGTAATATTCTTTTCATGATATTTTATGGTTTTACGATTTTAGAAAGTAAGCTTGAGGTTAAACCCTACCCTGCGAATGGTGGGCGCACTTTCGCGGTCTATGCCCTGCACGTTGCCGCTTCCAAAGGCGTTAGACCCCGGGTCGTAGCGGGTGTATTTTGGGAATCCGGGTGCATAGTACCAGAGATTTCGGGCAACGACAGAAAAGTTTGCCGCTCCGATAAAGGTTTTGCTTAGCCATTTATCGGGCAAGTCCCACCCCAGAGAAATTTCGCTCAGGCGAAATACGGTAGCATCGAAGGCCGTAAATTCGTCCACTCCGTTTATGGCAAAAGTGGGAGCGTCCGACTCTGCAAACCACAGGCTGTTTTCGGTGATTTGCACGGTGTTGGGAATCTTATTGCCCGATGCGTCGAGGAGCGGTTTGAGCGTGTTGGGGTCGGCCAGCACGCCGGGGAGGATGCGGGTACCCATGCGGTCTTCCGTATCTTTAGTTACGCCGCGCCCCAGCATGTCGGAGGCCGGACCGGACACTAAGATGCCGCCCACCCTGAAGTCGAACAGGAATCCAAGAGAAACGCCCTTGTACGAGAAGGTGTTTGCAACCGACGCCTTGAAGTCGGGGTAGGGATTGCCCAAATCGCCCAGCTCCGGGGCTTCAAGGTAAGCGCCGGAGGCTGGGTTTACCAGCGGGTTTCCCTCGTCGTCGCGGGCAATTACCGAGCCGCGAAGAAATCCATAGGGGTAGCCCGGTTGCAGGGTAGGTTGCGGCTCGCTGGTGGATCCGGTGTTCAGCGTGATGCGCTCAATGCCATCAACCAGCGATATCACCTCGCTCACGTTTTTGGTAAACGTTCCGTAGATTTTCCATGTAAAGGAGTTTTGCAGCTCCACGGGTACCAGCGTAAGACCAATTTCTACGCCCTTGTTGCTCATCTCCCCAAAGTTGGTGTAGTAGCTTGCTGCCCCTGTAGATCTTGGCAGGCTTACCGGCGCAATTTGGTCAATGGTGCGCCGGTCGTACCACGTAAAGTCAACCCCGATGCGGTTTTTGAAGAATTGCAGCTCGGCGCCAAGCTCTACCTCGGTGGTAAACTCCGGCTTCAAGTTCGGGTCGTAGGTCGTTGTGGGCAGCAGCATGATGGCCTGCCCCTCAAATGGCGTATCTTGAAGAAAAGTGCCGTTTACGTAGTAGGGAGAAGCGTCGTTGCCCACCATTCCCCAGCTGGCGCGCACCTTGCCGTAGTTCAGCACATCGGGGATGATGCTGAAAGCGTCGGAAAATACAAACGAGCCAACCACAGCCGGATAAAAGTAGCTGTTGTTTTCTACAGGCAGCGTGGACGAGTGATCGTTGCGCAGCGTGGCGTTCAGGAAGGCGTAGTTTTTATATCCCAGCAGCACGTCGGCGTATGCAGCCCAGAGCCTTCGCTTGCTTGTCCCTTCACCGGCCACTTGCTCCTGCGTGTTGTCCACGTTGTAGATGTTCTTAAATATCATTGTATTTCCCACCGCATCAGATGATGTTATTGTGCGCTGGTTTACGTTATGTCCCAGCACAGCTCTCAGGTTGAAGTCTGTGCCGAAGTCGCGCTTAAACGCGAGCTGCAAGTTCGACTCCAGCTCCTGAGTCGCGTAGCGGTCGTTGGTAATCTGCCCCTGTCCGGCAAACCCGCTGGGGCCTACCGAGCCAATATTGATAACCTGCTTGCGATTCATTTCGTATTGGTTCCATCCGAATTGGTAATCCACCGACAGCCACGAGGTAATGTCGTATCCGGCGCTTATGTTGGTTGTGGTGCGATCCATTATCGTGTTGATGGTATTGTACTTCCACGACCACAAGGGGTTGTCGACGCCGCCAAGCGGGAACAGGTTGGCGTTGGTTGGCGTTTCGTAGGGCAACCCGACGATGTCGTAGTTGCGGGGCATCAGCATGGTGCGGGCAAAAGAGCTTACGGAACCGCTGTAGTTGCCTGCGCCAAAAAACGGGCCATTCTGCTCGCTGCGGGAGTATGAGATAGCGCCGTTCACGCGAACACCGTTGTCCAGATTTTGGTTTCCGCCCACGCTAAACGAAGTGCGCGTAAAATCCGAGTAGGGAATAGCGCCATCCTGCTTCAGCTGGGATACGGTAGTGCTGAAATTTCCTTTGTCGTTGTTGCTTAGCAAATTTACCGAAATGTCTGCCACGCCGCCCGTTTTAAAGAGTTCTTTCACGTTGTTGGGGTAAGCCTGGTACGGCTGCTTCTTCGACATATCGGGGTAGGCTGTCAGGTAGCTGGGGTAGGTTGCTATGGAGTCGAGCGCAGTGAAGGGAGGCCCCCATGAACCGTTGGCGTTGGAGTATTGGAAGTTTGACCCCTGCCCGTAGGAGTTTTGGTAGTCCGGCAGCGAAGCAATTCCTTCCACCGCGTAGGAGGCGGAGACAGACACCTCAAACTTCTTTTGCGAGAGGCGCGTTCTCTTGCTACCCGATTTTGTGGTAATCAGCACCACCCCGTTGGCGGCGCGGCTGCCGTAAAGCGCCGCTGCTGCCGCGCCCTTTAGCACGCTCATGCTCTCAATATCGTTGGGGTCTAAGGTGGAAATCCCCGTGCCGTAAGCCCCGGCTGTCATTAGCCGGTTGCCGGTTGTCACTTCGGGGTTGCTGTACGGAATTCCGTCTACCACGTACAGCGGGTCGTTGTTTCCAAGGAAAGACGAGTTCCCTCGAATGATAACCTTTGTTGCGCTCCCCGCCACTGCCGACGAAGAGCTGACCTGTACGCCCGGAATTTTTCCGTCCAGCGAGCGCAGCAAGTCCGGCTCGGCCTTTTGCGTGGCGCTGTTGGGGTCAACCTTTGCCACAGCGTAGCCTACCGACCTGTCTGCTCGCAAAATGCCCATTGCCGTCACCACCACCTCGCTTATTTCTTTCTCATCCGTTTGCAGCACAATCCTCATTGCCGCTGCCACCGGCGCGTTGGTTTCGGCGTAGCCAACGTACCTTACGGTTAACGTCGTTACGCCTTCCGGTACAAACATCGCAAACCGTCCTTCGCTGTCGGTCAGCGTGCCGGTGCTTGTCCCTTTGATAAGCACAGAGGCGCCGGTTACAGGAACGCCGGTTTCGTCAACCACAATTCCCGATACCTGCCCGCTCTGCGCAATTGCCAGCCTCATGCTTATGCAGAAGCATGTAAGCAATAAAATCAACTTTTTTTTCATAAACACTACTCCTTATTAATTATTCACAATATTGCCTCCCCGAACAATATATGGTGCGGGGTACAGCAAAAAGAAAGCCTTTTTCCGACAAGCGAAAAAAGGCATAAAAAAACGGCTGACCCTTGCTAAAAAAAGGGAAAGCCGTAGTTGTGTCTGAGAAATATTTTTATGAGTTAACGAACGTAAAGAAATTCGTAACTTGCTGAGTACTGTGTGTGTGTGTGTGTGTGTGTGTGTGTGTGTGTGTGTGTGTGTGTGTGTGTGTGTGTGTGTGTGTGTGTGTGTGTGCGGACACGCAACAAGACAGCCTGTACACAGAGGTTGTCTTGCATCTGCTCTATGTGCATGGCAAAATGATTTGACGTGGCCAAATCATTTTGCGCATGGCAACAGAGGTTATGTAAATGTAGGTTGAGCTTCGTCATGTAGGGTTATGCTTAACGCCAAAAAATGTTAGTTAACGGCGGCAAAGATACATCTTTTCCGAATATGATTGCAAAAAATGGCGAAATCGTTAAGCTAATTAACGCTAATGCAATTCTAACATGTTTGTTTCCTGTGTCTTACAACATGGGTGTCGCCGTCGGTATGGGCGCTACCGGTCAGAGCTTCAGCAGGTTTTCCACCTGCGCGAAGACGTTTTCGGCGGTGAAGCCGAATTTTTCGTCGAGCGTCTTGTAGGGGGCGGAGTAACCAAAGTGGTCGAGGCCAAAAACCGCCCCGTTGCAGCCCACAAAGCGGTGCAGGGTGGAGGGCAGCCCGGCGGTGAGGCCAAATACCGGCACGCCGTCGGGTAGCGTCTCGCGGCGGTAGGCTGCGTCCTGCGCAAAGAATAGCCCTTCGCTGGGCGCCGATACCACCTGCACGCGCAGCTTCCTGCGCTCCTCCAGCAGCTTGGCGGCGTCTATCAGCGTGGACACCTCCGAGCCGTTGGCAAGCAGCGTCACGTCTGGGTTGGAGGATTTTTGCACCACGTAAGCGCCACGGCTTGCCTGCAACGCCTCCTGGTAGCGGTTGCCGCTCGCCGCGGGCAGGTCTTTAATGTTCTGCCGCGACAGGATGAGCGCCGTTGGCGTGGAGATGTTCTCCAGCGCGAGCTTCCAGGCCACCGTTGTTTCCTGCGCGTCGGCAGGGCGCAGCACCAACATGCTGTTTTGTCCGTGGTGGTTTTTGAGCTGCTCCATCAGCCGAATCTGCGCCTCCTGCTCCACGGGCTGGTGCGTGGGGCCGTCCTCGCCAACGCGGAAAGCGTCGTGCGTCCAGACGTACTTTACGGGCAGCTGCATGAGGGCTGCCAAGCGCACCGCAGGCTTCATGTAGTCGGAAAAGACAAAGAACGTGCCGCAAACGGGGATAACGCCGCCGTGCAGCGCCATGCCGTTCATGGCGCACGCCATGGTGAGCTCGCTCACGCCGGCCTGCAGGAACGCCCCCGAAAAGTCGCCCCGCACAAACGCCTTGCTGTTTTTCAGGAATCCGTCGGTCTTGTCGGAGTTCGACAGGTCGGCGGAGGATACCACCATGTTCTCCACGCTCTTTGCAAATACCGCCAGCGCCGTTGACGAAGCTGCGCGCGTGGCCTGATTTTCCTTCTGCACAATTCCGGCAAAGTTTACCGCAGGCGCTTCTTTGGAGAAGAATTTTTTGAGCTTGGCGGCCAGCACGGGGTTGGCCTTCTCCCAGGCGGCCTGCTCGGTCTTTTTGTCGGCGGCCATTTTCTCCAGCTCTGCCTTGCGGTTGGCGTACAGCTGGGCGGTTTCGGCAAAGATGGCGAATGGGTTAGCGGCGTTTCCGCCCAGATTTTTGACGGTTTCCTCGAGCGAAGCGCCTGCCTCGCCCAGCGGCATACCGTGGGTAGCGGTTTTGTTTTCAAAGCTGCTGCCGTCGGCCGTGCGCGCGCCCTTGCCCATGATGGTTTTGCCGATGATGATGGTTGGCCGCTGCTGCTCGGCGCAGGCTTTTTGCAGCGCCGAGCGAATTTGCAGAGCGTCGTTGCCGTCAATGGAGATAACGTTCCATCCCCACGCCTCGTACTTTTTTGCGGTGTCCTCGTTGGTTACCGCGCTGGTTTCGGTGGAGAGCTGTATGCCGTTGCTGTCGTAGAACATGATGAGGTTGTGCAGCCCAAGGTATCCGGCCAGCCGCCCTGCGCCCTGCGAAATTTCCTCCTGCACGCCGCCGTCGGAGATGAAGGCGTATATTTTGTGGCTCATCCACTCGCCAAAGCGGGCGGCTAAAAAGCGCTCGGCAATGGCTGCGCCCACCGCCATGGCGTGCCCCTGCCCCAGCGGGCCGGAGGTGTTCTCCACGCCGCGCTGCACGTCCACCTCGGGGTGTCCGGGCGTTGGGCTGCCCCACTGCCGGAAGGCGGCCAGCTCGTCCAAGCTGTACTTGCCGCAGAGCGCAAGCGTGGCGTACAGCATGGGCGACATGTGCCCGGGGTCAAGGAAAAAGCGGTCGCGGTTGATCCACGCCGCATCGTTGGGGTCGTACCTCAAAAACTCGGAGAAGAGCACGTTGACAAAGTCCGCGCCGCCCATAGCGCCGCCCGGATGCCCGGACTTGGCCTTCTCTACCATGGCTGCCGCCAAAATGCGGATGTTGTCCGCTGCTCGGTTCAAAATCTTTACCTCATTCATGTTTTCTTAATGCTTTAAAATTATGTTGAAAAAAACAGTTTGCTTTTTTTTCGTTTTTCGTTGCCGCCATTCTCTGCCGGTTGCGGCTATATATGGTAGTCGGCCATGTCCACCAGCCCCATGCGCAGGGCGTAGCGGGTGGCCTCGTAAACGGTGTTGACCTCAATTTTACGAAAAATATTTTTGCGGTGCGACGCCACAGTGTGCTGGCTGAGGTAGCGTATGGCCGCAATCTCCTTGCTGCTTTTGCCGAGGGCAATGAGCTTAAGGATTTCCACCTCAGTCCTGGTGAGCGGGTTGTTTTCGTTCTGTGCTTCGGGCAGGCTCAGCAGCTCCTGCACGTGTGGGCAGAGGTATCGCTCGCCGCGGAGGGCGGATTGCAGCGCGTCGGCTATTTCTGCGTCGGCGCTGCTTTTGAACACCATGCTGGTGTTGGTAGTCCCCACGGAGACCAGCTTTACGAAGGAGCTGCTGAGGTCTGCCGATATGAGCAGCACGTGCGCCTTGGGGAAGCGGGCGCAAAGGTTAATGATTTCCTGCGCCTGCGTAAAGTCGAACAGGGTGTAGTCGAGCAGCGCCAGCGCGTCAGGACGCTGCGCCAGCAGCCCGATGAGCGCGGCCTTGTTGTCGGCCTCCTGCACGGGGCTGTTGGCCGACAGCTGCCGGATGAAGCTGAGCAGCCCTGCGCGGGTTAGCGGCTGGTTGTCGGCCATGATGATGGGCGCTTTATCGCTCATTTCGTAGTGTTTTTAAGTAGGGTTGGTGTGTTTTTATAAAGCATTCCGGCTTTATAAAGTCGCAAAGGTATTGATTTTTTTGGATAATTCAAATCATAAGTTTCAAATAAATAGCGTACCTTTGCGGGGTTAAACCATTAGCACAGCGATGAACTATAAGCTACAGGCGGCGCGGCGCGCCGCGCATCCGGCCTTTTTTCTAACGGCCTTTTTGTTGTTGCAGAGCGCGCTTGGGCAAACGCTCAAGGTAGACGGGGTGACGGCGCTGTCGGCCGACAAGCGGGGCTACTGCTACGTTGCCACGGGCAGCAGCGTTGCCATGTACGGCGCGCAGCTTGAGCCGCTGGCGCGCTACACGTGCAGCTTTGGGAAGATAGCGAGCATTGACGCTTCCGACCCGTTTAAAATTCTTCTTTTCTGCAAAGATTTTTTGCGCGTGCTGCTGCTCGACAGCAAGCTCGCTGCGCTGGGCAGCCCCATCTTTCTTCCCGACGTCAACGTGCTGCGGCCTGCCGCCGTATGCCGCTCCTCCTCCGGCAACGGGCTGTGGGTAGCCGACGCTTACCGTCGGCAGCTGCTTTACCTCGATTTTGCGCTCAACGCCGCGCGCGAGGCCGCCCTGCTCGACGCATACGTGGCCGACGGCGAGCAGCACGTGAGCGGCATGGTGGAGCGCGAGGGTAACGTTTTTCTGAATCTGTCGGGGAAGAGCATTGCAGCGTTCGACAAGTTCGGCGCGCTGCTGCACCTTTTTTCCGTGCCCGGCATCAGCTGGTTCGACGTGCAGGGCAGCGAACTCTACTACCTTTCCGGCGGAAATTTGTACGCGCAAAATATGCTGGCATGGAGCGATTTACCACGCCTCATTGCCACCGGCGTAGAGCGTTGCGCCGTAGCGGGCAGCGCCATTTATACCTACTCCGGCGGCGTGCTGACGAAGGGAACTTTGAGGTAGAGCGGGAGCGTCTTGTGATGGGGTGGAGTGGGGGAAAGTCCGCCCTACAGCCCCAGGCACGTGCATATCTCCTCAAATTCGTACCCCTCCTTGCTGTCGGCCTTCACGTTACCAATGGAAGGGTAGGCAATGTGCATCCCTCCCACCGGAATTTTGTTTTTTGACGCGTACTCCAGCAGGGTTTGGCGAGATTTGACGGCAGTCTCAGGGTTTACGTCGTAGGTTACCGCCACATCGGGGCGCGGCATTTGTATGCTCATGGCGTGGGCTAAGTCGCCCCAAATCAGCAGGCGCGAGCTTGCCGATTCGAGCAGGTAGGCGGTGTGTCCGGGCGTATGTCCGGGCGTGGAAATGCCCAGAAATCCGGGAAAGAGGTTGGGCGTTGCCGCGCCAAGCTCGTTGGGGGCAAACAGGCGAAGCTTACCCTTGTAGGCGGCTATCACCTTTTGCGCCTGCTGAAATCCGCCCCGACGATTTTCGGGCACAGCCTGCATTGCCTTGTCGCTTGTCCAATAGTCGTGCTCGGCCTGCGCCAGGTAGAGCTCGGCGTTGGGGAAGGCGGGCTTGCCGTCGCGGAGCAGCCCGCCAATGTGGTCGCCGTGCATGTGCGTGAGCAGAACTGCCCCCACCTGCGCGGCGCTCACATCCAGCGATTGCAGGTTGTCGAACAGCTTGCGCCCAAACCCTGCGTCAATTAGCACGATTTTGTCGGGGGTGCGAACCAGAAAGGCGTTGACCGCGGTGGGGTACGTCCCGTCAGGAAGGTACTTTTTCAGCATCTCCGGCGTGGCGTTGAGCAGCACGTTGCTCCGGCCGCTCTGCTGCCCCTCGGACAGGACGCTTACCAAAAAATCTCCAAACTCAAAGGTGATAACATCCCTTTTTTCGCCCTGCTCCTGAGCGAAAACCTCCGTGGCAGACGCTACTACCGACAGGGCAAGCATGGCTAACAGATAAATTTTTTTCATTCGCTTTACAGATTATGCTGTCACCTTTTCAGCTCGTGGATTACCAGGCCGCTGCGCAGCTTAGGCTCAAACCATGTTGTCTTGGGCGGCATGATGCTGCCGCTGTCGGCAATGTTTATGAGCTGCTTCATGGATACGGGGTAAAGCGCAAAGGCAACGGCCATTTCTCCGCTATCCACGCGCCTTTTGAGCTCGCCCAGACCGCGAATACCTCCCACAAAATCTATGCGCTTGTCCACGCGCAAATCTTTTATGCCGAGTATGCCGTCCAGCACAAAGCTGCTGAGCACCGTAACGTCAAGCCCTCCAATGGGGTCTGCGTCGTTGTAGGTTGTGGGCTTTGCCGTGAGCGAGTACCAATGTCCTTCCAGGTACATGGAGAAGTTGTGCGGCGCTGTTGGCCTGTACTCCTGCTCGCCCATATCCTCCACGGCAAAGAGATCTTTCAGCCGCCACAGCAGCTGCTCCGGCGTGAAGCCGTTCAGGTCTTTCACCACGCGGTTGTAGTCCATGATGGAGAGCTGCGAGTCGGGGAAAAGGACGGCCAGAAAGTAGCAGTACTCTTCGTTGCCCTTGTGGTAGGGGTTGGCGGTTTTTTTCTTCTCTCCAACCCTTGCGGCGGCGGCTGTGCGGTGATGTCCGTCGGCGATGTAGAGGGCGGGCATCTCCTCAAACAGGCGGGTTATGCGCGTTTTTAAGAAGATGTCGGAAATTATCCAGAGCTTGTGGCCAACGCCGTCGTCCGACACAAAGTCGTACTCCGGCTTGTCCGCCATTCCCCACCCAATAATATCCGCCATTTCCTTAATGGCGGGGTAGACAATGAATACCGGCTCGAGGTTGGCGTTTTGCGCCAGCAGGTGTCTCATGCGATCTTCCTCCTTTTCGCGGCGGGTGAGCTCGTGCTTTTTGATTTCGCCGCTCAGGTAGTTTTCAAAGTGGCAGCAGCCTACCAGCCCGTACTGCGTGTGCTGCCCCATTGTTTGGGCGTACACGTAGTAGTACTCTTTTTCGTCTTTCACGAGCCAGCCCTTATCCTGCCACTTCCTGAAGTTTTCCACTGCCTTGGCGTACACTTTTTCGTCGTGCTCGTCGATCATGGGGTCAAAATCTATTTCGGGCTTGGTGATGTGCAGCAGCGACTTTTCGCCGGCTTCGGCTTTGGCCTCCTCCGAGGTGAGCACGTCGTAGGGGCGCGCCGAAACCTCCTGCACAAGCTCCTTTGGCGGGCGGATGCCCGCAAATGGCTTTACACTGATCATTGTATATATTTTTTTTGAAATTTGCTACAGCTGCTACTGTTGCAGCTTTGTAAACTTGTCGTTGTACTCGTTGTACTTATTCATCATCTCCGGGCTTTCCTCGCGGAAGCGGAAGTAGATGTTTTTTACGTTTTCCAGCGCAAACTTATCGTTGGGTTGCAGCTCGTGGGCTTTCAGGAATGGCTCCAGCGACCGCTTGAACTCTGTGTTGGCCAACGCCTCCAGCTCCTTAATGCGCGGGCTTCGCCAATCCTTGATTTCACCGGATTCCTTGACGAACTCCACCGCCTTGTTGTAGTACAGCGCGCCCAAGTTGTAGTAGGCGTTGTAGCTGTTGGGGTCTACCTCTAAGGTTTTGCGGTACATGCGCTCGGCGTCGTCCATCATTTTCAGCTTTTCGTACAGCGTAGCCTCAGCGAAGTAGAGCGTTGCGTTGGTTGGCTCGTTTTCCTGCGCCTTTTTCAGGTAGGGAATTACCTTGGTGGCATCCTCGCCGGAGTTGAGGTAAAGGTTGATGAGCTCAATCAGAATGGCCTGGTTTTGGGGGAATCTCACGAAGCCTTCCGTCAGCATTTGCTCCTGCTTGATGCTGTCGTCTAAGCCCTTGTAGGCTCTGGCGAGGCTGGAGTAAACGCTGCCGTCGTCGAAGTACGAGTTGTTGAGGCATATCGTCAGGTAGCGGATGGCGTTGTTGTAGTCGTTTAAGCTTTCGTTGAGCGATACAACGCCGGCGTAGTAGGCGATAAGCGTGTCGAGCCGCCCCACTAACGGGTGGTTTAGAGCGTCAACCGATTTGATGAAGCACTGCTGGGCAAATTTGTAGTCGGCTTGGGTGTATGCGTTCAATCCTTCTATGCGCAGCTTGGTGGCCAGCATAGCCAGCCCCTCCTTCATCTTTTTTGACTGCGAGCCTTTAGCGTCCAGCTCAATGGCCTGCATGTAGGCTGCGTATGCCTGCGACAGCGGCTGATCAACTGCCGATTCTTTTTCTTTCCACAGCGTCAGCGCTCCGGTTGTCGAGTCAAAGTACAGGTCAATGTTAGGGAACGCGAGCACCTCATACGTGGCGTCCGCCAGCGTTTCGGTTTTCTGTTCGTGGGGGAGCGTTGCTAAGAAAATGGCCTTGTGCATTCCCTGCACAGCGCCCATGGTTGACTTATCGTACACGCTCACGAACATCTCTGCCCGCTTCGTCCACGTCTTGGGGTTTTCCTTCTTTTTGGGGTTGGCGATGTCTGCGTCGCTCTTGGCAACGTCTTTCCTTAAGCTTTCAAGGTTAGGCACCTTAATTTGAATTTGTTGTTGTGCCGTGGCTGCAAAAGCCATTGCGACACATGCTGAAAACGTCAAAATCCTTTTCATGGCTATGTGTTTTGTTTGTTGTTTATTTTGTTGAACAATAATTTAAATAGTTGTCTTTTTTAGACGCCCCCAAAGGTAGCAATTTTTGCGCTCATTTTTCAAAAAAAGAGAAATTTTATTCTAATAGTCCATATTAAAAATCAACAAAATCTCTCCGTTGCCCGTAGAAACCTTGCAGCAAAGCGCAAAAAATGGTACATTTGCCGCCGCGAGGTCGGTGTATAATTTTTTGGCAGCGTGGCCGCGCGGTGGCGGCAGCCCTTCGGCCTTTACTCTAAAAAGATGAAGGGCGGCAAGGCGGTGAAATATGGTAAAGCTTCGGCATAAAACAGTAGAATTATTTCGATGGATGAGTTTGTAGTATCAGCGCGGAAGTATCGTCCGCAAGTGTTTGCGTCGGTGGTGGGTCAGTCGGCCATTACCACCACGCTCAAGAACTCCATTGTCCGCAAGCACCTGGCGCACGCCTACCTCTTCTGCGGGCCGCGCGGCGTGGGCAAAACCACCTGCGCCCGCATTTTTGCCAAGACCATTAACTGCACCAACCCCACGCCCGACCTGGAGGCGTGCAACCGGTGCGAGAGCTGCCTCTCGTTCAACGAAGGGCGCTCGTACAGCATCCACGAGCTCGACGCCGCCTCGAACAACTCGGTGGACGACATCCGCCAGCTCATAGAGCAGGTGCGCATACCGCCGCAGGTGGGGCAGTACAGCGTGTACATCATCGACGAGGTGCACATGCTGTCGACAACGGCCTTCAACGCCTTTCTCAAAACGCTGGAAGAGCCGCCGCTGCACGCCATTTTTATTTTAGCCACCACCGAAAAGCACAAGATTATACCCACCATCCTGTCGCGCTGCCAAATCTACGACTTCAACCGTATTCGGGCGGCAGATACGGTGGAGTACCTCAAGATGATTGCGCAGAACGAAGGCGTTGCCGCCGAAGACGCCGCCCTGCACATCATTGCACAAAAAGCCGACGGCGCTATGCGCGACGCGCTCTCCATATTCGACCAGGTGGTGTCGTTTTGCGGCAACGAGCTCTCCTACGCCAAGGTGATAGAAAACCTCAACGTGCTCGACTACGAGTACTACTTCCGGCTCACCACCTCGTTCATGAAGTGCAGCTACACCGAGGCGCTGCTTATTTTTGACGAAATCCTGTCGAAAGGGTTCGAGGGGCAGCACTTCGTGGCCGGGCTGTGCTCGCACTTCCGCGACCTGCTCGTGTGCAAGGACGCCCAAACCGTGTCGCTGCTCGAGGCGAGCGAATCCATAAAGTCAATGTACCGCGAGCAGGCCGCGGGCTGCGACGCCAACTTCCTGTTTGAGGCGCTCAACCTGGCCAACCGCTGCGACGTGGGCTACAAGGCCAGCGGCAACCCCCGCCTGCACGTGGAGCTCTGCCTGCTGCAAATATCGTACCTGTGCGCTGAAAAAAAAAGCGCTGACGTAACCAGCCCGGCCGCTCCAGCCACTCCGGTGGCGGCTTCGGCAGCGGCGGCTGCCAAAACGCCGACAGCGGCGGCAAATCCTGCCGCTACCGCTGCTCCGGCAAGCCCGCCGGTTGCGCACAAGCCTGCCGTGGAGCTGCCAAAAACCGTGCAGATAAAGGGCGTAATGAGCATTATCCCCGAAAAAGCGCCCGCCCCCCCCGCAGCAGCAGCAACTCCCGTCAACGCCGAGCCGCCGGCTGCCGCGGAAAGTGACTTCACGCTCAAGCAGCTGCAAGAGGTGCTCGTGCAGTACGCCTCGGCGTTGCCCGAACGAAAGGTAAGGGTGAAAAATGCCGTGCTCAGCGCCGGCAAGTCTATAGGAGACGACAAGCGCACCATTGCCATCACGCTGGATAGCGACATTACCCTGAGAGATGTGGAGCCGGAAAAGGAATCGCTCGTGGACTACCTGCGGCAGCGACTCCACAACGCGCAGCTTGAGGTGTCGTTGCAGGTGGAGGCTATCCCCGACAAACCGGCCAAGCCCTACGGCAGCGAAAGCTGCTACAAGTTCCTGCTGGAGCAAAACCCGCTGTTGGCCTCGCTGAAACAACGGCTCGACCTCGACTACGAATA
>JAIRSZ010000127.1 GCA_031255195.1 Prevotellaceae bacterium | reverse complement strand
ACACACACACACACACACACACACACACACACACACACACACACACACACACACACACACACACACACACACACACACACACACAGTGCTCAGCGAGTTACGTATTTTGTAGCCTCGCGCGCGCATACGCATATAGCCAATATTTCTTACATTTTACATATAGCCGCAGCATGTTTTTATACAGCATCGCTGCGGTTTTTTTATTCTGCCCCTCGTTGCCCGAAAATGCAAGGTCTGGAGGCTAATGCGGCAAAGCCGTGGAGGGAAGGCAAAATGGGCAGCAGTATTCCGAGAAAAACGGGAAATCCGAAGCCCTTAAGTAGGCATAATTAAAAAAAAATTTTTTTGAATAATTATGGGAAAAGCAATGTTAATTGTAGCCATGACAGGTGTGACGATTTCCTGCGGTAACGTCGCCCAACGACAACGACAACGACAACGACAACGACAATAACGACAACAACAACAATGATAACAAACCTAAAAAATGGAAATACTTACACCCCCCGACAATATAGAAATGGTATACGTAGAGGGTAGCGATACAGTGAAAGGTTTCTATATGGGCAAATATGAGGTAACGCAGAAGCAGTACCAAGATGTAATGGGTACCAATCCGTCATACTTCAAAGGAAACAACCGTCCTGTGGAGCTGGTAAGCTGGGATGATGCGCAGGAGTTTATCAAAAGGCTCAATGCCCGCACAGGCAGAAGCTACCGGCTGCCCACCGAAGTTGAGTGGGAATATGCCGCCCGCGAGGGAACAAAAAAAAGCAGCTACGAGTACTCGGGCTGCAACAACATTGACGAAGTGGCGTGGTTCAGCAGATACGACAATGGCCTCAGTGGTAACAGTGGCGACCAAACGCACCCTGTTGGGCAAAAAAAGCCCAACGCCTTGGGCATTTACGACATGAGCGGCAACGTATGGGAGTGGTGTCATGATCACTATAGTAATTCCGGCTCTGACCGTGTGCTTCGCGGCGGCGGCTGGCGCGATCTCGCGGTGTACTGCCGCGTTGCCCACCGGGGCAACCTCTACCCCGACAATCGCGGCAGCAATCTTGGCTTCCGCTTAGTTCTTCCTTAGCTTCCATGACGTCCGTCCTTCTTGTAAGCTACCGAACTTTGCCGAGTCTGGCGAGTAAAGCAAACCTTACAATAATGAATAATAATACAGAGGCAACGGAAACCTTTGATGATGAATAGCTAATAATTCATTTTAACTAATATGGCTGCCCTAAGTCGCCGACAGCTACGGGCTGAGGTTTCGACGCTCCGCTTGCTTGTGCCTCGCGTGCGTAGCGTCGGAATAACGGGGGAGGGCGCGCGCGGAGTTGGGCAGGAAGGTGGTAATAGTAGAGGAGGGAGAGGAAGCGGCTTCGCCGTTCCTTCTCCCTCCATTTTCATGCAGCTGCCGCACCGTTTGGATATGTACTTCCTCGATGCTAAGCATTTCCAAGCCACAATTCGCAACCGCTACATTGCCTGTAGCATTGCGGTCATGATTTGGGTCATCTTTTTTTCGGCCTTTGCGCCTTCCTTCTGTACCTCCTCGTGGCTCACGGTCATGGCAATGTCTTCGCCGCCCAAATCGGTAATAATGGACATGGCAAACACGGGAATACCCATGTGCCGCGCCACAATTACCTCCGGCACGGTGCTCATGCCCACGGCATCGCCCCCAATGCGGCGGAAGTATCCGTACTCCTTGGGGGTTTCAAAGGTAGGCCCCGTAACGCCCACGTAGCAGCCTTTCTGCACCTTAATGCCCAGCTTGCCGGCAACGCCCTCGCAGAGGGCAATGAGCTGCTTGCTGTAAGGCTCGCTCATGTCGGGGAAGCGAGTTCCCAGCTCGCTCAAATTTTTCCCTATAAGGGGGTTGGGAAGCAGGTTGATGTGGTCGTTGATAATCATCAGGTCGCCCACGGCAAATGCGGGATTCATGCCGCCGCTGGCGTTGGAAACAAAGAGGGATTTCACGTTGAGGAACTTCATCACGCGCACCGGAAAGGTTACCTGCTGCATGTTGTAGCCCTCGTAGTAGTGAAAGCGCCCCTGCATGGCCACAATTTTTTTGCCGCCAAGCGTGCCAAAAATCAGGCGGCCGCTGTGCCCCTCGACGGTGGAAAGCGGAAAGTTTGGGATGTCCTTATACTCCAGCACCTCTTGATTTTCAATGCTGTGAACTAAACCTCCAAGGCCGGTGCCAAGAATAATGCCAACCTCCGGCTCAATGCTCACCTTTGACTTAATAAAGGTGGCCGATTCTTTTATTTTCTCTAACATAGCTGAGTGTTTTTTGAATGAAACTTTGTTGTCCGTTATTTAGAAACTGTACATCAACGGGCTGGTAGTAAATCTTACTCTTCAGCTCGCTGCTCATATCCACGTCCGCCAGCCGCATGGCATCCTTTTCGGTGGTCACCAGCGCGCTGTTGGGAAACCCTTGCAAGGCCTGCTCCAGGCGATTCACGTCCTGCGCGCCAAAGTGGTGGTGGTCGGCAAAGCGAAGCGTCTGCACCACCGTGCAACGCTCGGCCAGCAGGTCGAAAAAGGGCTGTGGGTCGGCAATACCGGCGAACGCCACCACGCTTTTGCCGTGCAGCGTCGCCGCAGGCTGTCCGGTTGCCATGTGCACCATGCTGCCGTAGGTGCAGGTGGTAAAGTAGAGGTACTGGTAGGCTTTAACCTTCAAGTTTTTTTCCAGCACGTTGAAGTCAATAGGCTTAAGGTTTTTCGGGCACTTGGTCACCACCAGCATCTCGGCGCGCGCGAGCTGGCCTGCCGAATCGCGCAGCCGCCCCAGCGGAAACATGCAGTCCTTAGTGGCAAGGTTGCTACAGGTGGTGAGCACAATCGACAGCCCCGCCTTCACCCGACGGTGCTGAAAGGCATCGTCTAGGATGATAGCTTTGATCTTTGGGTCGTCCTCAACAATTTTTTGTATGCCGAACACGCGGTCTTTGCACACGGCCACCGTTACGCCGGGAAAGCGTCGCTTAATCTGCAAAGGCTCGTCGCCCACCTCGCAGGCCGTGCTCAACTTTTCCACGTAGAGAAAGCCTTTTGTCCTGCGCCTGTAGCCCCGCGACAGCACCGCCGCCTTTATCTCTTCCCTATCGAGCAGCTGCATCAGCATTTGCACGTGGGGCGTTTTTCCGGTTCCGCCCAAAGCCACGTTGCCAACGCATATCACCGGCACATTAAACTCGTGCTGCCGGAGAATTTTATGCGCATACAGCGCATGGCGCAAGGTTACGGCAAGCCAAAACAAGCCCGCCAGCGGCGCTTTGAGCAGGATAAGTAGCAGGTGCAAAAGTCTTTTCACGTCTGTCCCGTCTTTTTACTCCACCGACACATTGTAAGGCAGCCGCGCCTGCGCCTTGCCGTGCATACGCAGCAGGTTGGCCAGCGGTTCGTAATCCTCCAGCACGTTACCCGTGCTTTTCCTGGTAAACTTTACGGCAGCCTGCCCAAGGCTTTCAAAGAAGAAGGTAAACTTGTCCTTCTGTCTGGGCAGCTCTATGATACCGTAAGTTTCAAGGCTGGCCATCAGCACCGCCTTTTCTATCGCGGCATTTAGCCCGCCGAAGTCGTCAATCAGCGCCAGGCGCTTGGCGTCTACGCCGCTCCACACGCGCCCCTCGCCAATTTTTTTAACCTCATCCAGCGGTATGCTGCGCCCGTCGGCCACGTGCTGCGTGAACGTAGCGTATATTTTTTCGATGTGGTGCAGGAAAAAGTCGTGCTCCGGCTTCGACAGCGGGCGGTAGGGGCTGCCCATGTCGGCATGTTCGTTGGTGGCGGCCACGTCTACGGTGAGGCCAAGCTTGTCGTTGAACAGCTTTTTCACGTTGAACAGCACGCCAAACACGCCAATGGATCCGGTAATAGTTGTTGGGCTGGCAAAAATGTACGAGGCGGGGCAGGAGATGTAGTATCCGCCCGAGGCCACCACGTCGCCCATAGAAACCACCAGAGGTTTAACCTCCCTGAGCAGCTTCATTTCGTGCCAAATTATCTCCGACGCCATTGCGCTGCCGCCGGGGGAGTTTACCCTTAGCACCACCGCCTTGATGGACGAGTCGCGGCGCACAGCCCGCAGCTCGGCGGCAAGCGCCTTCCCCACAATATCGTCCTCCTTGCCCTCGTCCAATATTTCGCCCTCGGCGTAAACAACGGCAACCTGCTGCTTAGCCGCCGGGTTGTAAGGCGCAAGGGTTTTGCCGTAAACGCCGACGTCAACCAAGCTGGGATTTTCGCTTTCGGATTGTCGGCTAAGCACCGACAACTCGCTCAGCACCTCGCTACGCTGGCGCAAGCCGTCGAGCAGGTTGAGCGAAAGGGCAGCCTCCGCGTCGTTGAGCCGGAGGTCGTCTACGGCCTTGTTGAGCACGCCGACATCCACCTGCCGCTGCCTGGCAATTTCGTCCATCATGTTGCTCCACATAGAGCCTGCGTAGCTAAGTATCTGCTCCCTGCTTTCGGCGCTCATCCTGTCGTACATATACGGCTCTACGGCGCTCTTGAACTTTCCGTGGCGAATTACCTGCGCCTCCACGCCCAGCTTGTCGAGCGCCCCCTTGTAAAACATAACGCTTGCCCCCAGCCCGTGCAAATCCAACATTCCTTCGGGGTTCATGTAGATTTTGTCGGCCACCGAAGCCAAGTAGTAGGGCTTCTGCCCGTAGAAATCGCTATAGCTGACAACAAATTTTCCCGTAAGGCGAAAATCCAGCAGCGCATCCCGAATTTCGGTCATGGTTGCAATTCCCGCAGCCGCGCCCCCCATATCGGTCAGCAGTATGCCCGTAATTCGGCTGTCGCTCTTGGCGTTCGCTATGCCGCGCAGGACGTCGTTCAGCCCCAGCACGCTTTCGCCGCCGCCAAGCGCATTTTGCAGCAAATCTATGGGGTTGTTGCTTACCCTGTCCACAATGGGGTGCTTGAGCGATATGGTCAGCACGGAGTTGTCTTTTATTGTCCCCATCACCGGCAGAGACAACGACACCGCGCTCACAACAGCGCCAATCACAACCGCAGCAAAGGCCGATATTACGGCGCTCGCCAAAAGCGTTCCCACCGCCGCTGCAAGCATGGTTTTTACGAAATCTTTCATATTTAGCAGTTCAAAAAATAGATGATAAAAATGTAACCCTGTAACCCAAAAATCTGCTACTGCAAAAAGAAGTAGCCCAAAGAAATTTCCGTGCTGACGTTGCGGGACGAAGCCCCGCCGCCTGCGATGTTGTACAGCCCCCAGGCATACGAGGCCGACACCTGAACGCGCTGTAATTCTACTCCGCCTCCCAGCTTCAGGCCGTAGTCGCTACCGGCAAAGTTCCGGCTGTCGCCCTGCCTGCTGCTCCTTGCGCTCAGCAGAAAAGCGTAGTAGGGCGCAAAGGAGATGTAGGGAATAACGCTACCGAAGTTGAGCAGGTAAATTATCCCCAACGAAGCCTCGCCGTAGCTCAGGTATAGCCCGTCCCTACCCTTCCGGTTGTAGAGCGCTTCGGGCTGCACCGCAAATCCGCCAAACGAAAAGCTGGCGAGGTAGACGTTGAGCGCCAACCCAGCATGGTACGAGTTGCTCCAGCCGTAGGCGTTACCGCTCTCCTCCTGCGGCTGCAATCGCGCAAAAGTTCCGCCGGCCTTAACTCCCGCCGAAAATTGTGCGTGCAGCGGTGTAGCGGCAACCAGCATTAAAAGGCATATTAGACAAAAACGATTCAAAAATTCAAAAATCAAAAATTCTATGATTCTATGATTCCGCAGCGTCGTTACGGCGTTCGTAGCACCTCACCCAGCAGACTTCCAGGGCGGCGGGAGCTACAATGTTGGGCTTGCCGGTTACGCCCGACGAAAAGGCAATGTACATTGGCTCGTTAACAATGTTGGGGGCAGAAAACATGGTTACCCCGTTAATTTTCCAGACTACAACGTCGCGACTCCACTCAATAGCCACCACGTATGCGGCATTTTGCTTCAGCAGGCTTCGCTTCCAAGCCTCCACATGCTGAAGTTTTTCGCCGTTGCCGGCTTCGGCAAAAGCGCTAAACTCAATTTTGTCGCCAATGCGCAGGACGTTCACGTGCGGCAACATTTTTCCCGCGCTCAGCCACATGGAGTGGTATATGCCCTTTTCCCGCCCGCAAAATCGGATTTTGGCCTCCACCCTGCCGTACAGCTGCGCATGGCTACAGGCGGTGCTCACAATGCCCGACGTGTACTTGCGCTCTATCGGCATAAAGCCCATTTGCTCGTGGAAGCCTATCCCGCCAGCTTGCTCCCGCTTGACTACGATTTTGAGCGTTTTGTCTGCAACGGAAACGTTGCCGCCGTTGGTGTATACGTGATTTTCGTCGGAGGGCGAGTAAAGAAAACTGACGGCGGCATTCAGCAGCGCCTTGCGGGTTACCCACTTGGCCTGGTTCAGCGTATCGCCGTCGAAAATGTCCTCAAAAGTCAGCTGCCAACAGGCAAACTCGCGGAAGCGCTTCGACCTTTTTTGTAGCTTAAAAAAGGCCATCACATCCGCCGATTTTTGCAGGCGCGCCATCTCCCGCTTCATGGCCTTCCACTCTTTTGCTGAAAGGCCGCTCTGCCGCCGCGGGGTAGCCACCTGCAACGTTAGCTCCTTATATCGGAGCAAGGCGGGGGATTGCTTGAGGGTAACGTACCTTACAAACTTTTCTTCGAGCGCCGCGCGCCGCGCTTCGTACTTTGAGGTGCTGGTCACTCCACCGGAGAGGTGAAATATCAGCCGTTTAAAAAAGCCAGCCATTGTTTGCTCAAATGTAATTTCAGATTACGGCAATCCCCCTGCGCAACGCCCGAAGGCAAGCGCAGAGGGGTTGACACAGGTTTCGTTTGCACGGAGGCAAGGAGGCTTAGCCTATCAGCTTAAAGCCCTTTCCGCGCACGTTAATAATTTGTATCGACGGGTCTTCCTTCAGGAACTTACGCAGCTTGGTGATGTACACGTCCATGCTGCGTGCATTGAAGTACGTGTCGTCGTTCCAGATAGTTTTGAGGGCAAAGTTGCGGTCGAGCACAGCGTTGCGATTGATGCAGAGCTGGCGGAGCAACTCCGACTCCTTAGCTGTGAGCTTTTGCTCATCGCCACCTTCCTTTGCCAACGTTTGCTTGGTCGAGTTGAAGGTGTACAACCCGATTTGGAATACATCCTGATTTTGCGAAGAATTTTCGCCACGAGTGCGGCGCAAAATAGCTTCTACTCGAAACAGGAGCTCCTCGATGCTAAACGGCTTGGTCATGTAGTCGTCGGCGCCAGCGGCAAAACCTTCCAATACATCTTCCTTCACCGATTTTGCTGTGAGGAACAGAATGGGGACAACGCTGCTCAGCATACGAATTTCTTTAGCAAGGGTAATGCCATCTTTTACGGGCATCATCACATCCAAGATACAGATGTCGTACCTTGCTCTTTGAAATCCGGAGAAAGCGCGCTCTCCGTTTGGGTAGAGGTCTATCTCATACCCCTTAACTTGCATGTACTCTTTGAGAAGCATGCCCAAATTTTCGTCATCTTCGGCTAATAAAATACGTGCCTTACTTTGTTCCATAACTCTAATTTTTTTTGTTTTTAATAATGGTAATCGTGAAACTAACTTTAGACATAAATATAATAGATATTCTTCAACTAAGCAAAAAGTAACTCCTTAATTTTATGTGGAAAACCACACTCGCACTGCCCAAAGTAAATTCTTCAGAGTACAAAGTTAATAATTATTTACCGCTTTAACACTGCCGTTTGCATTATTTAACGATATTGGAACCGAAATTTTGAACGTACTCCCTTTTCCGAGCTCGCTTTCCACCCAAATTTCACCTCCGTGCGCCTCGACAATCTTCTTTACATAGCTCAGTCCCAAGCCAAAACCTTTTACGTCGTGCCGGTTGCCGGTGTGCACCCGGTAGAACTGCTCAAATATTCGCTTTTGGTCTTCCTTTGGGATGCCGATGCCGTTATCGCGTACCTGAATGAGCAATTTTCCGCCCTCCGTGTTCTCCGTCTCCACCGCTATTGCCGGCTCGCCTTTTGCATACTTGATTGCATTGTCGATGAGGTTGGCAAAGATGTTGGAGAAATGTACCTCGTCAACCTCTACCATAGCTTGCGTCGCGCTGAAGTGACAGGTTATGCCGGCTCCGGTGCTGCTTACCTGGAGCGCAAACCCGTCAATTACCTTTCGCACCAGCTCGTGAAAGTTGCACCTTTTTTTGTTGAGGCGCAGGTGTCCGTGCTCAAACATTTCCAGCTGCAAGGTGCGCTCTACCAGCAGCGACAGTCGCCTTGTCTGCGCAAAAATCATTCCTGAGAGGTAGGAATAATTTTTTTTCTCTGGAGGAACGTTCGGATCGTTGAGCATCTCGGAGGCGAGGGTAATGGTTGCAATGGGCGTTTTGAGCTCGTGGGTCATGTTGCTCACGAAATCGTTCCGCATCTGCACCAGCTTGTTTTGCCTGAACAATGCCCACAGCACCCCCGAAAAAATTGCGAGTACGATTATCAGAAGCGCCATTGACATAAAGAGCGTAGCGCCTATGGACATAAAGATGTAGTGCATTTTGCGCGGAAAGGTAACGCTGACAAAGTAGCGCTCCGAGAGCAGGTCGTTCGGGAAAAGCTGCCTGGCGTAGGCGTCGGCATCTGGAGCAAGGCCGCCCGTTTGCGTTCCAAAGAGGAGGTCTCCACCGGCGTGGTAAACGCCAAACTTAAAGTTGAGGTTCAGGCCGCGCTTGCGAAACTCCATCTTCATCAGCGAATCGAGTTTTTGCTCCGACACCCGCTGCTCGATGGGCACTTCCACGCTGATAATCTTTTCGACGATGTTGTCCACCAGCACCTTTTTGTAGTTGAGCTTTTCGTCCATTTTTATCCGGTCGCCAGAGCGCCTTACCCTGTCGTGCTGCTGCTTGTCGGTGTCGAGCAGGATAGAGTTGAGCTGCCCTGCAACAATAGAATCGTTGAGGAGCGCAAAACGCTTGCTGACGGAGGTTGTGTCGAACAGGTTAACCACCAACAGCTGCTGCTCCTTGCGCAGCGAACGAATACCGCTCCTGCTAATCTTGAAGATAGAGCCTGCGTTGGAGGTGGCGTCGTCCTGCCGCTGAAATGCTGCCTCGCCCTTGCCTTCGTCCTCCACCAGGTTGTCTATGATCTGGTAGGCGATTTCGTTTTTCTCCATATCGTCTACTATCTTGTCGAGCGTTGAATAGACGATGTTGTTGAATTCGCCCTCCTTTATCTTGCGCGCTTCACCTATCCAAAACAGCTGAAAAATAACCAAGCAAACGACCGTCACAACCGCCGCAGCTCCAAGTATGGGTATTAACTTTTTTACCATTTCTTGCCGCTATAACTAATACTTTAAGTAAGCCTTTTTTCTTAATATCCGCACTTCTCGCCCTTCTGCCCTACCCCCTTTGCCAAAAGGCTTTTCCTGCACGCCGCAAAGATAATCATAATATTTTTATACGCAATTTCTCCTTCTCTCTTACCTCTGCCCAGCTGCCCCCCAAGCTGCCGCGCCGAAAATCCCTGACGGGATTTCCAGCGCGGCAGAAAACGGAAGCATATTCTCCCCCACTCTCCTGCACTCCTTGCGGAGCGTTCTCTGAAATACGCCTCATGCTCCCGTCAGTACAGCCTTGTTACCCACAGCGGGCCATAGAGCCTGTGCCGCTTGCCGTTCTCATCTACGTAGACAAATATGTAGTAGTACGTTCCGTCCGGCAACCCTTCGGCGTTGAACTCGTTGTAGTAGCCTTTTTTGGTGTAAACCATATTCCCCGTTCGGTTGAAAATGGTAATGTGATTGTTGGGATACGAGAGCGCAAACGGTATCTCAAAGTAATCGTTATGCCCATCGCCGTTGGGCGTGATGGTTGTTGGGTAGATGAAATGACCGTGAACACGCACCCTGACATCAACCCGCCCAAGAATAAGCGTATCGTTGTCGTCGTCGGTAATGTAGGCGCTCAGGAGTCTAAATCCTTCCTCCCTCATGCGCACTCTGACATCTATTTCTATGGCAGAATCAGGCGCAATAGCACCCAACGCAAAGGTGAGGCTTCCGACATTCTGCGCCACGATATTGGCGCCGGAGACAACTTTGGTGAACTCTACACCGGTTGACCACAGGTCGGTGAGCTGCACGTTGGAGGAGGGTATTCCGCCCCTGTTGCTTACCGTAATTCGGTAGGTAACGTAGTCGCCAACCGAGATGACGGTGTCGCTCAGCAGCGATTTTTGCCCAAATCCGTCGTGGTCTGTGGAAACGCCGATAATGGTCTTCGTAACCTTAATGTCCTTTTCGTGGACAACCGTCACCGTAGCCTCGCTGCTGGAGTCTACGCCGCAGCCGTTGCTGACCACGAAGCGGTATGCGCCGTCGTGCAGCAGGTTTTCGGCACGCCAAATGTGCAGCTCGCCAACGATAGTATCGGCAGAGATGTGACGCCAGCCTGCGCTGCCGTCGGGCACGCTAAGCAACGGCTTTCCGTTGTACTGCCACCAGCCCGCCACGGCGTTGACGGCCTTGGCAACAAGCAGCACCTGCGCATAGCCGCGCACCTTGACGCTGTTCGGGTCTTCGATTATCACGGGCAGCGGCCTTACGGCAAAGTGCAGGGTATCGCTCACCGAGTAGCAGCCGTTGTCGGCCACCACAATGTAGAGACCTGAGTCGCGCAGCGCCACCGAGGGTATGATGAGCCGCCCGCTGTCGGCCACCGCTATTGGGGTTGCAACAACATTCCTGTACCAGCGGTAAGTGGCAGCTCCGCTCACGGCAAAGTTCAAGCTTGCGGGCGCGCCTTCGCAGGCCGTATCGCGTCCGGCCAGCGGCGTTGTAACGCCAAGCCTGTAGCCTATGTCCAGGCGGGCTACGGCGGTATCTTCGCCACAGCTGCTGCTCACCACAAAGTAGTAGCTGCCCTCCCTGTGGTCGGCCTCGCTGCTAATGGTAATCGTGAGGGTATCCCTTGCGACACCGTTCAGGCCGAGTACAGGCACGGAGGTTTTTACCAAAACGCTGTCGTGATACCAGCGGATGGAACTCAGCTTGTCGCCACCGGCTGCGGCCGTCAGCATAACCTGCTGCGGGTGGGTAGCAGCGTAGTCGAAGCAGATTTTTACATCCTTTGGCGCTTCCAGCACCCTGGCAGGAGCGTAAATTCTCACGTTAATAGAGTCGGCAACAGCGCCGCAGCCATTGTACGATATGACTTTATACTTGCCGGGCTTGCTTACGTACAGCGCCGTGTCGCGCCCGCTGGATACGAGCGAATCGTTGTAGTACCAGCGGTTGCGGAAGAAGTCGCTCACCGATACGGACAGCTTGTTGAGGTAGCTTCCGCAGATGACAGTATCGTTGCCCAACCGCTTTTTGAAGGCAGGCATACCGGCGTTAATGGCCAGCTCTACGCTATCGGTAACCACCTTGCGGCACAGGCCGTCCGAAATCACCTCGTACCGGTATATTCCGGCCTTGCCGAACGCATCAATAGCCACAGTGATGAAGGTGTCCTGCGCAAAAAGCATTTCGTTTCCGTTGTGATACCAGCGAATACTCGTGGTATCGTAGTCGCGAGCAGAGAATGAGAACGTAACCGTAGCTCCGCCTGCCACGCCGCAGAAGGCTGTATCGGCAGGCTTCACAACAAACTTCGCCCTCGGCATGACGGCAACCGACACGTATACGCTATCCTTGAGCATGTTGCACCCGTTGTATACCTCCGAGACGTACCACCCCTCGTCGCTTGCCGCTACGCTCTGCTTAACGTACATGGTGTCGGCAGCCCCCGACAGCAACACGCCGTTGTGATACCAGCGGTTGCGGAAGACGTTATTTGCCGTGTAGGTAAGCAGCATGTCGTCGCCCAGGCAGAGCTCCATGCTATCCATGCTGTGCACGCTGCCGCGCGGCATGGAAATGTCGCCGCTGACGAACAGACGCACGCTGTCGGTAACGTTGCTGCACCTGTCGTACACCACGTAAACGTAGTATCCGCTGCGGGCAGCGTTCACGCCCGTGAGACGCAGGGTATCGCCCCTGCCTGCCAGCGCACCCTTAAAGTACCATTCAACGCTGTCGGCATCGTCGGCGCTCACCGTAAAGGTAATGGCCGACGCGCTCCGGCAAACGGCGGTATCGGCAGATACCGAGCGTATTTTTGCGCCGTGAACAAAGGCTACGTGAACAGTGTCGAATACGCTGCCGCATCCGTTGTAACCCTCAACGTAGTAGAAGCCGGTATCGCTCTCCTCCATTGGCTTGGTAAACACGCTGCCGGTCTGTGGTAGCTGCCGCCCGTTGTGCGTCCACGTGCAGCGGAACAGATTGCTTGCGCTTAGCTCGAGCGTCAGGTTTTTCCCCCGACATAGGGTAAGGTCGGGCTGCTTTGCAAGTAGAATCGGGCTGTTCGGCGCAATGTGCAGCCATACGCTGTCGACAATCGACGAGGAAGACGTGGCTCCGCATCCAATCTTACCGTAAATCTCGTAGCGGTAGTAGCCGCTGTAGGCAGGCGTCAGGTTGCGCAGCGTTAGGGTAGCCCCCTCGTCAAGGCGCATATTCCTGAAGTACCACACAATGCTATCCTCGTTCCTTACATTCACCGTGAAGTTGATAAGCGAAACGCTCCTGCATATCGACGTATCACGCGGCCTGGAGATAATTTCGACGCTCGGCGATACGCTCACGCGAACTGTGTCGAAGAGCGAGCTGCAAGCGTTGTAGGCCTGCACCACGAACAGCCCGGTATCGCTATCCGTTACGGCGACAATGCTGTAGGTGGAGTCGACTGCTCCGGCTATCTTTACGCCGTTGGAGAACCAGCGGTATCCGACAGCGTTATCCACCGAAACAGCCAGCTTCAAACTATCTCCTTTGCATAGCTTAATGACATTCGGCATAAATACCTGCTGCCGTAAACCCGGACTTACGCTGACGTGCGCAACCTTTGCCGTGTCGCTGTTGCAGCCGTTTACGGCAATGAACGTGTACAGACCAGAATCCGCTATCGTTACGCTTTTACGCGACAGCGTACTTGTGCTGTCATTTAACCGCTTGCCGTTCAGCTCCCAATAGAACGTATCGGCATTGACAGCTAACGCACGGAGAACAAGGCTGTCGCCGGAGCACAACGACAACGGTGTGTAGCGAGCCACCGCCATTGCGCGGGGACGAACTGTAACACGAGCGGTGTCGAAGATAGAGCCACAGCCGTTTATTGCCTCTACTATATAAGT
>JAIRSZ010000076.1 GCA_031255195.1 Prevotellaceae bacterium | reverse complement strand
TCCTCAAGAGGATCCTTGTCTTTGTCGCAGGAGGCAATCGTTAGCGATCCTGCAACGCATAGCATTGCTGCATAGGTAAAAATTTTTTTCATTTCGTAAAAAATTAAATAAATAAAACAATAAACAATCTCCCTGCTGGAGATTTGGGATTAGGCCCCACATCTTCCGCCCCCGCTCCAAAGCTCAAGGGGTGGCCGGAGGTGCGGCCGGCAGCTGCCATTTGCAGCTCGCATATTTCTTACTCCAACGATGTTAACGTCAGATAAATGTAGGAGTCAAAGCGCCCTACGTACTGCCCTGCGGCGTTCATTCCGCCTGTGGCAATGCCCTCCACGTTAATGCCGTTCCAGCGGTCGTCGACGCCGCCAAAGCTTAGCGTGATGGCCATAGTTTCGCTGTTCACCTGCACCTCAGCCGAGTAGGATGCGTCGGGCGAGAAGGTGGCCACCTCGCGGGAGCGGTTGAGCGCCATCAGGTGGAGGGTTACGCTGTCGGGGGCGTGGGTTATGGGCGATACGTACTCCACCTTTTGCAGCGCCTGCCCGGCGTTCATCTTCAGCGTTCTGTTTTCGTAGGTGCACAGTATGCTGATGCGGTAGCTCAGCGCCTGCGAAGCGTTGTTGGGCTTCATGTCTCTAATGTAGTACGCGCCGTTGCCGGAGGCTTCTACGGCCACAGTGTCGCGGTGAACAATTCCGTCGTAGTTGTAGTAGGCTGCAATGTAGCGGCCTGCCAAGCTGAGCTGCTCCACAGGAAGCCGGATGAGCCTTCTGCCAACCCCCTCGCCCACGGAGAGGAGGGCGACGTCGGCGCGGCGGCGGACGTTGGCGGGCGTAGCCGTAAAAATGAGCGAATCGGGCTTCACCTCGCAGGTTAGCCAGCTTCCGCCTCCCTCAAAGGCGATTGAGCAGGCTTTTTTGGAGGTATTTTTAAGGGCAACGGCCTTTCGCCCGCCGCCGCCCTCAAAGAGCACTTCGCCCGCCGCGAGGGAGAGGATAGCGCCCTCCTGGGTTACGGGAATCTGGAAAGAGCGTTCGCCGACGCGGACGGTGAGGAGGGCAGTTCGCCCGCTCATGTCGCCGTTGGGGGCGACGGCCACCTTCACGCTGTCGAGGCTCACGGTTGCGGTGCACCACGAGGGCTGGTCGGTGAATGCCTCCAGGTTGAGGGAGGCGTTCATCCTGACAAAACCGCTACCACCGGCGGCGGAGATATCGAGGCGCGTCTCCACGATGGCAACCTGCCCGTCGTCCAAGCGGTCGTCTGCGCAGGACGGCGCAAGGAGAAGGAGAAGCATCCCCGCCGACGCGGAGACCATCAACTTTTTTATGTACTGTAGCTTGCTGCTCATAGCGTGTTTACCTTAATGTTGATTTCATAATGTTGATTTCATTTACCGCTAATTGTCGTCGCCCTGGAGCACAAACCAAACGTTGCCGTTTTTTGCGCTCACAAATTTTGTTCGCCCTGCCCCGCCGGGTGCGGCCTGCTGCGGCTCGAGGCGGTACGGGGCGTTGTCGCCGATGTAGGTCACCACCGGCAGGAGGTAGCTCGAGCTCTCGAAGTTCAGCCCGGGGACGGTGGGCGTAATGTCGAGGTTTCCGCTGCCGTCGTCCTTAAAGTGCAGCCCGTAGGAGATGCTGTAGCCGCCGGAGGTAAATACGAAGGCGTATGGGCTGGGGTCGACGTGCCGGTCGGTGATGTAAACGCCGTTAACGCCGATGTACAGCCCGCCGAGTATTTCGCCGTAGGCGCTGTAGCCATCGGCGGCGGCCTTTTGCAGAACGCCGAACAGCTCGCTGCACATGGAGGTGCTGTCGAGAACGGTGTAGCTGTAGACGACGGTGTCAACCAGCACCGTATCTCTGGCTACCAGCTCGTAGGTGTACTTCACGCTGTCGGCGGAGAGGTATGTGGTGTCCATTTTTTCGGAAACCAGCAGCTTTAGCGTGTCGCGGTAGACCACCGTATCGTGGTTATAGTAAAAGTTGAATCCCCACTGCTCGTTAGCCATCGACAGCTCGACGGACGTTGGGTAAGGCAGCGTAACGTTTGCATCAACGCCTTTGAGCGTTTTCCCGTCGCTGTCTATGCGAAACTCCTGCACGCTGAGTCCGGCCAGGGTAAGCGGGTGCAGCAGCTTCATGCCCTGCGCGGTGTAGATGAAGGGGTATGGCCGGGCTTCGCCGTTCGAGTGGTAGATTCTGAGCAGGCGGTAGTCTTCCTTGACGCAGGCAAACTCCTGCCCTCCGACTGTAATTCTCATGCGGGGGGAGTCCATGCTTTTTTCGGCCTCCACCAAGCGGCTAATGCGTTCTCCGGCAGGCTCGGCGAGCGGGAGCATAAGGAGGGGTCGCCCGTGCTTTTTCCCCTTGAGGAAAATGCTGTCGGCAGAGGCGCGGGTAATCACAAACTCGTAGTCGCCGCCGTAGCTGGTGTTGCCCATAGAGCCACCCCTTGGCTCGGAGAGGGTGTGGAAAACGCTGTAGGAGTCGAACGAGAGCACAGCCCCCCTGTCGGAGGTGATGCGGTAGAGCGACTTCTGCGGAGCGCCCGGTGTGTAGCCGTCGGTGGAGAGGTCGGCTATGGTGGTAACCGTTCCGTCTTCGCCAAAAGTGCAGGCAAAGGTGTACCCCCCCACGAGGTTGTCGGAGGCGAAGTACTCCATAATCCACCCGTGCTGCGCCGCCGAGAGGATGCCGGTGTAGTGCGCAACGGTTTCGCTCATTCGCTGCATGGCGGGCTTTTCAAAAACGTCGTTGTCCCGCCTCTCGCAGGAGCAGAGCAGGGGCAGCATTGCCAGCGTCAGCAGGAGCGGCAGCATCCGTTGTCGGCGGAGGTATGTCGGCATGTTGTGTGTCATATTGTGTGTCATGTCGCAATGTTTTCTAAAGATAAATCCAGCTCGGGGATTTCGGTAGTTCTACGCTGCACCACCCGGCGCAGCTCCTCCAGGTCAATATTCCAGGAGCCGAGCATGTAGCTTTTCACCAAGCCGAGCTTGCGCTTGATGACCTCTGCGGCGGCGCTTCCGGCAAAGCGGAGAAGGGCAACCCACTCGTCGTCGGTATAGGTGACGTAGATGGAGAGGACTTCGGCAAAGTCCTCGCGCGGCTCGCTGGCGGCGTAGGTGGAAACGAAACCGGCGGCGGCGGCCATTTCAAAGCTCAGCTGCGTCCAATCGCCCTGCACGTAATTTCCCTCAGAGATGGTTTCAAAGTCAATATCGTAGTTTCTCTTCTGGTTGAGGATGTGCGTAAACTCGTGGTGCATGGTTTGCAGGTAGTAGAAGTTCAGGAGGTCGGGCGTTGTGAGCAGGGAGTCGATTTCGTTCACGCCGTACAGCGTAACCTTCATGCCGCCCTCGGCCGTGCCGAGCTGCACGCTGCCGTTGCCCTCGTAGGCCGACGATCCCACAAGGTGAATGACCCTCGGAGCGCAGCTGCGGGTGAAGTCAACGCCCCCCACCTCGTCGTATGCCTCAAACCAGGCGTGCTTAATGAGCTTTGCCAGCTTGAAAGCTTTGCCCATTTCTGCCGGAGCAAGGTTGTAGCGCATTTGTGACTCAATGTCCTCCAAGCGGTACTTAACGTCCACGTTGTAGGCGTAAACGTAGCTGTTGAGCAGCCAGCGGTCGAAGTCGTTCCGGTGAGCTGCGACATTGTCGAACAGGCTCTCCCCGCTCAGCTGCTCCTCCCCGCACGAGCTCGGCAGGAGGCAGACAAGCAACGCCAAAAAGTATGCTATAGCGGTTGTTCTCATGGTTTCTCTATCTACTTATTTTTCTTGTTTCTCTCTATGCTGATTTCTCTCTATGCTAAAAGTAAAATTTGCCTACCGTGGGTTAGGCTTCATTCCTGCGGCGATAACGTCGGCGGGCAGCTGTATGGCGCAGCGCGGGTCGCGCCTGCCGAGCGCGTCGTAATCGTTGATGCTTACTATTTCGTCGTTGCTGTCCACCCTGTAGTGGTATATGGTAATGCCGTATCGCTTGGTATCAAACCACCGCAGCCCCTCGTGGATGGTCAGCACGCGCCGCATGAACAGAAGAGTTTGTATAAAGTTCTCCTGCTCGCCCGCCTCCACCTCAAAGTCGGGGTGCAGCTCCTTGATGGGCGTAGGCTTCGCCATAGAGTAGTAGCGTGGCCGCTCGTCCGTCCAATATTCACCCGCGCCCCAGAAGTTGACCATCTCCCTCGATAGCGTCCCTGCACGGGTAAACGCGTTCTGAAAGGTCGACATGTCCCTCACGGCGTTGTCGTAGTCTTTCAGCATGGCGTAGGCTTCGGCGCGGCACAGGAGGGTTTCATCGGCGGTGAAGACCGGCAGCACGATGTGCGGCGAGCCGATTCCGTTCACGGGATCCATCAGCTCAAAGTACTCGCTCAGCTTTAGCATAATCACCTTTGGGGTGTTCATGAAGTCCGGCGCGGCAAAGTGAACGTTGGCGGGGTGTCCCCAGGGGCTTACCACCTTGCAGGTTTCGTAGTAGGCAATGCGGCTGTTGTGGGTAAACCTTTCGTATGCGTGCAGGGGTCCGTGCACGCGCGCCCAGAGCGAGTATGAAGATATGAGGAGGAAGTTAGCCGCCTCGCCGGAGCTGATGAAGGCGTTGCCCCTGATGTTTCCGCCGGAGCTGAGCGCCCCCAGGGTCATCCAGCTGCGCAGCAGGCTTGCGGGGTTGTCGGAGAGCGCCTGCGAAGCGTACTCCACCACCTTGTCGTAGCGCCGGTAGTAGAGGTTAAAGCGGGCGGCAAAAGCGCAGGCAGCCCGCCGGTTGAAGTGGTACTTGGGCACGGCGTAAATGTCGTCGTTGATGAGCGGCAGCCCCTCCTCTATGTCGGCGTTGATTTTCCGGTAAACTTCGGCCACCGTCGAGCGTTCGTACTGTGGCGCAACGGTGGTCTCCAAGCCCTCCATGTAGGGGATGCCGAAGTCCTTGTCGCCGTAGGTTTCGGAGTAGTGCTGGCAAAAGATGTTGACCAGCACAAAGTGGCTGTAGGCTCTGCACAGCAGCGCCTCGCCCCTTTGCGGCAGCATGTCGTCGGCAAGTCCCAGCTCCTCGATGGCGGCTATGGCGTGGTTGGCGGAAGCTATAGCCTTGTAGCAGGCGTTCCAGAGCTGCGACGGGCTATCAATGTCCGTATCCGTAATGTCCTGCCACCGGTAGGCCTGCTCCTGCAGGAGCATGGAGTTCCACGCAGAGCCGGTGTTTTCGAGGGTGTTGTCTGAGGACATTTCCGCCAACAGGCAATGGTTGATGTCGGGGTAGGCCGACGTCAGGAGCTTGGTCACCTTCTCCTTAGCGTCCATTTCGGCGCGGTTGTCGGGCAGCTCGCTCAGGAAATCGTTGCAGGAGGCGGCGGCGCAGAGAAGCAGGGCAAATCCGCCCACCTGCGCGAGCATCGGCAGCTGCCGACGGCAAAAATCTTTTATATGTACCGGTATTGTGCTCATCTAAAGGCTCATTCTCAAAGTAAACGTAAATTGCTTGGGGACGGGCACAGCCACGCCGCCGGAGCGAAAAAATTCAGGATCTTGCCCGTTCAGCTTCTTATCGGCGTAGAGTAGAAGCAGGTTAGTGCCCTGCACCTTGATCGACAAGGCGCTCAGCTTCCACCCTGCAATTTGGGCAGCAGGAAAATCGTAGGAGAGCGACACCTCCTTCAACCTCGCAAAGCCCCCGTCGGCAATCCGCACGTCGGAGTAGTTGTAGGCGTTGTAGGCCGTTTTGTAGTAGCTGTCCTCGTAGCTCTGCCGTCGGCTAACGATGACGGGGATATTCGTTAGCGCCTCGTCGCCCGGATTCACCCACCGGCTGTTGAACTCCCGCGGGCTGGCGGTCAGGTCTGAGTAGGCGTTGCTGAACACGGGGTCTAAGCGTATTTTGTTGCCAAAAGAGTAGGTGATGAAGACATTCAGCCTGAAATTCCTGTAGCGAAAAACGTTGCCAAAGCTGCCCACCACCGACGGATCAATGGGGCCTGCGTACTTCAGAAAATCAACGTTGATGCGCTCCTGAAAGTCAACGTCCGTTACGGTAACCTCTCCGTTCTGGTTGATAAAGGTGGGCAACCCGTCTTCGTTCAGGCCGGCAAAGGGGATGGAGAAAAGCCCCCGCACGGGGTATCCCTCGCGGGTAAATCCAGAGCCGGTAACCAGGTCAACCACCCGCGCCTTAGCGTCGAACTTAGTCACCTCGTTTTTGAAGTGCGAGAAAATGAAGTCGCTGCTCCACGAGAAGCTTTCGGTGACCACGTTTTGCGTAGAAAGGGTAAACTCCGTCCCGCTCGACTTCATTGCCGCCACGTTAGCCGCCTTGGTGAGCTGCCCGCCCACGCCCTGGGTGTTGATTATCCCAATCAGGTCAAAGTTGTTTCGCCTGTACCAGTCGGCGTTCAGGTTGATGCGGTTGTCAAAAAATCCCATGTCGACGCCGACGTTCAGCTCGTGCTTTTTTTCGTAAGTCAGCTCGCTGTTTTCGAGGTCAAAAATTTCTATGCCGCTCTCCTGCACGCCGGCAAAGGGTCGGTAGGGCTTGTAGTTGTTGAACACCACAAAGGAGTTGGTAACCTCCGCCGGGCCGCGATCGGCGGTCAGGCTGTAGGAAGCTTTGGCCGTGAAGTGCGACATCGCCACCCGCTCCCGAAGCGCGCCAAAAAAAGCCTCCTCGTGCGCGTTCCAGGCGGCGGACAGATTCCAGGTGGGAAGCCAGCGGGCGGTGGTAGCCTTGCCCAGCTTGTTAGTGCCCTCGTAGCGCACCGTGCCGTTCACCGTGTAGCGCCCCATGTACGAGTAGGTGGCGTTGCCAAAGAACGAAGCGCTGCGGCTGTGGCTGTTCGACAGCGAGTAGTAATCGCTGCCCGTTTCAACCCCCTTCTTAAAGAATTGGTAAACGTAGAACGGCGTTTCTCCCATGCCGTACTGCATCCCCCACCCGTTGAACCACGCGCGGTTGCGGTCGACGGAGGAGATTTCCGTGCCCCCAAAAAAGTTGGTGATGTGCGTGTTGTCGTAAACCTTATTCCACAGGACGCTTGCGCGAAAGTCGTACCCTGCAAGCTTGTAGTCTGTTTTTTGGTATATGCCACCCTCCGGCAGGACAGAAATCGGCCAGGCGTAGGGGTTGTCGGGATCGGTGTAGAGGTATGAGTTCTGGTCGCGGACAAAAGCGTCGTCCATAGCGCGGTAGGCCTCCGCCTGGTTAGCGGCCTCCTTCACCACGCGCTCCTGCACAGTCGACTGATGCTTGATAGCGCCCAGCACGCTGACCTCAACGCTGTTCAGCGGCTTCCACTTCATTTCGCCCTGAAGCTTAAAATCCACCACGTTCAAGTCGATGTAGTTATTCTCCAGCTCGTGGAAAATGTTGAACGGGGCGTAGTTGCGGGTGTAAAACTCGTTGGCGTCCAGCGTTCGCGAGGTGTTCAGCGCAAAGGAGTATGGGTTAATGTCAAAGTCTCGCCTCACCTCTCCGTAAACGGGGTCGATGTTGCGGCTCAGCGTTCCCGGAGCTCTCTGCGTGCGGTACGAAACGTTGGAGATGAGGTTGAGCGATAAATTTTTCAGCACGTTGTAGGAGGTGTTCAGGTTGGCCGTATAGCGTCTCACCGAGCTCTGCTTTGTCCAGCCCGGATCGGCCAGCACGCTTGCCGAGGCGTAGTGCGAAGCCTTCTCCGTGCCCGAAGTGATGCTCACGGAGTGGTTGTGCATGACGGCGTTCTCAAAGAGCAAGTCAAACCAGTCGGTATTGCGCCGCTCCGCCTCGCGCAGGTACTGCGCCTCTGCCTCCGGCGTGTTGAGGAGCGCAAACGTGCCCGTAACCGGATCGTAGGTATTCATCAGCTGGTACATCCTGCCGAACACGCCGCTCTCCGCAGCGCGGTAGGTGTCCGAAAAGTTCAGCCAGCCCTTGCTTCGGAGCTCCGAGTAGACATCCATTTGCTCCTGCGAGTTCATCACGTTAAAGTCGGCGTAGCGGGGTTTGAGGCGCACGGTGTACTCGCCCGTGTAGCTGATGCGGCTAACGCCCGCCTTACCCTTCTTGGTGGTAACGACAATCACGCCCGCCATTGCCCGCGCCCCGTAGATGGAGGTGGCCGAGCCGTCCTTGAGTATCTGGAAGCTTTCCACGTCGTCGGCGTTCAGCCCTGCAATGGCCGAGCTGATGAGGGTAATAGCGTCGCCCGACGAGAGGTCTTCGGCGTTGAGCTCCACAATGTCCTCCATCACCACGCCGTCGACTACCCAGAGGGGTTTGGAGCTGCCGTATATGGAGGTAGCGCCGCGCACCCGTATTTTGGGGGCTGTTCCAAACGCGCCGGCCACGTTCTGCACGGAAACGCCCGCCGAGCGCCCCTCGAGGGCGCGGCTAACGTCGGGGAGGCCGTCCAGCTTCACGTCGTCGGACTTCAGCTGGTCGGTTGCGCCCGTAAACAGCCGCTTGTCCATCCGCTGCATACCCGTTACCACCACCTGCTCTATCTCCTGGGCGTTGACGCGCAGCGTCACCCTCACCTCTGGGGCAACGTCAACCTCCTGCGTAACCATCCCAATAAAGGACACTTGCAGGGTGGTTGCCGATGCTGGCACGTCGGGCAGGGAAAACTTGCCCTCCCTGTCGGTCATTACTCCCACAGAAGTACCCTTCACCAGAACGGTAGCGCCAACAACCGGCAGCCCGTCCTCCTCCGAAACAACAACGCCCCTGACGGACTGCGCCTGAGCAGCCGTTACGCCCATCCATCCAAAAAAGAAAGCCACCAGCGCTGTGGAGATTTTTTTCATATAATTTTAGTTAAATAGTTGCCAATGGGAAGTATATTGTGTAGCACACACGCCGCCGAGGGGTAAGGGGGAAAACAAAAAAGTCCCCCGCAAAATTCGCCGATATGCAAACTTTGCCTGAGACTTTCGGAAAACGCTAAAATATACCCTAACTCTTGATGTGTGTGTGTGTGTGTGTGTGTGTGTGTGTGTGTGTGTGTGTGTGTGTGTGTGTGTGTGTGTGTGTGTGTGTGTGTGTGTGTGTGTGTGTGTGTGTGTGTGTGTGTGTGTGTGT
>JAIRSZ010000052.1 GCA_031255195.1 Prevotellaceae bacterium | reverse complement strand
ATTCAAAAATTCCCAATCCAAGCCTCAATTTTTCTTGGGAAATCACAAACTTATAGCTACCTTTGCAGGCCTCTTGCAAAAGAGCCTCCGACCAACATTACAGCGCTGCTGTAAGAGTGTGATGGGGAATAAAAATTCTGAGTAACACTATTAAAAACAAAAGAAATGAAGACAATTGACCTGAAAGGTTCAAGCCGCTCGGCGCTGGGAAAAGACAACACCGCCAAGCTGCGCAAAAGCGGGAGTATTCCCTGCGTAATTTACGGCAACGGCGACAACATCTTGTTTGCGGTAGAAGAATCCGCGCTGCACCCCCTGGTGTACACCCCAAGCGCCTACCTGGTGAACATTGACATCGACGGCAGGAAAGAAGTTGCCGTGATGCGCGAGTTGCAGTTTCACCCCGTATCCGACGCCATTCTGCACGTAGATTTTTACCGCATCGACCACAGCAAGCCCATCACCATCGACGTACCTGTGACGCTACAGGGTAGCCCGGAAGGTGTGAAGCTGGGCGGAAAGCTCCAGCAGCTCACCCGCAAGGTAAAAATATCGGCCTTGTCGCAGCATCTCCCCGATACGCTCAACGTAGACATTTCTGCCTTGGGCTTGGGGAAGAGCATTTTTGTGGGCGACCTCTCGTTTGAAAACGTAAGCATTCTCACGCCAAAGAGCGCCGTAATTTGCGCCGTGAAGATGACGCGTGCCGCCATTGGCGCTGCCGCCGCTGCCGCTGCCGCAAATACTTCGGGTGCTGCTCCGGCTGCTGCCGCAAAGAAAAAGTAGCCTGTTTGCTGTGAGAGGAAACGCTTTCGGATGAAGTACTTGATTGCATGTTTGGGCAACGTTGGGCTGGAGTACGAAAATACGCGGCACAACATCGGCTTCAAGGTGGCCGATACGCTGGCTACCGCCGCAGGCCTGCGCTTTAGCGCAGGCCGCCACGGTAGCGTGGCCGAGCTGCGACACAGGGGGCGATCGCTCATCCTGCTAAAACCTTCAACCTACATGAATCTAAGCGGAAAGGCAGTTGGCTATTGGTTGCAGGCCGAAAAAATCCCCCTCGACAAGCTGCTCGTTGTGCTGGACGACATCAACCTCCCGTTTGGGCGGCTCAGGATGCGCGGCAGCGGCAGCGACGGCGGGCACAACGGCCTGAAAAGCGTTGCGCTGACGCTCGGCAGCGAGGGCTACGCAAGGCTGCGGTGCGGCGTGGGCAACAGCTTTAGCAGAGGGCAGCAAGTTGACTTCGTGCTGGGAGAGTGGACGGACGACGAGCGCAAGCTCCTGCCCGCCTGCCTCGACAAGGCCGCTGATGCTGTAAAATCTTTTGCCGCCATTGGCCTGGAGCGCACAATGAACGCTGCAAATACCGCGCCTGATGTCTTAATCGCACCGTAGTTTCACTTGTAATATTTAGCCTTGTAATATTTAGCAGCTTTAGAGATGGTATCTGTCGAATCTTTGCGTGTAGATAAGTGGCTGTGGTGCATACGTGCCTGCAAAACGCGGAGCGAAGCAGCAGAGTCGTGCAGGAGCGGGCGCGTACAGGTGAACGGAACGGAGGCCAAAGCCTCGCGCGAGCTGAAGGTGGGCGATACGGTGAACTTTCGCAAGCCTCCGGTAATTTACACCTACAGGGTTGTTGGGTTTCCGAAGTCGCGCGTGGCGGCAAAGTTGGTGGGCGAATTTGCCGACGACCAAACGCCGCAGGCGGAGCGCGACAAGTTGAGCGTTGACAGGTTGACCAATTTTGCATACCGCGAAAGAGGAACAGGAAGACCGACAAAAAAAGACCGCCGTCAGCTCGATTTTTTGATGGGAGAGGGTAGCGATTTCTGATGGCAGGAAACCTTCTTGCTATGCCATAAACAGTTGTACCATAGAGCTAATAAAACAACAAAAAATGGTGCTATAAAGCACAGAAAAATATTGTGCAGATTATAAGAGCATTAAAATGGTATTGGAAAAAACAAGCGTTTTTCCGCTTTTTTTTCTACTATTTTTTTCACAACTTTGCTGCTGATTTGTATTGCATTTATTATTATAAACCTACTATAAAACACAATTTCATTTATGCTTAGCCACAAGGAAGTATGGGATAGTTGCCTAAGTATCATAAAAGACAACATCGGCGAGGACAGCTACAAGGCGTTTTTTGAGAAAGTAACCCCTTTACGGCTTGAGGGGAGTATGCTTACGCTGCAATCGCCTTCTCAATTCATTTGCGATTACATTGAAGAACACTACATTGACTTGTTGCGAAAAACTCTTCGCAAAGAGCTTGGCCCGGACGCCAAACTTCAGTACAGTATAGTCGTTGCTGGCGAGACAACGCGGCCTGTTCTCTCGGACACAGAGCCGACACCGCGCAACAAACCCGTTCTGCTGCCTGCTCCGGGCAAGAGCGCCCGGATTAAAGGCTTCAACCCTTTTGTCATGCCCGGGCTGCCCAGCTTAGAGATAGACCCGCAGCTCAACCCCAAGTACGCGTTTGAAAACTACATTGAAGGCGCATGTAACAAGCTGGCGCGAAATGCAGGCTTGTCCATTGCGCAAAACCCCGGTACCACTACCTTCAACCCGCTGTTTGTTAACGGAGGTACAGGCTTGGGAAAAACTCACCTTGCGCAGGCCATCGGGCTTGAAGTGAAAAAGCTGCACCCCGACAAGGTGGTGCTGTACGTCAACGCAAATAAATTCAAGCAGCAGTACACCAGCTCCGTGCAGAAAAACGAATTGAACAGCTTCCTCCACTTCTACCAAATGGTAGACGTGCTGATTCTGGACGACGTGCACGACTTTGCCGGACAAACAAAAACGCAGGATACATTTTTCCACATCTTTGACCAGCTGCACCGCTCCAAAAAGCAGATAATTCTCACCTCCGACAAGTCGCCGGTAGACATAGAGGGGCTGGAGCCGCGGATACTGTCGCGCTTCAAGTGGGGGCTGGTGGCCGAACTTACAACGCCCGACTACGAAACGAGGCTGGCCATATACCGGCACAAGGTGCAAAAGGACGGCATTGACATTGACGACGACATCATCGAATACCTTGCAGACAAGGTGAGCAGCAACGTCCGCGAGTTTGAAGGCGTACTCAACAGGTTGCTCGCCGAGGCTACGTTCAATAGAAAACCTATCTCGATGGAAATGGTGGTAAACGTGGTGAACAAAAACATCAAAAACACGCAGCGGGAATTTACGGTTGGCAACATCTACAAAACCGTGTGCGACTACTTTAGAATACCGGTTGACAGTGTACAGTCGAAAACGCGGAAAAGAGAAATTGTGCAGGCGCGGCAAATTGCCATGTACTTTAGCAAAAGCATGACAAAAACATCGCTTGCTTCAATAGGCGCTCAAATTGGAGGAAAAAACCACGCTACTGTGGTGCACGCCTGCAAAACAATAAACAATCTCATGGAAACCGACCGCAACTTTTTTGAGATGGTCAACAACATCGAAAAGAAGTTGCGCAGCTAAGCCCCAATGAGTCCGCAGTAATCCTCAACATCCGGCCGTACATGAAAGCCTCCATCCTGACCGTTGGCGACGAAATCCTCATTGGACAAATTGTCGATACCAACTCGTCCCGCATTGCGCAGCGGCTGGGCGAGCACGGCGTTAGCGTATGCGAAATGCGTTCCGCAGGCGACACGCGCGAGGCCATTACAGGTGCGCTGAACGAACTTTTTACCGGCTGCAACCTCGTTATCATCACCGGAGGACTTGGCCCTACTAAGGACGATATTACCAAGCATACGCTTGCCCGCTACTTTGGCGCAACCCGCATGACGCTACACGAGCCTGTGTTGCGGCACATTACAGAGTTGCTGGGCAGGCGGGGCATTGCGCTGAGCGAGCTCAACCGCAATCAGGCTCTTGTGCCCGACGTGTGCGAGGCGCTGCCCAACCTTGCCGGAACAGCGCCCGGCTTATGGTTTGAGCGCGACGGCAAGTTTGCCATTGCGCTGCCCGGCGTGCCATACGAAATGGAGTACCTGATGGACAGCGAGGTGATTCCACGCCTGAAAAAGCATTTTTCTCTGGGCAAAGTTTACCACAAAAATATTACTACTGCCGGTATTGCCGAGTCGACGTTGGCAGAAGCTGTTGCTGCGTGGGAGGCAGGCTTGCCTGCCCACCTGCGCTTGGCCTACCTGCCCTCGCTATCGGGCGTGAAGTTGCGCCTTTCGTGCTACGCCGCAGATACTTACGCCGACGTTGCAGACGAGGTGGAGGTGCAGCTGCGGCATTTGCGGCAGCTTATCCCATCGCACATTGTGGGCTATGACGGCGATACGCTGGAGAGCGTTGTGGGGCAGCTGCTCAAGGTGCGCAGGGCAACGCTGGCTACCGCCGAATCGTGCACCGGCGGGCGAATAGCTGCGCTGATTACGGCGCAACCCGGCGCATCGGCCTACTTCAAGGGCGGCATAGTTGCCTACTCAAACGACCTGAAGGTGCAGACGCTGGGGGTGTCTTCGGGCGATATAGAAAAGTTTGGGGCTGTAAGCAAGGCTGTGGTAGAGCAAATGGCGCAGGGCGCACGGCGCACGCTGCAAGTCGACTACGCCGTTGCCTCGTCGGGCATAGCCGGACCCGACGGCGGAACGCCCGAAAAACCTGTGGGAACGGTGTGGGTAGCGGTTGCCACTCCCCGGGAAGTCTTCTCGCACAAGCTGAATTTCGGGAACGATAGGGAGCGAACTATCCTTCGCGCCTCGTACAGCGTGCTGAACCTGCTACGGCTGGCGTTGACCGGCAGCAGCGTTGGTTGACGGCGGTGTCGCTGACGTTTTATTGTATCGTTGAATTTTTCAATTCCCAATTCTCATTTTTTTATGCGCGTAGAGGTGGACGAAAAATCCGGATTTTGCTTTGGCGTAATTCGGGCTATCGAAAAGGCAGAGCAGCTGCTCGACAGCGGCGTGGAGTTGTATTCGCTGGGCGAAATAGTGCACAACAGCGTTGAGGTAAACCGGCTAAAATCAAAAGGGTTGAAGGTTATCAACAGGGAGCAGCTTGCGCTGCTGCGCGGGGTCACGGTGCTCATTCGTGCGCATGGCGAGCCGCCGCTAACCTACAAGCTTGCCGCCAGAAACGGCATTACGCTCGTTGACGCCACGTGCCCCGTGGTGCTGCACCTGCAAAGCAGCATTAGCGAAAGCTACAAAAAGGCGCGGGAAACCGGCGCGCAGCTGGTGATTTTTGGTCAGCGAGGGCACGCCGAGGTCAACGGCCTGGTGGGGCAGGCAGAGGGCGATGCCATAGTGCTGGAGAGCGTGGACGAGCTGCGCCTGCTGGACTTTTCGCGCTCCGTTATTCTCTACTCGCAAACCACCAAAAGTTTGGAGCAGTTTGCGCTGCTTTGCAGCGAAATCCAAAAGCGTTTGCGGCAAGGGCTGGTGTTTGAGGCGCACGACACCGTTTGTCGGCAGGTGTCGCACCGCAAGCCACACCTGCGCCGGTTTGCAGAAGAGCACGACGTGGTAATTTTTGTGAGCGGCAGCAACAGCTCCAACGGCAAGGAGCTCTACCAGGCGTGCAGCGAGGCCAACAGCCGTAGCCATATAGTGCAGGACAGGGACGATTTGTATGCGTCGTGGTTCGACGGTTGCAGCTCGGTGGGCGTGTGCGGCGCAACCTCCACCCCGCGTTGGCTGATGAACAAGGTGGCGGAGGCAATAGAAATCGGTCAGCTGAGCCGATAGCTGCTGCGCTACGGGCGAGCGCAAAGCCTCATTTTTCATCACCCC
>JAIRSZ010000138.1 GCA_031255195.1 Prevotellaceae bacterium | reverse complement strand
ATTGGCGCATTTTTGGGAACAGAATCGCCGCTTACCGTTACGCAAATGTTATGGGTAAATCTCATTATGGACACTTTCGCCGCGTTAGCATTGGCTTCTCTCCCACCCTCACAAAAGGTGATGGAAGATAAACCACGCAAAACCACCGATTTCATTATCAGCAAAAAAATGTGGGAAAGCATTTTAGGAGTTGGTATTTTCTTCGTATTCATACTGTTCGGACTTGTTCAATATTTTAAACACGCCGACATTACTTCGCTCACGCAATTCAACATGGCCGATTTCGGTAAGTCTTACTTCAATTTTTCGCATGGTAACGGACTAAGCCCTTACGAGCTGTCGTTGTTCTTTACCATTTTTGTTATGTTGCAATTCTGGAATATGTTCAACGCCAAATCGTTCATGTCTGGCAAATCGGCCTTTGCGATGCTTAACCGGTGTAAGGGCTTCCTTACCATTGCAGCCGTAATTTTTATCGGTCAGTGGACAATTGTGGCTATTGGTGGAGAAATGTTCAACGTGATGCCACTGAAACTTGCAGATTGGGGAATCATTGTTGGCGTAACTTCGTCGGTTTTGTGGATAGGTGAAATAGCAAGAATATTTAAACGCATGACAAAAAATAGAAGACATTAACTTCTATTTTAGCAATGAAGTTCAGGCATACAGTGGCAATAAGCTGTGTAGCCCACCACTGAAAAAGTTCTTCGCCATATCTCCGTATTTTTTGTTTACCTTTTGCAGTGGTAGAAAAATATGCTTGCCAATAAAGTGCTCATCGGATGCAACAAAAGAATCCGACTTGGTTGTTGTTTTCCGTACTTTCATTTGCAATTCGCTATCAACCCATTAATATTCAGCACAAAATAACAATTTTATGCTGAATATTAATGGTTTGATAAAAAGTTCATGTGCTTATCAGGGAAGTAAGAAATATGACCAAACCATTGGCTTTCAAATTTCTACCGTCCGACGCTCAACTCCCTCACAACCTTTTCTACCGCAGCAATAATCCTGTCGCACCACGCATCGAACTCTTCGTCGGGCTGCCGGCAATCCTCGTGCGCAAGGATGTAATCAACCGTTCTCTTTATCCCCTGGTCAAAGCGGATTGTCGCCGTAAAGCCGGGGACAAGCCGCTTGAGCTTTGCGTTGTCGAACACAATGGAATTTGCCTTGTCGCCGATAAGTCCGCCGGTGAAATCGTAGGCGCTACAGGCTGCCAGCATCTCCGACGAGACGTGAACAGCGCGCAGCGGGACGTTCAGCGCACGCGCAATGCACTCGTAAATCTGGTTCCACGTGAGCGTTTCGTCCGAGGTGATTTGCACCGCCTCGCCGATAGCGTGAACATTGCCCAGCAGCCCGATGAAAGCCCTTGCAAAGTCGCGGCTATCGGTCATAGTCCAGAGCGACGTGCCGTCGCCATGAATAATCACCGGCTTTCCATCCAACATTCTTTTCAGCGCCTGCCAGCTACCTTTTGCGCCGTGCACCCCAAGCGGTACAGACCTTTCGCAGTAGGTGTGGCTCGGACGCACGATGGTAACCGGAAATCCTTCGGTGCGGTATAGGCGCATGAGGTAGTCCTCGCAGGCAATTTTGTTGCGCGAATACTGCCAAAACGGGTTGGAAAGCGGCGTTCCCTCCGACACCCGATAGTCCGACAGCGGCTTCCTATAGGCCGAGGCAGAGCTGATAAAAACCAGCTGCTTCGTTTTGCCCTTAAACAGCCGGTAGTCTCGCTCCAGGTGCTCCGGCACAAAGGCAATGAAATCGGCCACGGCATCGAAGCTCAGGCCGTCGATTAGCGCCGCTACCCTCTGCTCGTCGTTGATGTCGGCCACCAGCGAAATCGCCCCTTTGGGCAAAAGGTCGCTCCTGTTGCCGCGGTTGATAAGGTAAAGCTCGTGCCCTTCGGCAAGCGCTGCGCGGGAAACGGCCGCGCTAATGACGCCCGTCCCACCAATAAATAGAAGCTTCATAGCTCAAAAAAAAAATTAAAACGTCAATGAAAAGCGTAGAAAACAAATTGCTGCGCAAAGATACAACATCGGCGCAATTTTTTCACGAAAAGTATGATGTGCCAAGCTGCGGGATTTTCTGCGGAGTATGCTTTTGTCGAAAGAAAGATGTATCTTTGCGCCTGTTACAATAAAAATCAGCGCAGCTACTATGGAAGCAAAAATACCCAAACGCCTGCCCTACGGCAACTCGAACTTTGAAAGCATCCGAACAGAAGGCTATGTTTACGTGGACAAGACACGCTTTATAGAGCAATTGGAAAACGAGAGCAACAAAAACCTGTTCTTCACTCGCCCCCGCAAGTTCGGCAAAAGCCTGTTTTTTTCGATGCTGTCCCACTACTACGACATCAACAAGGCGGACAAGTTCGAGCAGCTGTTTGGCGACCTGTACATCGGGCAACACCCCACGCCAAAGCGCAACAGCTACTTAGTTTTAAAGTTCAACTTTTCGGGGTTGGATACCACGAGCGAGGACTATTTCAGGGGTTCGCTTTCGCGAAAGGTGCAGGATATTGCTCGCGATTTTCTGTACACCTACAAGGATATTTTTCCGGAGAAGGAGCTGTTCAAGCAGATAGACGCCGAGCAGCCCGGCATCGACTCCCTGCGAAAAGCCTTTAACGCCGCAAAATCTGTCGGTAAAAAGGTGTACATCGTCATCGACGAGTACGACCACTTTGCCAACGACCTGATTGCGCAGGGAACATACACGGGCGACGACACCTACCGGCATCTGGTGCGCGCAAACGGCGTAATCCGCGACTTCTACGAGATGCTGAAGGAGGGCAGCGAAACGGTGATTGACCGCATCATTCTTACCGGCATCACCCCCATCATGCTCGACGACATCACCAGCGGCTTCAACATCTCCAACAACCTCTCGCTCGACCCAATATACAACGAAATGCTGGGCTTCACGCAGGAGGAGGTAAGTACGCTGATGAAGGAAACGGGCGTTAACCCCGATATGATTACGGTAGATATGGAGCTGTTCTACAACGGCTATCTCTTTCATCCGGAGGGCGAGCACAAGGTGTATAACCCGTCGATGATGCTCTACCTTTTTTCGCAAATACTGCGCCATCCGAAGATGGTTGGAAACATTATTGACGAAAACCTGAAAACGGACTACGGGCGGCTGCGGCGCTTGATACAGAGCGACAGAAATTGCGAGCAAATAGTCAAAATAGCGCAGGATGGCTACGTGTCTTCGGACGTAATACCCAAATTTTCCATCGACAAGCTGCACGACAGCGAAAACTTCATGTCGCTGCTGTTTTACCTTGGGCTGCTCACCATTGACCGGTACGAAAATGGTAAAACGCTCCTGAAAATCCCCAACTACTCCATCCGCACCGTCTACTGGGACTACATCCTACAGCTCACAAAGGACAGGCACAAGGA
>JAIRSZ010000097.1 GCA_031255195.1 Prevotellaceae bacterium | reverse complement strand
CGCCATCCAAAACGCCTTTGGCGTATTCACAGGCATGAGCGTGGCAAAAATCAGGGTGCGGGTGGTGGAGAATTGAGGATTTCCTTGCCGTTGTTGTTGCCCGCCCGCCGTTTTTCCCTCGCGCGCGCTCCACATCCCCTCCCGCCGTCATTCCGTAGCGCAGCGGAGGAACCTCAACCCGTAGCTGCCGACAAGCGGTGGCGTTGTCTGCACCTCATTTTCGCCTAATTTTTTCAACAAAATAACCTCAGTAGCAGCAGGTTGCCAATAATTTTCCCAACCTCCCCATTACCTCATTGTCATCGGCAGCTACGGTTGCTTGCCGTCGCGGGTAGGGGCTGAGGTTCCTCCGCTACGCTACGGAATGACGGGGGGAGGGTGCGCGGTGGGAAAGGGAGGAAGGAGGCAAAAGTGGCAGAAGTGGCGGAAGTGGCGCGTCAGCAATCACAGTAAATCACCAAAATCAAAAAAATCACAGTTCAGACAGCCGCCGCCAGCAGCTACGGGCTAATGTTCCTCCGCTGCGCTACGGAATGACGGGAGGGGGGAGCGCACGCGAGGGGGAAGGTGGCGGGCGGGCAACAACAACGGCAAGGAAATCCTCAATTCTCCACTACCCGCACCCTGATTTTTGCCACGCTCATGCCTGTGAATACGCCAAAGGCGTTTTGGATGGCGCTCGCAGGATTTGCTAAGTCGGTGGAGCTGAGACGCTCGTAGAGGTCAACGTAGCTTTTTTCAACACGGTAGACGTAAATCCGGTAGTAGCCTGTGGCCATGAGCTCCCGCGACGAGGCGGCGTAGCTGCTGCCGCGAAAGGGCTGCATCACTTGGCGGCGGAAGTGCATGTTGCCGCCCATGCCCTGCATATCCTGCGAGGCGGGGCTTTCGATGTAGAGCTGGTAGTAGCTCTGCTCGGGGTCGTCCCACGAGAGGCGGATTTGGGCGTCGTCGCTGTCCGCTCCGCCCCAAGGCCACAGCGACGAGGCGCTCCTGACGAGGGTTTCCGGGTCGGCCTGCAAGCTGTCCACCCGCCGGGGAATGGTGGCCGAGGCAGAGACGGTTTTCCCAAGGTAATCGAACGAGAGGGCGTAGGTCTGCAAGGCGCAGACTGTATCTCCGCCCAAGCTCAGCGAGTAGGTTCCCGCGGCGGTTTCCGCCAGCTCCTGCCCGTTGACCTTCAGCAGCAGTCCCGCGATGGGCATGGAGACCGTATCGCCGTTGCGGTAGGCTTCCATGCCGTACACCTTGACCGTTATGGAGGTATCGCCCTCCAGCAGGTAGCCCTCCACAATGGGGGCGCTAACGCCTGCGTCGGGCGTCATCAGCTCTTCCCCGCAGCCCGTCAGCAGCAGCGGTAAAAAAAAGGTAAAAATGGCGTGCCTCATACGTTCAAAAAAATTTTTTCTTTTTGGTGCGCAGCTTGCCGCGCCGCAAGCTGCCAACTCTTAACTTTTAAGCTACCTCAGCTGTATGCTCAGCGTAACGTTTGGCGTGAAGCCCAGCAGGTTGATGTTTGTAGCCGTAATGCCCGAATCTTCGTCGTAGGCGTACTCCCGATACCAGACGTTGGCGCGGTCGTAAACGTTAAAGAGCGAAACGCTGATGCTGGCCTTCACCGGCTTAATGAACGCCAGGTCGTACTTTGCCAGCAGGTCTAAGCGGTGGTAGTCGGGGTATCGGGCGTTGTTTTTGCCGTCCACCACGATGAAGCTCATTTCGCCGCCGTTGGGCACGCCCAGCGTGTAGCCGCCTGCCGGCTCGGTAAACGGCTTGCCCGTGGCGTAAATCCACGTGGCGGAGAGCGTCAGGTTGCGGCCGGGCTTGCAGGTCAGCACGGTTTTGAGCTCGTGGGTCACGTCCTGGTTGGCCGGGAAGTAGCCGTCGCCGTAGGCGGCGAAGCGGTAGCGGGTTTCGCTCAGCGTGTAGCCCACCCAGCCGGTGAACATGCCGAACTTTTTCTGCGCAAGGAAGTCAACGCCGCGGGAGTACCCGCGCCCGCTGTAGAAGAACTCCCTGTAGCCGCTGTTGCCGGTGAGGGAAGGCGCAAAGCGAAGGGTGTACTCGCTCAGGTCGTAAAGGTTTTTGGCGTAGGCCTCCACGTCAAAGAGGTAGCCGTTGGTTTCGTAGCTTGCGCCTGCCACAAGGTGGAGGGAGCGGCTCACGGGGATACCCTCGTCGTCGGACAGCAGCCAAATGTCGCGGCTTCCGGCGGAAACGTCCTCGCGCACAATCCGGTTTACGAATTGGCTGTAGTAGCCGGTGGAGGCTTTCAGGCTCAGCCGGTCGCTGATTTTATAGAAAGCTTGCAGGCGTGGTTCGGCGTAAATCCGCGACGTTACGCCATAGCGCGAAAGCCGAATGCCGGGCAGCACGGTGAGCCTGTCGCCTGCTCTCCACCGGTCTTGGGCGTATACGCCGAGCAGAGTTCCGCTGCGCTGCATGTTCAGTATGCTCGCCGTATCGTTTTGCGCGTAGCGGTAGGCGATTTTGTAGGCCGATCCTGTCAGGCCGAACTCCAGCTTGTTTCTGCCGCTGATTCTGTACTCGCCGTCGAGCTTCAGGGAGTAGTCGCGCAGGGTGTTGTGCTCGCCGGTGTTTTGGTCAAACATTACGGCAACGTTGCCCGCCGCGCTGCTGCTGCCGGACGACGAGGCGCTGTTTTGCCTGTCGCGCAGGCTGTAGTAGCTGGAGAACGAGGCGAGGAGGTTGGTGTACAGCTTGTTGCTCCATCGGCGCGACCACTTGAGGCTGCTGCCCACGTTGCCCCAGCTGGTTTTGTCGGTGATGCTTCCGCTCATGAGCGGGCTGCCGAAACTCTCGCGGGAGTTGTCGAGGGCGTCCTCTCCGTTGAAGAAGCTCAGGGCGACAACGTCGCGCCGCGTGGGGTTGAATGTCGCCTTGGCGTTGAGGTCGTAGAAGTAGGATTCCGGCTTCTGCCGGTTGCGCTGGTTGAAGCGTCCGCCGCCTGGTCTGCCCATTGCCGGCTGCGCGCTCTCGGTGTACACGTCGGTGAACTTGTCGTACATGAAGCTCTGAAACGAGCGCCTTCCGGCGACAAAGAGCGAGCCTTTCTCATTCCCGAAGGGCGTTTCTACGAAGGCGTTGAAGCCAAGAAAGCCAACGTCGCCGCCAACGTTGAGCGCCTTGTCGTTGCCGGTTTTCCCCACAATCTCCATCACGCTCGACAGCCGTCCGCCGTGCCGCGCCTCAAAGCCGCCCTTGTGCAGCTGCACGTCCTTCACTGCGTTGGTGTTGAACGCGCTGAACACGCCCATCAGGTGCTCCTGGTGGTAGATGGTAAACCCGTCGTAGAGCACCAGGTTTTGGTCGGGCGTGCCGCCGCGCACGTACATGCCCGCCGACGACTCGTTGGCGGCCGATATGCCCGGCATCAGCTGAAAGGTGCGGAACAAATCCTTTTCGCCCAGCGCGGGCAGGTCGGCAATCTTGGCGGCGGTGGTCTGGATAACGCCTATTGACTGCTCCGGCACTCTCAGCACGTCCTCCCGCTCGCTCACCACAACCACCTCGTCCATAGCGTTGATGGCCGGATCGAGCTCAACAAACAGGTTATCCACCTTAATCTCCGGCGACAGGTAGAAACGCTGGGTTTCGTAGCCCAGATAGCGAAACACGAGCGTCTCCCTGTCGGAGGGGACGTTGTACAGCGTGAAGTACCCGTCGGTGTTGGTTGCTGTGGCAATGGTTGGGCTTCCCTCCACGCTCACGGTGGCAAAGGGCAGAAATTCGCCGTTGGTGCGATCCTTTATCCGTCCGGTAACCGTCAGGTTTTGGCGGGTGGCTGCGCCCTCGTAGCGCTTATTTTCCACCCGTGTGCGGTTTTTGGGCAGGTTTTTGGCGAGCACGATGCAGTAAACTCCCTGCCCGTCAACGTAGTACGATAGCTCTTTCGTTTCGCGGAAGATGATATCGAAGGCCAGCTGCCGCTCCGTGCCCATGTAGTCGTGGGTGTAGCGGTACTTTGCCACCAGCGCAGAGTCGTAGCGGAGCGCAAAGCCGTACTTTCGCTCAAAGTCTTCCAGCACCTTGAGCAGCGGCGCGCCAAAGTAGTACTCGCTAACCTGAGCGGGGACGGCGGGGGTGGCGGGGGCGTTGCCCTGCGCAAAGCCGCCCGACGCAGCGGCGGCAAGGAGGCAGAAGGCTATGGAGATTTTTTTCATTCCCTATATGCCGAACGATTTCAGCGTACCTCCCGTATAGGAGCCTCCCGTGTTGTAGCCGTTTGTCGTTACGCCGCCGCCGATGCTGCCGCCCGACAGCAGGGTGTAGGAGCCGCTCACGAGGCGCGGGTCGGAGAAGGTGACGGTTACGGTTGCTCCCGCCGCCGCGCCTGCAATCACGGGGACGTTAAACAGCAGGAGCATTTCGCCTGCGGCGTTTCGGACGCCAATAGCGCTACCCGCCGCGGTCTGAATCCGCACGGAGCGCTGCGCCCCCGAAGGCGTGGTCATGGACATGCCGCCGTGCGTGCCGACAATAACGCCGCCGTTGACCTGAAAGCTGCGCTCTGCGTCGAACGACTCGCCGTCGCCCCGCACGCCGTTGGCAATGACCAGGCCGCCGTTGACGGTCAGCTGCCCGTTGCTGTCTATAGCGTCCTGCCCCGAGGCGGCGCAGAAAATGCTGCCGCCGTTGATGACGATTGCCGCCTCAGCGTTGATGCAGTCGTCATAGGTGTAAATGTCAACTATTCCGCCGTTGATGGTGAGCGTGCCCTTGCTTTCGAGTCCTTCGCCGCCCTCGCTTTTTTGCGTGCAGCTCACAAAAATCGTCCCGCTGTTGATGGTCATGCTGCCGGTGCACTTGATGGCCTTTGGGTTGGCGTAGTCTGTGCCGTTGTCGCCAAAACCGCCGCCGGGTCGTCCGCCCTGCCCGCCGCTCGAACTTCTCGAAACAGGGAAGCGTTCGCCCGACGTGCCCGCCGTCAGCACGAGGTCGGCGTTACCGCCTCCCGCGCGGCCAATGGTTATCGTTCCGTCGGCGCTGATGCACTTGCCGCCTGTTCCCGAGCTGCTACAGGTGATGCGTCCGCCCAGCAGCGAAATGTTCCCGTCGCTCTTGATGCAGGCCGCCGTGTAGGAGTCGGGCGTGCCGGTCTCGGCGGTGTAAACCTTTCCGTCGCCTGCCGTTGCTATGGTGAGCGTTCCGCCGCTAATCAGCACGTCGCCGTCGGCCGAAATGCCCTTCCCGCCGTCGGAGCTCCCGCCGCTTTCAATGCTGATAGCTCCGCCGGTAATCGTTACGCTCCCGTCGCTCTTGATGGCGGTGCAGTAGGACGGGTCGTAGCCGCTGCCGGCGGCTTCGAGGTGCGCCGCGCCCGACGTGGCAAGCGAGATGCTGCCGCCGCTAATGGCGACGTTGGACTTGCTGCTAACGCCCTTCGACTGTGCGCCCGAAATGCTCATGGCCACCGCGCCGCCGCTGATGGTCACTCCGCCGTCGGCCTTAACGCCCTTCACGTCGTCGGACGAGGAGGTGATGCGGATGTTCCCGCCGCTGATTTCCGCCGTGCCCGCGCCCGCATCAATGCCGTCGCCCGATGCGGTAATGTCGAGCGAGCCGCCCGACTGCGCAAACCCCGTCTCCGCGTGAAGTCCGTCGGACGCGGCCGAGGCAACGGTGATGTTGCCGCCGCGCACGGCGATGCTCCCCTTGCTGCTCGCCACGGCGTGCTTGGCCGCGCCGCTGACGGCGAGGCTGCCGTAGCCCTCAAACTCAAGCGAGCCGCTTTTGCTGATGAGCGTAGCATTTTCTTCGTTTAAATAGTTATCGGACAGAATGTTGTTCCCTTTCAGCTCCACAATGGTTACCCCTTCATTTTTTGTAATCTGAATGGGCGGCAGCTTCGATGCGGAGGTAATCGTCGCGCTGCTCAGCGTCAGGCGTATTTCGCTGGGCACGGCCGCGTTGTTCTGAATCTTGAGCGACCCGCCGGAGGTGGAGCCGTAAACGTAGAGCGACACCGGAGCTGTAGAGGAGGAGGCCACCGTAACGTCCGCCCCGCTCCTGCTACAGGTCACGCTGCCGTCGGAGGGGAGGTTGCCCACGGTTGCCCCGTCGTCCGAAAAGAAGATGCTCACAGCGTCTGCGGCAATGGCAACGGCGTGCAGGGCGACGTTCTGCCCCGCCACGTCTGCCTCGCTCACCGTAACGTCGAGCGTTTCGGCCTCGTAGCCCTCCAGCGTAAAGACGAGCTTGTACGCGCCTGCGGGGATACCGCCAATTGAGTACGCGCCCTCGGCGTTGGTTGTTGCCGCCTGCCCTGCGGCGGTGTTATCGCCCGCCCTGACAACCTGCACGGCAACGCCCGCCGCCGCGCTGCCGTCGGGCTTGGCAACAGCGCCGGCAACGGCGTAGGTGGGCGTTGTGATTTTTTGGAGCGTCAGCTCGCCAACCGTCACGTCGGCCTGAGCCACCTCCAGCTCGTCGCTCGTGGCGGTTTCGTACCCGTCGAGCGCAACCACAACCCTGTAGCGGCCTGCGCTCACGCCGGTAATGGCGTACTCTCCGGCGGCGTTGGCCAGCGACCGTCCGGCGGCGCTCTCGTCCGAGGCGCTTACGAGCGTAACCGAGGCGCTCGCCGCCGCGCCGCCGTCCGATTTTGCCGCCGTGCCGCCAACGCTGTACCTCGCCGCTGATTTCGCCTCCGGCATTTCGTCCGGACGGCAGGATGGCTGCGCAAGGCAAAAGCCTGCGACAGCAAGGGCGCAGGCCGCTCCTTTGAGCGTTTTCTTTTTCATCACATTCATCATTTTACGGTTTTCCCTGATTTTTTTTGGTGGTAAAGGTAAGGCGCAACGGGCAGGCGGCGCAAGCAGCTGCGGTGAACGGCTGAATTTTTAGGGCAAACGACGGGCGCACGCTTTTGCAGCCACCTCACGCCCTGCCTTTCAGCCCCTCCATTTTTTTCAAAAATTCCTTGTGGTAGCTTCTGCCGACGGGGATTTTCTTCCTGCCGGCAACAACCTCCACGCTGTTGAACGACCTGATTTTATCGACGGCCACGGCAAACGACTTGTGCACGCGGACAAACTCCGCCTCCGGCAGCAGGTTTAGCATCGTTTTCATCGTCATGGTGGGCATGTAAACTTTGTCGGGGGTTACTATTTTGAGGTAGTTGTTGAACGATTCTATGTACAGGATGGCGTGAAGCGGCAGCTGTACTTTTTTGTAGCTGCACTTGATGAAAATAGCTCTGCCGTCGTTTGCCTGCTCTGGAGCAGGCGTTTTCAGCAGCGACCGGAGCCGCTGCTCCGCCTTCCCGTAAGCCCTCAGAAAGCGCTCAAAGTCGAACGGTTTAAGCAGGTAGTCAACCACATCCATGTCAAAACCCTCCACGGCGTACTCGCGGTGAGCCGTTGTGAAGATGACCATCGTATTTTTTCCCAGCAGCTGAGCAATGTCAATGCCGGAAATATCCGGCATACGAATATCCAAAAAAATCAAGTCGGGCTGCATGGAGCGGATGTACGCAACGCCGTCCAGCGGATCGGTGTATGCGCCCAGCAGCCGGATGGTGGGCACTTGGCTACAGTAGCGTTCCAGCAGCTTTAGCGCCAGCGGCTCGTCGTCAATGGCAATGCACCTCATTTTTTTACGCCGGATTGATTTGAAGCTTCACGTGAAACGCCTGCCTCTCGATGTGAACGTCCAGCCGGTGGCGGTCGGGGTAGGCCAGCGCCAGCCGCTTTCGGATGTTTTCCAGCCCAACGCCCGTTGAGCGGTTGTGCCCGTTCACGCCCGAAACAATCGAGTTGTCGCAGGTAAACAGCAGCGCGCCATTTTCCGCCTCAACCCCAACGTGGACGAAGCAGTCGATGTGGGCGCTTATCCCGTACTTAAAGGCGTTCTCCACAAACGGGATGAACGTGAGCGGCATGATTTCCTGCTCCCCGAAATCGCCCTTCACCTCAAGCCGCAGCTCAAACTTTTCCGACGCCCTGAGGCTTTGCAGGTGGATGTACTCCCTGAGCATCTTCACCTCCCTCGCCAGCGGGATGCGGCTGTGGTTGCCTGCGGTGGTCACAAAGCGCAGAAAGCTGGAAAGCGACAGGATGACCTCCGGCGCCTTGTCGTCCTTGCTCAGCGCAAGGTAGTAGATGCTATTCAGGCTGTTAAAAAGAAAGTGGGGGTGAATTTGCGATTTCAGAAACGACAGCTCGGCCTGCACCATCGACTTTTCCAGCTCCTGCAGCCGCTGCTTCTCGGCGTACCACTGCGAAATGGCCTTCAACCCCGTGCTTACGATAAAGACAAGCAGAAACTTGCTGGAGAGCGACGATATTCCAAACCGCCGGAAAACGCTGGGTGCAGCAGCGTTGGGGGAAAGCTCCCTGCCGCCGGGCGGTAGAAAATCCGGCCGGCGCAGGAGCACGTCCGGCGTAAAAGGTCGCCCCGCGTGGACATGCAGGAAGTACTGCCGCAGGAGGCACGGAACGGCAAAGCAGAAGAACGCGAATAGGGCAACCGTGATTGCCAGAAAGAGCGCCATCCTCTTTTTCGACAGGAGGCGCGGCACAAATACGGCAGCGTTGAGGTAGAAGTAGCCGGCCAGCAGCAGATACTCCGCCAGGAAGGGGAGCAGCAGGAGGAAGTCGCTGCCCGACGGCGGCTCCGTCCAACCTGCGCGCGGAAAGGTCAGGTGAACGAAAAGCGCCCACCCGGCCAGATGCGCAACAACCGTTAGCGCCTTTTTACTTTTAGACGGCAGTATTTCCATAGCAGTTTTTTCAGTAATTCGCCCTTCCTTCCCCGTCATTCCGTAGCCTCTCTTCCCCGTCATTCCGTAGCCTCCCTTTCCCGTCATTCCGTAGCGCAGCCCTTCTCCCCCGTCATTCCCTAGTGAAGCCCTTCTCCCCGTCATTCTGTAGCGAAGCCCTTCTCCCCGTCATTCTGTAGCGAAGCCCTCCCCTCGTCATTCCGAAGCCTCCCCCTTCCCCGTCATTCCGTAGCGCAGCGGAGGAACCTCAACCCGTAGCTGCCGACGATAAGCGGAGGTGCGCCTCCTTTCCCCGTCATTCCGTAGCGCAGCGGAGGAACCTCAGCCCGTAGCTATTGACGAGCGGTGACGTCACCTGCACCTCATTTTCACCTAATTTTTTCAACAAAACAACCTCAGTAGCAGCCGGTTGCCAATAATTTTCCCAACCTCATTACCTCATTGCCGTCGGCAGCTACGGAATGACGGCGGGGGGCGCGCGGAGATGGCGGGGGCGCGCGGAGCAAGGAAGGCGACAGCTTGCGGCTACGAAGCTCGCCCTTTAATCTTGCGAAACCGGAGCTTCATCACCCCCCACAGCGCCTCGCGGAAGATGCCGCCGCTCATCTTGGTGCTCCCCCGCTTTCTGTCAACAAAAATAATAGGGATTTCCACCAGCTTAAACCCCAGCTTTATGGCGGTGTACTTCATTTCTATCTGGAATCCGTAGCCCTTCATGCTGATGCGGTCAAAGTCGATGGCCTCGAGCACGCGGCGGGAGTAGCACTTGAAGCCCGCCGTCATGTCGCGCACCTTTAGCCTCAGCATCCTGCGCACGTAGGCCGAGCCGTAGTACGACATCATCACCCGCTTCATAGGCCAGTTGACCACGTTCACGCCGGTAATGTAGCGCGACCCGACGGCAACGTCGGCGCCCTCGCTGCACGCCGCCGAGAGGCGGATAAGGTCGGCGGGGCTATGCGAAAAGTCGGCGTCCATTTCGCACACCTGCTCGTAGCCGTGCGCCAGCCCCCACCGGAAGCCGGCGATGTAGGCCGTGCCCAGCCCCTGCTTGCCGGCGCGCTCCAGCAGGTGGAGGCGCTCGCCCAGCTCGCGCTGCATCCCCTTCACAATATCCCCCGTCCCGTCGGGCGACCCGTCGTCGACGATTAGCACGTCGAAGCTTGCGCTGAGCGAAAAAACCTCGCGGACAATGGCCTCCACGTTCTCCTTCTCGTTGTAGGTTGGTATTACTACTAGCTTTGTTGACATTGCTGTGCTTTTGTTATGGTTATTTTTTTTATGTTTCTCTCACAACGGATTGCCCGCAAACTTACGCGAAAATCGCGAGATTTACAAAAAAACGCGGCGAAATAGCTCTTTTTCAGCCCGTCGCGCCAAAAGTTCGCTGAGTGCGATGCGCCTGCCGGTGGCGCTTGGCGGCGGCGGCGCGCACAGGCGCAGGGGTACGCTGCTCTTCAGGAGCAGCGTAAAGAAAAAATAGCACATTTTATCTGCTTTCACTTGAAAAATCCACAGGTTTTTCCTTCCTTTGCAAATAACTCTTTTCTCAATGAAACTACATCATTTGGGTGAGCATAGCTCCATCATGAATAGCTTTATAGCCGAAATTCGCGACGCTGCCATACAGACCGACAGCCTGAGATTTCGGCACAACCTTGAGCGCATTAGCGAAATATTTGCCTACGAAATAAGCAGGGAAATGAGCAGCGAAATGCTCACGGTGCAAACCCCGCTTGGCATTGCCGAGCTTCCGGTTCCGTGCGAGGAGGTGCTCATTGCCTCCATCATACGCGCGGCGCTGCCCATGCACCACGGCATGCTCCGCTACTTCGACAGGGCGCAAAACGCGTTTATCTCCGCCTACCGCAAGTACGGCAAGGATAACAAGTTTACCATATCGCTCGAGTACGTATCCAGCCCGAGCGTCGACGGCAAAACCATAATTCTGTGCGACACCATGCTGGCCACCGGCTCGTCCATCGAGCTGGCCTACAGGGCGCTGCGCGAGCATGGAACGCCGAGCAAGACGCACATCGTGAGCATCATTGCCAGCAAGGACGGCGTAGAGTACATCAAGAAAAACCTGAGCGGCGTCAAGGGTGTTTCGCTCTGGGTGGGCGCCATTGACGACGAGCTCACCGTCAAGTCGTACATTGTGCCCGGCCTGGGCGACGCCGGAGACTTGGCCTACGGGGAGAAGCTGTAGCTGTAGGGCTATGCGCGCCCACGGGCGGCAACGCCCGCATGGTCTGTACAAAAAACCACCGCTGGGGGGATGATGGCCGCACGCGCCTTCAACCCGCCCGGCGAGGTGTGTCATGTCCTGACATGGGTTGACATAAAAAAAAGGGAGAAGACATGACAAAAAGGAAGCAGCAAAGCTACCGGAGCAAATTACGGGAAAGGGAGGCTATTACCTGCTGGCGTTGAAAGAAAATCAGAAAAGGCTGTATGAAGATGCGATTCTCGAAAGTTTGATTACTTAATTTTCGTGCGTCTGCCCTGAATAATTTTGCTTTCCATATCCGATTACCGTTTATTTTTTTACCTTTGTGCTTTGGCAATCGGGACAATGAAGTATGATTGTTATTTTTTCATTTTCTTTTTTTTTTGCAAAAATACATTTTTTGACCGGTTGCCAAATTTTTATAGAGGAGTTATCCCTAGGTTTGGGAAATATTGCGGTACGTAGATAAGAAGTTCGGATTTTAAAAAGAGAATTATTATGAACACATTTTCCAACATAAAAGAACTTTTTACCGCTCTAAACAGAGAGGTAGGTTTGTTGTCGGAAATGTTCAAAAAACGGAAATCAGTTAAAAATTTTCAGTACGACTACGCTCTTGACCTGGTTGATAACAACGACAATCGCATAAAATTTTTGATCGACAGAGAAGTAATTCGGCAAAACGGCAACAATCTTGAAATTGACGATTTGTTTTTGCAATTTTTCGAGCAAGTGTTGAACGCAAACGAAGAAATAAATACTTCGTATATCAACGAAAACATTGAAAAAATCAAGCAAACCATTGATTATTACCTCAATGAAAACAGCGAGCAGCGCAAATACAGCTATCTGCGTGAGATTAAAAAGACGCTGCGTAATGTGGGCAATATCACTTTGCGTAATGTGGTTGATTTGAAACGCAATATTGACAATACTTTCAAAAACGAGCCGAATTACAAAAACAAAAAAGCAAAGCTACACCATTTCGACAACAAACGAAAAGACATTGTAAAGCTCATTGAGCTGACAGAAAAGCTGCTTTCCGACGGCTCAATCACTTTTTTTAAAACCGCAACAGACGAAGAGTTGAGCAGAATTATTGTGCAGCTCAAAATCCAGCTGCAAAAATGCGCGCACAACTTGATTGAGATTGAGAAACAAATCATAGATTTTCTGAATCAAATTCAGTATCAAAACAATGTGATTGAGAAGTTGCGACAAGTAAAGTATCTGAAAGACCAATTTACACTCGAAACCTCAACCGATTTCAAAGCAGTTCTGAACGCCAATAATGCAGTAATTTTTGAGCCAAATCCCACATATCCGCTAAAATTATCATTAGAATATCTGCAAGCAGACGAGGAAGTTTACGCAAGCATTTTGAAAATAGCCAAACAAATCAATTCAGGCGTAAAATTTTCATTACCACTTGCCGACAAAATTTCAAGCGAATATCTGCAAACACAAATTGAGGAAGAAGTTCAAATCAACCTCGAAGAAATAAAAAACGGTTTTGTGGCTTCGAGTTACAATTTACTTGATTTTGTTTGCAGCTATCAATTTCCGAAAGAAGTTTATTTTGAGGACATTGTAACCATTTATTGCCAACTTATTTCGCAATACGACGCCACATTTGATATTACCGAGAAATATCAAGAAAGAGAAAATATTGAATTTGCAGTAGTTTATCCGAAATAATAGTAAGTCACGAATGCACAAGTAAAGTAAAAATAATATGGAAGAGAAGATAATTTATCCGCAAGAATCCTACTCGATTATCGGAAAATGTATGGATGTACATAATGAGTTGGGACATGGTTTTTTAGAAATAGTTTATAAAGACGCATTAGAATATGTTTTCACAAAGAATCATATTTTTTATGAACGGGAAAAAGGGTATATTGTTAGATTTCAAGATATTATATTGCCTCATAAATTTTATGCCGATTTTGTTGTTTTTGATAAAATAATTTTGGAAATAAAATCTGTATCTAATTTAGCAAATGAACATATCGCACAGACGATCAATTACTTAAAAGTGTCAGGCAATAAACTCGGACTTTTGGTGAATTTTGGAAAAGGCAAATTAGAATATAAAAGAATAGTGTATTAATAATATGCCACGAATGCACAAATAAAACATTCGTGTATTCGTGGCTAAAAAAGATAAGTTTATGGAAGTACCAATACAGACTGCCGAAATATTTAAAATTTTGAGTAAGGGACAGTTCATCAACTCAAACAGTTCAGACAAGAAAATGGCTGATTTGTACAGAACTATTGAAGACGAACAGAATTTTGAGAATCTGTACGATTTTTTCATAAATATCAATTTTGTTTTGGAAAAGGGCAACGAATATTTTTATTTCAGCCGCCCCGAAACCAAAGCTGACCTCGAAAAGAAAATTGAAACAGCGTTCAAATGGATTGATGTTGTGGATTTTCTGAAAACATTCCGCAACGATTTCGGTTCGGGAGTTCGTTTTTCGCCGTCGGACATTTTAGTACAAATAAAAACCGACGCCGATTTGGAAGCCAAACTCGAAGGGTTGAAAAAATATGCCGACAAAGCCACTCAACGAGAAATAATTGAACGCATTTTGAAAATTTTGGCAGACGATTCATTTATTGAAATGGAAAACTCAATCACACAGCAGTACAAAGTATTAGCTTCGTTCAATTATTTGGAACAGTTGATTTTAACTATAAATATACCGGAGGAAGTAAAGAATGAAATACCGGAATAAAAAAATTTACAATTAAAATTAAGAGGGAAAATGGAATAAAAAAATAGCTGTATATATTGGTTTACTTGCATTTTCAAATCATGTGAGGAAAAATACAGGCAAGATGCCATTGAAATGGTTAGAAAGGCTATTATAAATAAAGGGCTTGATGATAAAATAGACAATTTAATCCAAAATAATTAAAAGAAACAAAATAGTATGCAAGAACTTCAAAAAACAGAAAATGGAATAACGCAAGACTTCAAAGAGTGGGTAAATTCTTTGAAAGCAAAGATTCATGCAGCAAGGAACAAGTTGACTTTCTCTGTCAATTCTCAAATTCTTGAATTGTATTGGGAAATCGGACGTGATATTGTCGAAAAACAGCAAAATTCGCATTGGGGCAGTGGTTTTATAGAGCAAACCGCTATAGAGCTCAAACACGAATTTCCTGAAATTAAAGGTTTTTCTCGCCGCAATGTGTATTCAATGTTGCAATGGTATAAGTTTTATTCTGCCAAATATCAATTTGTGCCACACGGCGTAGCACAAATTCCATGGGGACATAACCTTATAATTATCAACAAAATAAAAGATATTGACGAGGCGGAATT
>JAIRSZ010000036.1 GCA_031255195.1 Prevotellaceae bacterium | reverse complement strand
AAAAAGCTCCTGCCTGAGCGCCCTTAAAAGTTGCACACAAACGCGCCGGCTTCGTTCACGTTATGGCAGGCTATGCCCATTGCCAGAAAGTCGCTCGCCTGCCGCCGCGCAAGGTAGGTTGGCATGGAAGCGTCGATAACGACCTGCTGCGGGCGGTACATCGCCGCTATCTGTCGGGGGCGCAGCTTGCACTGCGAGGTCAGGATGAGGTAGTCAACGTCGACGGGCAGCTGCGGCCTGACGGCAGGCTCGTTGCACAGCACCTTCACCGTTTTTCCGGCAAAGCTCACAAAACCCCTGCATATCCCCTGCTCGGCAAGCTCCCTGCCGGACGCTTCCTGTAGCGCTATCCGCTCAAGCGACGTCAAGCCCGAAAATCCCAAGTACGTCAGGTGGCTTTTTACGTTAAAGTTGAACGGGTTGTGCACGTTGGCGCTATCGCACAGGGCAAAGCCACGGCTGCCGCTGACGAACGAGATGAGCGAAGTGTTTCGGATGCTGTACACCGTCATCACGGCCTGCTGCTGCTGCCTGTGCTTGTCGACCACGCGCAGCGACAGGCACACCACCATCAGCGAAAGCGACAGCATGAAAAGCTTAGCCCTTTTTGTCCATGTATAGAGGGACAGCGCGAGGATGGCGAACAGCATCAGCCACGTTTGCAGCGGCGTTATCCACAGGGCTTCTATCAGGGCGTAGGGCAGGCTTTCGACAAAGCGAATGAGGAAGTTGAGCAGCTTGACGCAGAGGCTCGTGAACGTTGCCGTCAGCCAGCCCGCGTAGGGAATGGCCGAGATGAACGCAAAGGGGAGCGTCAGCACAAACCCCGCCATGATGAGCATCGTGGGGATGTTGACGAGGATGTTGGTGATGAGAAAGTGCAGCGGAAATTGGTGGAACAGGTACACCGAAATGGGAAAAGTGCCGATGTTGGCCGCCAGCGAAACCGAAACGAGCGACCACACCGCGTCGGACAGGTACCGCTTGAAGTGCAGCAGCCGGTAGATGCGGGGCTGAAAAAACAGGATGGTCAGCACCGCCGCGTATGAGAGCTGAAAACCCGCGTCGAAAAGGGAGAGCGGGTCGAACGCGCAAATCAGGAAGGCCGAAAACGCCAGCGTGTTGTAGGTGTTGGTGGTGCGGCTAAACATGTTGCCCACGGTGAGCACCGTAAACATAATGGTGGCGCGCTGCACCGACGGCGACAGCCCCGCCACCAGCGCGTATGACCACATGCACAGCAGGACGATAACGCCCCGCAGAATTTTCCCGTGCTTCTGCCTGTCTAAAAACTTGAGGAGAAAGCCCAGCACCATGCTGATAATGCCGACGTGCAGGCCGGAAACGGCGAGAATGTGCATAGCGCCCGCCGCTGCGTAAGACTGCCGCAGGTCGGCGTCTAACCGCGACTTGTCGCCAAGCGTGAGCGCCTGTAGCACGGCCAGCTCCTCGCCGGCAACGCCCTGCCGGGCAAAGTACGCCAGCAGCTTTTTGCGCACATTTTTGGGCGCTGTTTTCCACACCGGCAGGTTGTTGTGGCTGACCACCGCGCAGCTGCCCGCGTCGATAAATGCGGCGGAAAACACCCCGTGCTTGCGCAGGTATGCGCCGTAGTCAAACTCATACGGATTTTTTGCCGGAGGGTTGGCGTTGGGTTTAACCCGCGCCACCAGCTTGTCGCCCAGCAGGGGCAGCGCCTCCATGCTGCTGCTATCGCTGCGCAGGTAGAGCGTCATGCGCTCGCCGACCTCGCGCCACATTCCCGTGCTGTCGCTGTAGGCCGTTACGGTAACGCTCACCTTGGCGAACTTTGGGCTTTGCGACGGGTCGTCGTCAACGATTGCCGCTATGTAGATGGATTCGCCTATCGGCAGCTCGCCCTTCAGCTTAACGTTTTGCGTTACGGCAACGCCGACGAAAAACAAAAACAGATTTGCCGTTAGCCCAAAGCACCACCGCCACCCGTAGGCCGCCACGCGGTAGTGCACCGGCAGCATCAGCGCAAAGCACGTCGCGCACAGCCATACGGCGTTCAGCTTTAAGGGGAATAATTCCGCCTGAAAAATAATTCCGGCGCTCATGGGGAGCATCAGGCGTACAAACGGCGCCGTGCGGAATCTCTCAACAATCTCAGAGGTACGCATATCTCTGTCGAATTTTTTTAAAAACAGGTTATACTATTGCAGGTGTTTGGCAGCAGGGTAAACAACGGAGAGTCCGCTCAACCTCTACATCCTGCGCGTCAACCACGAGCTGCGCCGCCTGCCCGCCTGCTACGACCGGAAAGCTGCCCTCTCCAGCGGTGTGGGCTATGCCAATGGTGTTTCCCTCGGCCTGTACGCCCTGCACCGCCAAAAGGCAGCACAATGTGACCGCTGAGATTGCCGATAGAGTTTTTTTCTTTTTCATTTCATTGGTGTTTTTAGTTTAATTGCATCGGCAGAAAAATGTTTTCCTAATTAGTACCCAAAAATCTGCTCTCGCGACAGCTTCTCTACCGTTCCAAGGGTTTTCAATTTTCCAAAATCAATAGAATTTTCGTCGCCCAGAATGCAGTAGGTGTAGTGAAGATTTTTTATGTGCTCCTGCTGGAAGGCTTTCAGGTCTTCGAGCGTCATGGTGGGTATCTTGTCGAACACGTCGCGGCGGATGTCGTAGCGCACCTTCATTCGCTTCATTTCGTCGTAAGCCCAGAGCACGCGGGCTTTGGTGATGCGCTGGGTGCGCAGCCGCCGGATAACAGCGTCCTGCGCCGCTTTGAATGTCGCCTCAGATTCGGGCATGTCGGTCAGGATGGTGCGGAACACCGCTACCGCGTCGCCCACCTTATCGGCTTGCGTGCTAACTTCGGCCTGCATGTAGGCCGACCTGTCCGGGCGGTTGGGCTGAACGTACTCTGCCGATGCGGTGTAGGCCAGCCCCCGCGCCTCGCGCAGCTCCTGAAAAACAATAGAGCCTATGCCGCTGCTGCCGCCGCTGCTGCCGCCGTTAAAGTATTCGTTGTACAGCGTTGCGAGCGGGAACAGCGATTTGTCGAAAGCGTCCAGCTTCGATACCATCATGAAGAGCGCCAGCTTGTTGTCGTAGGGGACAAAGAGCGTCCTGTCTGCGGTGGTGGGTTGCTCCGTAAACGTCGCTTCGGAGGGCAGCGCCTTTAGCGGCTTTGGCGTTTTGTGGTGGCGGTTTAGCACGGCAATAACGTCTTCCTCGTGTTGCGGCCCGTAGTAGAAAATCCGGTGGTGGTAGCTCGTGAGGCCGTGAATTTTGTCCACCAGCGCTTGGGGCTTTAGCTGCCGGAGCTCGTCTTCGGAGAGTATGTTGGTGGCAGGCGAAAATGCTCCGTAAACGGCGTAGGCGTGCAGGCGGGTAAGGTTGACAGCTTGATCTCGCTTGACGTTGGCGCGCGACGCCAGCATGTCGTTCACTAAGTTAGCGTAGACCTCTTCGTTTGCCTGCGCGTGCGCAAGCAGGTGCTCAAGCAGCGCCAGCGACGCCTCCATGCCGCTGCTCAACCCGTTCAGGCTAAGTGAAATATTATCATCGTTCAGGGATACGTCAAACTCTACGCCTTGCCGGTAAAACTCCTGCCTGAGCTGCGCGGCGGTGTACCTGTCCGTCCCCAGATGTTTCAGGTACGAAATGGCCGGATACAGCTCCCTGTCGTGGTTTGTCCCCATATTGAAAACGCAGGCCAGCATAAACCGCTCGTTTTCGGTGTTCTGCTTGTACAGCGTCTTTACCCCCGACTGCGTCTTGAGCTTGCTCAAATCCTTTTTGAAGTCAAGAAAAACCGGCTCAATCGGCTTCACCGGCGTGCTCTTCACCTGCGTCAGGAAGTCGCTCTCAGCGTCGCGGTTAAGGCGCACGGGCGTAATTTCGGGCTTTTCTATCATCTTCGGCTCGTTGGGGTCTTTTTGGGAACGCTTGTACACCACCACGTAGCAGTTGCCTATCCGCTCGTTGGCAAACTTCACCAGCTGCTGCTTGGTTATCTTCTCCATCCTGTCAAACCTTTCCACTCTGTCCCTCCACTCCACGTCTTCCGCAAACGAGGTGGCGAAAGCCTTTGCGCGCGCGGCGTTGCTCTCCATTTCCCGCATGTCGGATAGCCTGAGGTTGGCGATTCCGGCCTTTAGCAGCCATTCTTCAAACTCGCCGTTCTTGAGCTTCTCCAGCTGCTCAAGGAGCAGAGATTTTGCCTCGTCGAGCGTTTGCCCCTGCCTGGGCTTTGCTTGCAGGAGCAGCGCCTGGCAGTCGGCAAGGCGCACCACTTCGCTCGACGCGCTGAGCAGCTTTTGCTGCTGCACGATGTTCAGGTCTATCAGCCCGGCGCTGTTGTTCGAGAGCGCCGTGTTCAGCAGCGCGAGCATGTCGGCGTCTTCGCTGGCAGGCTCTGCAAAGCGAAAGCCAATAGTAATCTTGTCCTCGAAGCCGTAAACCGTTTTTTCCTTCATGGGCATTACCAGATCTTCCTGAGCCGCCTGTAGCGGCTCTACCTCCCTTTTTTTCATCCGGCCAAAGTAGCGGTCTATGATGGCAATGGCCGTATCGCAGTCAAAGTCGCCCGACATGCAGACGGCCATGTTGTTGGGAACGTAGTATCTCCTGAAATGCTCCTTGACGTTGGTAATCGACGGATTTTTGAGGTGCTCCTGCTCTCCTATTACGGTTTGCCTGCCGTAGGGGTGATGCGGGAAAAGTCCGGCAAGCATGGCCTCGTAAACCTTGTTGTTGTCGTAGGTGAGCGCCCTGTTTTTTTCCTCGTATATCGCTTCCATCTCCGTGTGGAACAGCCGGATTACGGGGTCGGAAAACCGCTCTACCTGAATTTTTGCCCAGCTCTCAATTTGGTTTGAGGGAAAATTTTCCTGGTAGCACGTAGCATCGTAGTCGGTGAAAGCGTTGTAGTAGTTTGCGCCAATGGCCGACATCAGCTTGGAGTATTCGTTGGCAATGGCGTACTGCGCCGCCAGCCCCGACACGCTGTCTATCTGCCGGTAGATGGCCTTGCGTTGCAGCTCGTCGGTGGTGGTACGGTACACCTCGTAGCGGCGCTCAATGTCGTCGAGCAGCGGCTTTTCCTTAGCGTAGTCCGACGTGCCGAAGCGCGACGTACCCTTGAACAGGAGGTGCTCAAGGCTGTGTGACAGACCTGTGGCTTTGGGCGGATCGTTTTTTGCGCCCACGCGAACAACAATGCAGGCTCGCACGCGCGGCTCGTCGGCGTATGCGGTGAGGTAGACCTTTAGCCCGTTGTCGAGCGTGTAGATGCGCGCCTTGAGGGGGTCATTCGGCACGGTATCGTACTTGTACTCCTTGCCCGATGCAGTGAATACAGCTGCTAAAAACAATAATATCAAGAATTTTCTTTTCATTTTACACAGCGAAAGAAGTTTAGCTACAAAGGTAATCATTTCTTTTCAACTACCATAGCCAATTTTCATAAAAATTGCGCTGTTTTACAGCTGTTCGCCGCCGCTGCATTTGTTATGCTGCGCAGCGTGGCGCAACATTCGGAGGCGGAGGCGCGCTTTGGCGGGTGCAAGATTATCCCAAAATGTCCATTAGAATATAGCTGGTTGATAGTAAACATTTGTCATTCCATATTTTCTAATGGACGCCATTAGAAAACTGCATTTGTAATTTGCTCATAGCAAGCAAAATATCGTGCATTAATTCGTCGAAAATCAGCTCTTATTTTATGAATTAATGCTGAAATGGACATTTGGAGATTACGTATTTCTTCACCGGCGGGCAGCTGCAATATTCTTTCACCAATGCGGAAAGCGCCCAAAACCTCGGCGTTGAAATAGAATTACGCAAGAAATTGGATTTTATGGGCATGAAAAAATTTTCGCTTGTCTGCAAATGTGGCGTTGATACGAAGCCGGATACATTTCGGGAAAAACCGCCCGGAAAGCGACAGGGCAATGCAGGGACAGTCGCCTTATGTGGCAAATGCCGCTCTTTTTTATCAAAACGAGAAAAT
>JAIRSZ010000205.1 GCA_031255195.1 Prevotellaceae bacterium | reverse complement strand
TCCCCTTCACCGAGCGGCAGCCCGCCTACACGCTGGACACCCTCGCGGGGGGGACAAAGAAGCAGGTGTTCTACGCCCTGAGCGGCCAGCACAACTACCGCGTGAGCATGCCCGGCAAGATTACCCACGTGGGGCGGTTTACGCCCAGCGCCACAAAAAAAACGATAGCGGTAGCGCAGGAGCAGCTCGACTCGCGCAGCCCCACGTTCATAGACCACGACGTGAACAGCCTTAACGGGCGCAACCACTCGGACGTGTTCCTCAACATCAACGCGGCGGGACACCTCCGCATGGCGAAGGACAGCACGTTCTACCTGATGAACATCCGCGTGTGGCAGGCCATCAACTCCGACGTGGACAACTACTTCATAGAGCCGGATTTCCGCTACTCCATCACCAGCGAGCAGGGCGTGGAGGACAACAGCGTGGTGCAGATTTCTGCCGACGGCACGCTGACCGCCGTGGGCGCGGGCACGGCCATTGTGCGCGTTACCTACGACGCCATGATGGTGGATAGCGGCACGCTGTACAGCGCGCTGTGGCCGGAGAACACCGGCGTGTTTGTGGTCACGGTGAGCGACGCGCCCGATGCGCCCGCCACCGGCATCAGCAGCAACATGCACATCGGCGAGTACTGGAACACCGACCCGGGCGTTGACCGAGACACCACCTTCATCGACGCGGAGGGCGACATCCTCTACTACGACGCCGCCTCCGGCGGATTCGACCTTACCTTTAAGCCCGACGGCGTTGCCTCCGTCACGCTGGCGCAGCCCGTGCTGCACGACAGCATCCTCTCCTACCCTGGCGGCTTCTCCGCCGGCGGCGTTACCCCCCACCCCGACGGCAGCTACACCGTGCGCGTGGTGCACGGCCGCAACATCGTGAAGCTGACCAACGCCCGCGGCGAGTCGGAGTACCAGGTTGTCAGCGCCAAGCCCGCCACGTGGACGGTGAACGGCGCATCGGGAGCAGGCGGCGTGTTCCGTCCGGGCGACACGGTCAACATTACCTTCGGCACGCCCGGCAGCGACGGCAAGGGCTACCCGCTCTACCACCCGCACAACAAGCTGGCGGGCATCTACAACATGAGCGCGGGCATTCAGTACACGAGCTTTGAGACGAATTTCCCGCTCATACTCGGACCCGGGCAGTACACCTTCGCCAGCCGCGCGCAGGGCTACAGCATCATCATTCCCTCCGATTACGCGGAGGAGGAGCTTGCGCTCACCAACGGCACCATCAAGGTGAGGGGCTACGGCAGCGCATTCCCCGCCCACCGCGCCATCACGAAGAAGAACGGCGTACCGCCCAACCTCAACGCCGGCGTTCGCAACGCCTACTTCGGGTCGCTGCCCAGCTTCTACTTCCGGCTTGTTGGCAGCCCAGGCGTTCCAGAGCAGCTCACCGCCACGCCGGAGGGCGAAACCGTCCTCAACCTCTCGTGGCTGCCCTCGCGCGACAACGGCAGCGTCGACGGATACATGGTTTACGTCAACGGGAAGTTCGTTGACATTGTTGATACAACCTTCCTTCGGCTCGAAAACCTGACGCCGGGAACGCAGTACCTCATTGAGGTGGAGGCGATGGATAACGACGGCCTGAAATCGTCAACAAGGGCGCAGGTAACGGCCGCGACGCACGACTTCGCCGCGCCCACCGCGCCCGCAAACGTCAGGGCAACGGGCATGACCGAGACTACCGCTACCCTTGCGTGGAGTCCGTCGTCCGACAACTCTGGCGTGGTGGCCGGATACGTGGTTTACACCGGCAGCGACAGCGTTGCGCTATCTGCCGATACCGTTTACACCGTCACCGGGCTGAGCGTTGTTACTCCTTACAGCTTCACGGTGACGGCTGTAGACGCGTCGGGCAACCGCTCGGCGGCGTCGCAGCCCCTCAGCGTTACCACCCCCGACCAGACAGCGCCGAGCAAGCCGGGTCGCCCGATAAAGGTGGACGAAGCCGATGCTTCCGTCACCCTTTCGTGGACAAGGTCTACCGACAACGTTGGCGTTGCGGGCTACCTTGTTACCCTCAACGGCGACTCGGTCAGCTTCGTTACCGCCAACAGGTGCACGGTGAGCGGCCTGCCGTCGGCGTACTTCATCGGCGTACAGGCTGTTGACGCAGCAGGCAACCGCTCGGAGCCAGCCTACCACAGCAGCGACGACAACGAAGCGCCCAGCGTTCCGGCAGGCCTTGTGGCTACCGCCGACACAGCAAGCATCACCCTGACGTGGACGGCCTCTACCGACAACCTGATAGTGGCGGGCTACGTGGTGTACCTCAACGACGACTCGGTGGCCACCGTTACCAGCACCTCCTACACCTTTGCCAACCTGACCGACGGCACGGAGTACGCGCTTGCGGTGGCGGCCTTCGACGCGGCGGGCAACCGCTCGGCGCAGGCCACAGCTACGGTCACCACCGTTGACGTGACTCCGCCATCCGTTCCGGCAAACCTCGCCGCAACGCCCGCCTCAACGAGCATTGCTCTGACGTGGGTGGCCTCCACCGACAACGTGGGCGTGGCGGGCTACGTGGTGTACCTCAACGGCGACTCGGTGGCCACCGTTACCGACGCCGCCTACACCTTTGCCAACCTGACCGCCGAAACGGAGTACACGCTTGGCGTGGCAGCCTTCGACGCGGCGGGCAACCGCTCCGATACGGCGCAGGTTACGGCAACCTCCTCCGCAACGTCAACTGCCGTTGCGCAGCAGGCTACCGGCCACGCCGCCTTTGCCTACCCCAACCCCTTTGGCAGCTACCTTGTGGTGGAGGCCGCCGAGGGAGGCGAGGTGGTCATCTACACCCTGCAAGGCAGGTTGATGCTACGCGCCGCCGTGGGCGCAGGCAGCAACAGCATCAACGTATCGTCGCTACCGCAGGGCGTGTACATTGTGCGCTGCGGCTCGCTCTCGCAGCTCCTGGTGAAGCAGGAGTAAGTCAGGCGTTACACACGAATCAAAAAAAGGACTTGGAAATACGGGCATATTTCCAAGTCCTTTTTTTTGATTTTCCCTGCGGAGGAGTTTCTACATCTGCGTGGAACGCGGGCGCATTACAAAAGCCGGATTCCGAGGGAGAGAGGCGGAAGGTCTTTGGGCAGCACGCTGAGGTTGAAAGCGCTTGTCAGGCGGTAGCGGACAAAGAGGGTAAAGTGTTTTCCCCCAAGCTCTGCCACGGCAGAGGCCACAAACGGGTTGAAGGCGTGGTTGCTGTAAAATTCCTCTAATCCTTTACGGGGGTAGTAAAGCGTGTAGTGCTTGCTGAACACAAAGTCGCCCTGAGCGCTCGCGCTGACGTAGATATTGATAGAGGGGATGTAGTAGCGGGCTAACACGCTTATGGCAAAGCTGTGGCTACGAAAATTCTGCTTTTCGATGCTGTAGGACGGAGGGGTTTCTAAGCCGGTAACCGCCTTCAGGAAGGCGGGGTCGTCTATGGCGTCATGGAGGCGGTAGTTGTAGAACGAGTACTGAAAGCCTCCGCCAAAGGAAACCTGACGGCTGGTGTAGCGCCATGACCTCATGCCGATGTCTATGTTGTAGGAGTTGGCGCCCAGGGCGGTGTAGTAGCGGCTGTCGCTGCTGTTGTTGTTGGGGACAATAAACCCAACGCCAATGAAAGACGACCGGCTGTGCCGCCGGTAGGGCTGCTGCTTTTTGCCTGCGCCGCCATCCTTCGACGAGGGCTGCTGCTCTTTGTCCGCGCCGCCATTCTTCAGCGAGCGCTGCTGCTCGTCGGACAGCGCAGTCGTGTCGCTGTTTTTCCTGAAGTTGATTTCTATGCTGCCTATCCTTATGGACGGCTGCGCAGCGACCATGCCTGCGACAGCGCAGGCGAAGTAAAAGGTGGTAATGATTTTTTTCATGTGCAAATGTTTGTTGTTGTTTTGTGATTACTGATTTTGGGTTTTCCTGTTTCACTCCAAGGCGTTGATTTTTCCGTTCATTACGTTGACTTTTCCGCTCAGTACAGCGTCTATCAGGTCTGTGTCAACGTTGCCGGAGAGGTACATTACGGTGAGGGAGTTATCCTCTGCAATGGTAACGAGCAGCGCTCCCGCCTGCTTCTTTCCTGATTTTTCGGGAGACGTCCGAAGGTACAGCATCATGCGCTCTTTGGCAGATTTTTTCACCTTCATAATCTGCGTGTAGGTATTTTGCAGCACGGGCTCCAGCTCAGCAAGCAGCGCCTTCTCCACGCCAGCGTCGGTAATGATGAGGACGCGCAGATCCTTGATTTTGGATATCAGCTCCTTTGTTTGCTTGTCCTGCCCTGTTCCGTTCTCCATCATGGCCAGCAGCGACGAGGAGATGGTAATGGACTCTACGCCCTCTTTATCCTCGTACACGTCGAGCAGCCCGGATACGAGGTCTTCGCGAGCTTCCTTTTGCCCGTAGGCGTTCGCTGCGGCAATGCACACCAGCAGGGTAAGCGTCAGCAGGGTTACAATCTTTTTCATTTTGCGAATTTCGTTTTTAGTGGTTAATTAGAAAGAATAAAAAAAACATCTCAATTTTCCGACTTGCTTTATCAGCGGCGGAAAACGCGCCTCCGCAAGCCTCATCCGCCGCGCTGCCTCAGTGGATGCTTTGCTCCGCTGTCGGGGCAAGGGATATTACATGGTCTACCTGCAGGAGCGTTTGCCGGACTTTGTCCAGCGGCTCTAAGTATCGGCCAACCTCGTTCAGCTTTTCGAGCGACGCCATGCCAGCCTTGGCGTGCTGCATGGATGCGGCCAGCATTTGCAGCTTGGCGGCGGCCTGCGCGGTGGCCGCCTCTTTGTCGTACACCCGCCTGCCGTTCACGTAGTACGTGTAGGCGCTGTGCGTTGGCGTGAGCGCCTTGACGGTGATGAGCAGGGCAACGCCTGCGGCCAGCGCGGCCGGTATCCACCAGCGCACGCCGATAGCGCGGCCAGCGCGCGCCGCGGCGGGATAGCTCACCGCCCGCTCGGTGGCGTAGAACGCAAACAGCGAGGCGTAGGGTTTCAGCGAGGCGGGCGCGTCGCCTTCGGTAAGAAGGCGGCGCAGCTCCTGCTCCTCGGCGAGCGATGTTGCTCCGTCAAAATAGCGCTCAAGCAGCGCTTTTACTTTTTGCTCATCCATTGGCTGCTACTGTTTAAGAAGTTTTTCCCTTATTCGTTGCCGTGCGCGCGATAGCCCCGTGCGCACAGCGCCTTCGCTCATGTCGAGTATTTCGGCCACCTCGCTCAGCTCGTACCCTTCAACGTCGCGCAGGCGTATTAGCATTTGCTGCTGCACGGGCAGAGCTGCCACGAGCTTACCCACCCACGCCACCATGTCGGCCTGCTCTACGCTTGCGTAGGGTGTTTGTTCGTGCACCGCGTGAAAGGGCTGTATCGCCTCGCCGATTTTGACGGGAGCAGAGCGCAGGTAGTCCAAACAGCGGTTTTTCACGGCGCTCATGGCGTAGGCCTCCACGCTGCGTACTGCGTCGAGCTCTGCCCACCTTCGCCACAAGCTGGCGCTCACGTCCTGAATGGCGTCCTCCGCTTCGTCGTGCCGCCTGACGAGGGCAAGAGCAAAGCGATACATCTTAGGTCTGAGCTGCGCCATCGTTTGGCTAAAACCGGTTTCGTTCATTCGGGTATACAAGCTGTTTTTTCTGTTGGCTAACGCTTTCTGCAATCGTTTCTGCAATGAAGACGGGGAAACGCATTTTTTGTTACAAAAAAAATTTTTTTTGAGATAAATTTTTTGCACTCTTTGCGAAAACCTTTGCAGACAGACAAATAAAACCGCAAAGGGCGCAAAGGAAAGATACGCAAAGGGCGCAAGGGTTGATTATTCATACAGCTGCCGGAGAACGAAAGCAGCTACATTGAAACGCCCCCGTTTTCCAACTCTAATTTGGCTATTGGCGTGGTAATGTAGAGGCTGCCCACCGCCAGCACAACCGTGCCGTTGGCGTTGATTTTTGCCACTGTTCCCACCGCAGATTGCCCCGCAATGCGCCCCCTGCACCCCACGGCGACCTCGCCCGCCTGCGCTGCGGCGTAGCTCCGGCGGGGCATATTTTCCTCCTCTCTGCCGGCTTCGCCGAGTTCCGGCTTTTTTTCGCTGCGCCGCTGCTGTAGCGCTCGCAGCTCCTCGGCCTTGCGGTGGAGCTGCGCCGCACGCCCGTGCGCCTCTGCCGAAGCTTCGCCGCCGGGCAGCGGAGCGCCGTCCGCTTCGCCTGCCGTCGCCACGTGCTGCGCAAAGCTGCTGAGTCGGCTGCGCGCCTCCCGCGTTTTTTCCCTTTCGGCCTGCGCCTCCTTGATGGTGCGGATGGTATTTTCTATTTGCCGGTTGGCCTCAGCCAGCAGCGCTCTGGCCTCATCCTTAGCCTCGGCG
>JAIRSZ010000190.1 GCA_031255195.1 Prevotellaceae bacterium | reverse complement strand
CAACTTTGTGCGAGCCTCAATAGTTAGCGAGGCAACCGTTGAAAAATCAAAGTCGTTTGGAATGACAACATCCTTCAGGCGGTTAAGCTTAAGGTTTTCTCTCATGTCGCGCGCCTCGTAACCTTTATATTTTTCGGCGCAATCAACGGCAACAACCAACTCCCTATCTTCAAAAACGTCGTTGCCCAGCAACTGAATTGCCGATGGTAAAAACTGCATATCCCGAAAAGACACCTCGGGGCGTGCAAGCAAATCAACTAAACGTCGTCTCTGAGTAAACGGTGATGAACCTTTAGTATTCAAAAGGCCGTTTGCCTCCTCCGGCGCTATGCTTGCCTCAGACAAAATGAAAATAATTTCCGTCACCTTTTCCTGCCTCCGAAGCGCTAAATCTGCACGCTCGCGCGAAATCAACCCCAGACGACAGGCCAAAGGCGACAGGCGAATATCGGCATTGTCCTGCCTAAGCAAAATACGATGCTCTGCCCTGCTGGTAAACATGCGGTAAGGCTCGTCCACGCCCTTCACAACAAGGTCGTCGATAAGCACTCCAATGTAGGCCTGCTCTCGGCCTAAAACGAACTCCGGTAAACCATGCACCCTACAATGCGCATTGACGCCGGCAACAAATCCTTGACAGGCGGCCTCCTCGTAGCCTGTTGTTCCGTTGACCTGACCTGCAAAGTACAAGCCATTCACAACTTTGGAATGTAAACAGTGATCGAGCTGAGTAGGAGGGAAATAGTCGTACTCAACGGCATAACCCGGGCGCAGTATCCGCACATTCTCCAAGCCGGAAATTTTCCGCAGTGCAGCCTCCTGCACATCAAACGGCAAGGAGGATGAAAAACCATTAAGGTAGTACTCAGATATATCACGTCCTTCCGGCTCTACAAAAAGGTGATGCGAATCCTTACCGGCAAACGTGCTCAACTTGTCCTCGATGCTGGGACAGTAACGAGGTCCTACGCCCTTGATGATACCGCAAAACAATGGTGAATCTTTGAAGCCCTGCCGCAAAATATCGTGCACCTCCGAATTGGTGTTGGTTATGTAGCAGCTGAGCTGATTGCCGACAGGTTGCGTTTCCGGCGAGTAGGAAAACTTCCACGGATGCTCGTCGCCGGGTTGCTCGCGCATGGCTGCAAAGTTGATTGTTCGCCCATCAAGCCGCACAGGAGTACCCGTTTTCATTCGGCCAACCTCAACGCCCAAAAGAGCCAGCTGCTCCGAGAGTCCAAAGGAACTCATGTCGCCAGCCCTTCCGCCAACAACTTGCGAACGTCCTACGTGCATCAGACCATTCAAGAAAGTTCCGGCAGTCAACACAACAGCCTTTGCATAAAAAGAAACACCCATCGCAGTTTTCACTCCAACAACAGCTTTTGCATTTCCCTTTTCCATTAAAAATTCTACAACTAAGTCCTGCCAAAAACTCAGGTTGGGAAGAGATTCCAAAATTTTTCGCCACTCGGCTGAAAAACGAAGTCTGTCACACTGTGCTCTGGGACTCCAAACGGCAGCTCCTTTAGAGCTGTTTAACATTCTGAATTGAATGGTTGATCGGTCTGTGACCATTCCCATGCATCCGCCCAAAGCATCGAGCTCCCGCACAATCTGCCCTTTCGCAATTCCACCAACTGCCGGATTACAAGACATTTGTGCAAGCTTCCCCAAATCCATAGTAATAAGCAGCGTCTTAGAACTCATCTTTGCAGCAATAGCAGCAGCCTCGCAACCGGCATGGCCGCCGCCAATAACTATAACATCATAAGTGGAAGTTGTAACAGATTTCAAAACTAAACTTGCTTATATTAACAATTTATGAAAACTCAAAGGTTGAAAATGCTTAGCGCCATTACGGATAATCCTAAACTTTTGAAATGAATCGCCAAGTAAAAAAGAGAATGCTCCGGTGTTTGCCGCATTTCTACAGGGATATGAGAAGAGCGATGACATTAACAAACCTACTTTAATTCTACTTCAATAGATGACAAAGGAAGATTTTTTAGATAAAAATCTTCCTTTGCTCGCATAATTTTACGCTCTGCCTCTACCGAATCGTGATAGCCACAAAGATGTAAAACGCCGTGTATCACTACCCTGCAAAGTTCGCTCCGAAAAGAAACTTCGTAGTCTACCGCATTATCGCGCACCCTGTCAACGCTCACAAAAATATCTCCGGCTATGGTATTGCCATTGGAGTAATCGAAAGTGATAACATCGGTGTAGTAGTCGTGGTTAAGGTAGGACTTGTTGAGGGAGAGTAAATAGCTGTCGCTGCAAAAGATACAGGCAATATCCCCGATGGTTTTACCCTCGGCCTCGGCAACCTGCCTAACCCACGCCTTCAAAATTTTTCGACCGGCAAGGCTAAACTTCACTTGCTCAACATGAAACAGTATCGGCATGAATTTTACAATGTTCTTACTTTGCGAATCAAGGCGTCGTTCCTGCGGGAATTGCCGCGCGCACTTTGGCCGGAACGACAGCACGCCCGATGAAGACTACCATGACAAGCAAATATTCACGACAAAAATACACAAAATTTCCGAAACCATAAAACCAACTTACCCAGCCCAACTTTCGCGGTCTAAGGTCCGGTACTGAATAGCTTCCGCAAGATGATGAGAGAGAATACTTGCCTCACCTTCAAGGTCGGCAATGGTTCGCGAGACTTTCAAAATTCTGTCGTAAGCGCGCGCCGAAAGCCCCAAACGCTCCATTGCATTTCGCAACATTGCCACTCCGGTTGCATCCAGGCGACAGTGCTCCTTAATGAGACGGCTGGTAAGCATAGCGTTACTGTGTATTCCGCTCTCGCTCTGCAACCGCCGCTGCTGCACCGCGCGAGCACGGGTGACACGCTCCCGTATCTGCGCGCTGGTCTCCGCCGGCGACAAATCCGACAACTTATCAAACGCTACCGGAACTACTTCAATATGAATATCTATCCTATCGAGCAAAGGTCCTGAAATACGATTCAAATACTTCTGCACCGTACCGGGCTGACACACGCACTCCTTCTCTGGATGGTTGTGGTAGCCACAGGGACAGGGATTCATGGATGCTACGAGCATGAAGTTTGCCGGATAGTCTACCGAAAATTTTGCCCGCGAAATGGTAATACTCCTGTCCTCCAATGGCTGCCGCATGACCTCCAAAACCGTTCGCTTAAATTCCGGCAGCTCATCTAAAAACAGTACGCCATTATGAGACAGGGATATTTCGCCAGGTTGCGGGTAAGCGCCGCCGCCAACCAGCGCTACATCGCTGATGGTATGGTGCGGAGCGCGAAAGGGTCGCCGCGTCATCAGCCCTCTGTTTTTATCAACACGCCCAGCCACAGAATGAATCTTGGTCGTCTCCAAAGCTTCGTTGAGCGTGAGCGGCGGAATAATTGTGGGCAAGCGCTTTGCAAGCATGGTTTTCCCGCTTCCCGGCGCACCAACCATTATTAGATTATGCCCTCCGGCAGCAGCAATTTCCAAAGCACGCTTTACATTCTCCTGACCCTTAACCTCCGAAAAATCTACATCGTAGGTATTGGCGTTGGTTAAAAATTCCTGACGTGTGTCAACAATCGTAGGTTTCATGCTACTCATGCCATTAAAAAAGTCAATGACTTCCTTAATGTTCTCCACGCCGTATATGTCTAAGTTGTTGACTACTGCGGCCTCGTCAGCGTTGTGCTTCGGCAAAATGAAACCCTTAAACCCTTCCTCCCTTGCCTGAATAGCAATGGGCAGCGCACCTCTGATGGGCTGCAAACTTCCGTCGAGAGAAAGCTCGCCCATAATGAGGTAGTCGCTCAACTTTTCGATTTCTGTAATCTGTTCGGACGCCGCCAAAATTCCCATAGCCAGCGGCAAATCGTAAGCCGAGCCTTCCTTGCGAATATCGGCAGGCGCCATATTTATAACTACCTGACGTCCAGGCCATTTATGCCCATTAGCGCGCAATGCACACGTAATACGGTGCTGACTTTCCTTAACGGCGCTGTCGGGCAGGCCAACCAGAAAAAAGTTTACGCCCGGAATAACGCTTACCTCTACCGTTACCGTTGTTGCCTTGATTCCATAAACGGCACTACCAAAAGTTTTTACAAGCATGATAAATTTCAATTTAGAAAATTTTGTCCGTGCCGGACAGACACTGCTACAAAGTTCTGCAAAAGTAGTAAAATAAAATTGATTAGAAATTGATTGAGAAGAAAATATCTATGCTTTTCCGCAAAATTTTATACAAAACTACAACTGCCAACCCTTTACCGCGTGAAATAAACGGTTGACACAAGCGGAAAAAAAAAGTGAAGTACTTGATTTAAAGTCACTTTAACTTTGAGAAGTGGCGGTAGAAATGGCACGCAACCATGACGAGTGGAAACATAACAAAAGTACTGCTATGCAATCCACCCGGATGCAACTCCACAGAGGACAACTTTTAAGGAGAAAGCATACCGCAATGTAGCAGCTACTCTTGAAGAGTATCGAACTTACTAATTTCCTTGTTTAAATAATCAATACGCTGCTGCATCCAACTTTTCAATTTAGCAACTTCGGATGTAAAATTACACTTGTTCTCCTCGTAGGTAGGCCAACGCTTATAATTTTGATACTGTGACTTTTGCAATTTTTCGGCCATGTTGTCAATATGCGGTATGATGGCCGGTATCTCGCTGTTCATCAACTCATTCCATCGCTGCTTGTACTGACGGCAAAAGGCAGGGTCGTCGAAAAAGCGGTTAAAAAACCGTGAACCTATCTGTTCCCCGTTGTAGCCACCCTTACGGAAAAGTATTCCGCTCTTGGAAAAATACGCGTGTCCGTATTCAGCATAGCCAAAACCCCAATCGAAATCCCAAACAGGCCCAAAATGTATCTTGCTCTCTGGAGCATTATCTTTTTTATAGGCGTAAACGCTCTTTGGATGATTCAACTCCTGATTGCGAACTAATTCGTTGACAATCAAAAAATTTATCAGCGATTCTACATCAACCAAATCTCTGTAGCTGTTGTTTGGAAAATTGGATTCGCCAAACAGGGCATCCTCCAAGACCTGCAAATCCGTCCTAACAAACTCTGTAGAAACATCTTCAGGAGATTTGACCATGACAGGTAATTTAATACGCCTCGTCTGAAACTTCGGTTCTTCGTCGTAGTACGTATCTATCTCTACCAAAAAACCATTGTCTTCGTCAATATTAATTCTGTTTTTGCCAACCTGCACCTGCTCAGTCAACTGATAATTACCTCTGTATGTGCCATTTAAAAACAACTCTACGTAGTGAGAATGATTTGTATACTCCAAGCCAAACCTGCGCGCCAACTCAAAAGCAATATCGTTTGACAAAATTGTGGGGTCTTGCCAATTGGCCAGCAAAACCCAACTTTTTTCAGCGCCTAACCCAAACATAGAAACCTTTGAATCAAACTTTAAGCGATAGGGTTTCTTTTCGTAAACCCACGAAAGATTGCCTCTTCCACGTATTCCCGACTTTTTCTGAAACGAGTTATCGGGATTGTTATTGTCTATCAGCTGCACATCGGCAGATAAATACTCGTCGGTTTTTTGAGTAATCTCCTTCCCACCGGCAATATCAACTTTCATTACAGGTAATCCGGTAAACTGCGGAGACACAAATACAACCGTGTAGTCAACAACGCTATCGCCAACGGTAAGCCTGTACACAACATTATTCTTCCTGAAATCGTTGGGAGTAACCCCGCTCTGCTGCACAACATTACCGACAGCTACAATAACAGAATCGCCGGTTGTAGCGTATGAAGCAACCAAAGAATCCAAATGGCCTATCCACCGTTGCGTTTCGATTTTCGCTACCCTGCTAACATCATCAATAACTGCTACTAAATTGTTTTCCAAATCGTTGTTGCTTTTGCTAAATGTAAAAGTTAACAATTTTTCCCGACGGCTCAACCTTTCCCGGCCACTATCGGTAGAAACAGTATCGGATGGCTGTTGAATGTCGCCATCTGCATTCTTACTCTCGTCTACCTGAGTACAAAAAACAAGGGTAAGCATAGCGCCAAAAAGCAAAGATAACAGGAACAAAGAGGAAAAAACTTGCTTGATTTTCATTGTTTTAACGAATTAAGATAATGACAAACTATACCAACACGGAAGGAGATTCCTCCACTCTACGTGCACCAATACTAAGGACTTTCGATACTTGATTCTCACTGCCCTGCAAATGTATAAAATTTTTCTCATTTCCACTAAATTATCTGTAAAAAAATAAATTTCAGCTTACACCGAACGGCGCTTTGCCTGCAAGGGGTTATTCAAATTGAAGTTCTTCCGTTTCTCTTGTCCGACAACCTACCATAACTCATACTACAAATAGGACAACAATTATCGGCGGGTATGGGCTGAGATTCCGATGCTGCATTTCGGAATGACAGCGGCGCGGTGGTGAAGTAAAAAAAGAGGCTGACGCATCTGAGATTCCTCGCTGCGCTCGGAATGACGGCGAGCGGGGCGCGGGGGAAGAAAGGGTGGTGTTGTTCAACAACACCTTGCCGCTATTGAAAAAATCAGCATCAAAAAAGCAATGGCTAAGCTGAATACAAACAATAAATTATGAGCAAATACTAACCTTCATGTAAATATCGTCCAGGCCAACGGGCGGCAAAGCTTACTCCTCACCTTTGAGGAAGGCAAGCATTTGACTTTTACTTTTTATTCAAAAACATTTCCTATATTTGCCCCCATAATTCAAATATAATTCTCCATGCAACACCTCATAACCCAATACATTTC
>JAIRSZ010000173.1 GCA_031255195.1 Prevotellaceae bacterium | reverse complement strand
GCCGCCGGCGCGCGCGTTGCAGGGCAACAGGGGGTTAAAACGCCCTGCACGTTCAGGTGGGTGGGCCGCCCCCCACCAACATCAACTTCCTGGCATTTAATCCCTTTGCAATGAGGTAGTGAAATTTATAGATTTAACTCCACATGGCTGTTGCTGAGGTTGTTTTAGCTATGAGAATCAGGGCGTAAATGAGGGACAAAGTCGCCCTTACCCGTTGTTCTTTAGCTTTCCAGCAGCTTTCGGTAGCGCAGGAGAGCCTCTATGAAGTAGTAGTCGGCGTACACCAGCGGCACGTCAATTTCGCTTCCGTGCGGGATGCTGCCCACGCAGTGTTTCAGGATAAAGTTGCCGTTTTCGCCCAGCCCAGCCCTGTAGCTGTCCGAGGCTAAGCTGTGCAGCATTTCCACCGCCGAGGCGAGGTATGTTTTATTTCCGGTGTGCCCGTAGAGCTCAAAGAGCGCCGAGGCAACAATAGCGCCTGCCGAGGCGTCGCGGTAGTGCGCAATGGGAAATTCGCTCGGCGGCACGGGGAAGGCTTTTGTCCTGTCAGGCCACGGGGGGGTGTAGCCGTCCTGCTGGGCGTTGAAGTCCCAGTAGGGAATTTTGTCGGCGGGCAGGTTGGCGTGGGTCAGGAAGAAGTTGGCCATCTTTTGGGCGGTTTCGAGGTATTTTTTGTCGCCCGTTTCGCGGTACATCATGGTGAATCCGTAGATGCCCCACGCTTGCCCGCGCGACCACGTGGAGTTGTCGCTCCACCCCTGCGCCGTTGTCCGGTTGTCCACCTTGCCCGTTTGCGGGTCGTAGCTCACCACGTGGTAAACGCTGTAGTCGGGGCGGAGGTGGTTTTTTATCGTTGTGTTGGCGTGGGTAACGGCAATGCGCCTAAACCTTGCGGCTTCTGCCGTGTCGCTTGCCGTTTTTGCCGCCCACATCAGCATTTCAAGGTTCATCATGTTGTCTATGATGACTGGAAACTTCCGCTCCTGGCCGTCCCACGACTTACCCGCCCCCCACGACTGAATACAGCGCGTTACGTCGTTGTAGCGGGCGCACAGCGAGCTTGCTCCCTGAATCAGGATGTCCTTGTAGGCTGCGGTTTCGGCGGGCGCCAGGCGGTAGCCATTTCCAAAGCTACAGTACATCATGAAGCCCAGATCGTGGGTGCCGGTGTAGGTTTTGAGCGGCTCGAGCGAGGACGTCCATGCTTCGGCCTTGACCTTGAACAGCTCATCGCGGCTCAACTCGTACAGATACCAGAGACTTCCGGGAAAGAAACCGCTGGTCCAGTCGTACATGTTGGTCGACGACAGCGCCCCGCTTCTGGTGGTGCGGGGGTAGGTTTTTTTGGCAAGGTTGTCTTCGACTGCCTGTACCATTTTTTTTGTTTGCGCCACGGCAAACTGAATGTTGCTCTCAACAAAAGCGCGCTCCCTGTCCCTGTCCTGAGATGCTGCGCGGGGCTGCGATTGCAGCTGCTGGGGGGCGACAAGAATTGCCGCCAGGCAAAATGTTTGAATAAGCTTCAAGGTAGATGTCATAATACTATTTTTTTTAAATTAAAACTATGCTGCAACCGGTTTTTCGTTGCTGCTACCAGCCGACAAAATTAAGAAATTTTCTTTACATATTTGCAGGTTGGGGCGCATTGAGGGGCGGAAGGCCGGTAACGTTACACGTGTAAAGGCTGTTGGCTTATCCCTGCCTCAGCCGGCGAGCGGAAAAAAACATTGGCAAACCTGTGCGTTGGCTGCGGGCGACCGGGTTGCAGGTAGCGCCAGGCGGCAACGTTGGCGGCAATTTCCTCGCTATGCGTTGCGGCGTTGAGCGCCTCCCGAACAGCTTTGTTCAGCTCTTCGGGAGTAGCCTCTGCTCTTGCGTTCACTACCAGCTTTGCCTCTGCGCCAATGCCCGCCCTGCCGCGCACGGCAGGCGTTGCGGCGTTGCCCGCGATGCTGCCGGTGGCCAGCAGCCCGCCGCTCTCAACGGCCACTTTTACGTGCCCAACGGAGTGTCTTTTGCTCCGAAGCTGCTCGGCGAGCGTTTCCAAAAAGTTGCGGGTGAAGAAATTCCAATCGGTGGCAGGTTTTCCGTGCAGGCGCACTGTTCCGTTGAGCCACCCCAGCACGGCTTCGCCATGCGCGTAAACGTCGTAGTCAACCTCTGCCAGCCGCAGCCCTGCGTCGCTGCGGGTAAGCGTCATGTCGAGCCACTCGTCGACGTTGCTACCGGTCAGCGCGCTGACCGGCAGCAGCGTGGCCAGCGGGTAGGCCTTGCCGACGCGCTGCATGAGGGTTGCCAGCTCGTCGGGTTGGAGCAGGTCGGTTTTGGTGACGAGGATAGCGTCGCTTTCCTCGAGCTGCTTGCGGTAGATGTAGGCGGCATCGGGGTGCAGGTCGGCTGCGCCGCCGTCGAGGATGGGGGACAGGCGGGCGGGGTCGGCCAGCACGGAGAGCGGCGCAAGCTGCAGCTCGTGCCCCCAAAGCTGCTTGAGGGGCTGCGCAACGGTGGCCGACAGGTCGGTGCAGCTGCCTACCGGCTCGGCGATGATAACGTCGGCTTCTGCCTCCCTGCGCACCTCCTGTATGGCGCTTATCAGCCCGTTGAAGTTGCAGCAGAAGCAGCTGCCGCTCACCTCTGCCACCTTTAGCCCGCTGCGCGAAAGGAGCGCGCTGTCCACCAGCTCCGGCGCCTGGTCGTTGGTGATTAGCCCCACGCGAAGCCCTCGCGCTGCTGCGCGTCGGGCGGCCTCCCAAAGCAGGGTGGTTTTTCCGGCTCCGAGAAAGCCTCCTGCAAGAATGATTTTTGTTTTTGACATAAGTATATGATATGAGCTAAGAGTTTCACGCTTCACCTTTTTTGCAGCGGCAGGGCGCAGAAGTCCGCTTCATTGCCGGTTCAAGGATGTGTAGAAAAAACAGGGCGGCAACGATTCCTCCGGCAACGGGCGACAGGATGTAAACGAAGAAAAAGCCTCCGCTGCTGTCGGGGAAGGCAGCGTTTCCCCAGCCCATTATCCAGGCAACGAGGCGCGGCCCGAAGTCCCTTGCCGGGTTAAGCCCCGCCTGCGTGAGCGGCGCTATCAGGCAGATGATGGAGGTAACGGCTGCCCCAATGAACACGGGCGCTACCGTGCTGCTTGGGCGGCCGACGTTGCAGCCTTCGGTCAGCGCAAAAATCAGCAGGCACAGCAGGAACGTCCCAAAGGCTTCTGCACCCATTGCCAGCGGCATGGAGACAACGGCGATGCTCGAGGGGTTGTGGTAAAATTCGCCAAACATTCTGGCGGTTTGCACCGACTCCGCCGTCCCCCTCACAACGCCGTGGGCGCTCTCGTAGGCGGCAATGGAGGGCGAAAACAGGAGGTAAACCGTTAGCCCCGCCAGGAACGCGCCCGCCAGCTGCGCCGCAAGGTACTTCGGAACGCTGCGAAAAGACATGCGCCTGCTCACCGCCATAGCAATGGTAACGGCTGGGTTGAGGTGCGCACAGGACAGGTGGCGCGTCAGGTAAATGGCCAGGGTCACGCCCATGCCCCAAACAGCGCCTACCTGGAAGATGCTGCCATACTCGCCAAAAAGCACGGCCACCGCCACCGAGCCGCAGCCAAAAAGGACTAAAACGAAAGTCCCCAAAAGTTCTCCGATAAGCTCTTTCATTACTACTGCACGCAAAAGTAAATTTTATCTGCCTGATTTT
>JAIRSZ010000139.1 GCA_031255195.1 Prevotellaceae bacterium | reverse complement strand
TGTGTGTGCAGCAAATAATGGGGCAAAATATAATTTTGTCCCTACGTATGTGTCATAAAGCTGGGTTGTCTGGTTTACTTTACTTAAGCTGCTCATGGTACGGTGTAAAATGATGAAGTACAAAGATACGTATTTTTTCAATGCCACGCCGCCAAATTTTATTAAAATACGTTAAACGTATAATATTTTACTCCAGTGCAGTCAAAGATTCTTTTTCCGCAATGCTTGGATTTTTGACGCTTCCGCCTGCACATTGCCGTCTTCCTTCACGCGCGCCGCCGTTGTTGTTGTTGTCGTCGTTGTCGTTGTCGTCGTCGTCGTCATTCCGTAGCGGAGCAAGCGAGGCACGAGCAAGCGGAGCGGAGGAACCTCAGCCTATAGCTGGCGAGGGCTTTTGTCTGAACTGTGATTTTTTTGATTTGGGTGATTTACGGTGATTGCTGACGCGGTACACTTTCCTAACTTCTCTTATTCCATGCGCGCTGCCGGTGTTTTGCCCATTTCTCTTATTCCATACGCACTGCCGTCGTTTTTCGCCCGCAGCGTCGTCGCGGGTAGGGGCTGAGGTTCCTCCGCTCCGCTTGCTCGTGCCTCGCGCGCTGCGCTACGGAATGACGGCGGCGCGTGCGAGGAAAGGAGAAAGGGTGGTGTTTGGGGTGTGGCGGCATCATTCCGCCTCTCCCGTCTACCAATGACGCAAACTCAGAGGAACGTGCGGACGTTTTAAAAGTCATAGAATCTAACCATTGCGTATACTTGCTGCTGTCAATTATCCGGTTTCATTATCGGCCATGAATAGGAGCAGCTACTTTTCCTCCCCAAAAATGCTGCCGTAGCGGTGGTATTCGCAGGCAATGCTTTGCTCCTTAAGGTAGTGCAGCAGCTCCAGCCGACCTTCGGCGAGCGGCTTGCTGCCGGCTATGTGCTTGCCGAGCACGGCGGCCTTTTGGTAAACAGCGTCGGACAGGTTGGGCGAGACGGCACGAATACGCTCGTACCTGTCCATTTCGCCGACAAAATCCTGCTCGCTCTGCACAACGATTTTTACGGCGGAGGAAAGCATCGCAGCTGCCTTTTCGACGGCCTCCCTGTTTTTGTCGTCGGCTGAAATGCTGACGAACAAGGGCGTTTTTGTCGTGCCGGCTGCCGTCAGCGTCAGCAGGACGTCGGCAAGGCTGTCGCCCTCCTGCACGCGGAATCCAACGCTCTTGAGCGGCAGGTAGCGGAAGATATTTTCCTCGCCGTAGATGTGGCTGACGTCTTTCTCCTGCGAAAATTCGTCGTCCCAGCATTTGCGGTAGCCGGCCTGCGCAAAGTTCAGGCGGTTTTTGTCCTTTTCGTCTGCGAGCAGGTCGCTCAGGGTGGCCGCCTGCTCTGCCTTGGGGAGCTCGCTTTCGGTGAAATCCACAAAGCACGAAGCGTAGCTTGCCCCTCCGGCCTTGACGCCGCCGCCAAAGGCCGAACGCTTCATTCCGCCAAAGGGCTGGCGGCGCACAATAGCGCCCGTAATGCCCCGGTTGATGTAGAGGTTGCCCGCCTCGATGCGGCTTTTCCAGAGCGTTTGCTCCTCCTCGTTCAGGCTTTGCAGTCCTGCGGTCAGGCCGTACTCCGAGGAGTTGGCGTACTCAATGCCCTGCTCCAGATTGTCGATGCACACAACGGAGAGGAGCGGGGCAAAGAGCTCGTTGCGGAAGGTGTAGCTGGCGGGCTTCACGCCCCACTTCACCGTAGGCTTGAGGATGTACTTTTTTTCGTCTACAAACTCTGGGGCAACCAACCACGATTCGCCCTCCTCCAGATGCTCAATGGCGTGCAGCAGCTTTTCGTTGCGGTTGTCCACCATTGGCCCCACGTAGCTCATGGTATCCCACACGCTGCCCGTGCGCAGGCTGGTGACGGCGTCCCTGAGCTTCGCCTTGAAGGTTTCGTCGTGGCAGGTTTTTTTGTCCACCAGCAGCAGCGAGCAGGCCGAGCATTTTTGCCCTGCATTGCTGAAGGCCGACGACACGACGTTGAGTATGGCGTGGTCCTGGTCGGCGTTGGCGGTAACGATGATGGCGTTTTTGCCGCCGGTTTCGGCGGAGAGCGGCGTGCGCGGGCTGTTGGCCAGCAGGCGGAAGGCGGTGTCGGTTCCGCCGGTCAAAATCACGTGCTTTACGGACGGGTGCGCCGCAAGGTAGCTCAGCGCGCTGCGGTCGGCGGGGCAGACCACCTGTAGGGCATCCCTGGGAACGCCTGCCTCCCAAAAGCTCCTGGCAAACTCCCACGCCACCGGCAGGGCAACGGTGGCGGGCTTCAGGATAACAGTGTTGCCGCCGGCGAGCGCCGCCGCCACGCCGCCCACGGGGATGGCTAACGGAAAGTTCCACGGCGGAATAACCAAAATGACGCCCTTTGGCGAATACGCCACCGTTTTCAGGTCGTCGAAAGCCTTCATGGAAATGGGGTAGAAGCGGCAAAAGTCAATGGCCTCCGAAACCTCCACGTCGCCCTCGGTAAAGGTTTTGCCGGTGATGGCCGCCATGCAGCCAATGAGGTCGCCGCGCTTGGCGCTCAGGTTTTCCGCCACCCTGTGCAGCGTTTCGTTGCGCTCGGCGAGCGACGTTTTCCGCCAGCCCGAAGCGTCTTTTTCGGCAACGGCAATGATTTCCTTCACCTGCTCCGGCGAGGACAGGTTGGCCTCGCAGAGCGTAACCTCGTCGTTGCGGCTGCGGTCGCGGTACAGCTTTTTGTGCCCGGTGACGACTTCCCTGTCGCCAATTTGGACGGGCACAACAAAGTTCTTTTCGTTTACCTCGTTGCTCCACTTCCTGAGAACGTCCAACGCCCAGCGGCGGTTTTGCGGCAGGTCTAAGTCCGTGTCCGGCTCGTTGGCAAAGGTGTTGACGTCGCTCACGGCAGCGGGCTTTTTGCTTCTGTCCTGCGTGCGGTAGGGCGTGGTGTTGACGGTATCCTTCAGCTTGTACGCTTCGAGAAACTGTCCGGCAAGAAAATTCCACTGCGGGCTGTCCATTTTCAGGTTGAACGTGTAGCTCAGGAAGTTGCTTTTTCCGGTATTTTCGTCTAAGCGGCGCACGAGGTACGATATGGCGTTGAGAAAGTGGTTGGCCTTCACCACCGGCGTGTAGAGGATGATTTGCTTTTGCAGCTTTCGCATCACGCGCGGCAGGTTGTTGGCCATGCCCTCAAGCATTTCAAAGGTAACGTACTCCGTCACCCCGTTTTTTTCGGCAAGCAGGTGGGCGTAGGCAATGCTAAAGTAGTTGTGCGAGGCCACGCCAACGCGACAAGCCTTAGCGTTTTCGGGCAGCAGGGCAGCGTCGAGGATGTGCAGGTAGTTGGCGTCGACCTCCACCTTCGACGGGTACACCGGCGTTGGCCACCCCTTGAGGGACGACACAATGGTTTCCATCTGTAGGTTGGCGCCCTTCACCAGGCGCATTTTCAGCGGAGCGCCGCCTTCGGCAAGGCGTTTTTTGGCAAAATCGAGCAGCCGCCTCTGGAAGCTCGCCGCGTCGGGAAGATATGCCTGCACCACGATTCCCGCCGTGTACTGCTTAAACTCCTGACGGCTCAGGACTTCGGTAAACACCTCAAACGTGAGCTCTGCATCCTTGTACTCCTCCATGTCGAGGTTGACGAACTTGTGACGCTTGCTGCCGTCCCGATCAACGTAGGGGTTGTCCATAGCCTTCCGGTACACGGCGGCCACCATGTCGGCGAGATCCCTTTTATTTTGCTCGTAGCTCAGCGAATGAATCTGGGCGTAGATGCCCGACAGCTTGATGGATATGTAGCTGATGTCCGGCTCCTCCAGCGCCTCGAGGTAGTGGCGGTAGCGCTTGTCGGCCTCTCCGTCGCCCAGCACGACCTCGCCCAGCAGGTTGACGTTCTGCCCGATGTTGCTTTTCCAGCGTCCTTCGAGGTGCTTAGTCAGCTTTGGGCGTTCCTCGGCGATGATGATTTTGCTGGTCTCGCTGCGCAGCTTCGCCTTGAAAATCGGCATGGCAATGCCCGGAAACAGGTGTCCTCCCCACATGTACAGCTTAATCAGCGCGCGGTCGGAGGCGCTGAAAAAATCGGGAACGCCGTACTCCCGAATGATTTGCCTGACGCGCCTGTTCAGCTTGCGGTTGTCGCGTATCTGCGACGACTCGTCCAACATTCGCGAGAGGAACGTTTTGTACTCAGGCGTTTGCACTAAGGAGGCAAATTTTTTCTGCTCCTTCACCTCGTCGGGCGTTAGCTCAGAGTCGGCTTTGGCAAGGAATTGCTTAGCCCACTCAATAACTTCTGCGGTAGAGACCTGTGTCATAATGCGGTAGCTTAAAAATTAAAGGTTTAAAAAAGTTCGGAAAGTTACAAAAAGATTCATGCCTGCACAATTTTTTTTGCAAAAAAAAGTTTACGGGCTGACATTCAACGGAATTTCTGAAAGTAAGGGGCTGCTTTGCTTGTGAATTTTGATTTCCCGCATGTATGTAAGAATCCGCTCTGCGTTGCGCAGACATGCCTGCCTGACCTGCATGCAAGCAACAACTATAGCGCACGCCGCAAGCTTAATGCAAGCTGTATACGCGATACCAATCTGTGGCGTTTGGCAGGGGCTGCACCGGATATGCGCGAAGCTTGATACGCTTGTCGGCATGTTTTCCATCTACCATGCTGTAGCGCGAGCCGCATCTCTTGCAAGCGCCGTGCAAGCTGCCGCTGCCGTTGATGTACTCCACCACGCCGGAGGCAAGACATTCCTCGCTGTCGGGGCAAGTTGCGTCAAAGGCAAATACCTCGTTGGGGGCGTTGTTGTAGCGGAAAACTATCACGCCGTGCCTGTTGTATCCGTAGCGGGATGTTAACTTTGCCGTCATTATTTCGTAGGCGGGCATGTGCACGTCGAACTCAAAGCGTCCAACGTCGGGCACGGGGCAGTCGTATTCTTTGGTGCAGGCAACCGTCAGCAGCGCAACGGCTAAGCATGAATGTAACGTTTTACTTTTGAGAAAAATTGGTAGCATGACGCAAAAATACGCTTTTTTTGGCTCGTGCGGCATTTTTTCTTTTTCTCAACCATAGTTTTAGCATAAAATAGCGAAGCATAGAGGTATAAGCAATGCTATGCCAATGCGCATGAGCGCAATGATTAAATAAAATGTTGTACCTTTGCCGTCGAACTTCAACTTTTTAATAGCAATCACAATGAGATACTTTAACGTAGCAGGGCCGTGTAACAGCTTGGAGCATTACATGGTAGATGCCGCCACCCGCTTAAAGGGTGTGGAGCAGCTGATTGAAAGAAAGCAGTATTTTGTAATCCATGCTGCCCGACAGAGCGGTAAAACAACCTACCTCAAAGATTTAGTTAAGCGGCTCAACGCCGGAGGACAGTACTACGCGCTATACTGCTCGCTGGAAAAAGTGCAGGAGATTGTTGACTCGAAGGACGGGATTCCGGCCATTGTGAAAGTTGTTAAGAATGCCATTGGGCTTACCGCCATTCCGCATCGGGCAGATTTTGCCAAAGACGCCGATTACGAAGACTACACCAGCGTTCTGGGCATGTCGCTCGCCTACTTCTGTATGCTGTTGGACAAGCCTCTGGTGATTTTGTTCGACGAGGCAGACTGCCTGAGCGAGGGTACGCTCATCTCTTTCCTCCGCCAGCTACGCGACGGCTACAACACCCGACCGGACAGTCCATTTCCCCACTCCATTGCGCTGGTGGGTATGCGCAACATTCGCGACTACAAGGCCAAAGTCCGCCCCGACAGCGAATCGCTGAGCAGCGCAAGCCCGTTCAACATCGTCACCAAAACCTACACCCTGCAAAACTTTTCGATGGAAGAAGTTGAGCGCCTCTACCGGCAGCATACCGACGATACAGGACAGGTGTTTGAGGATGATGCTATTGAGCGGATATACGAGCAAACGCAGGGGCAACCCTGGCTGGTTAACGCCATTGCCAACCAGGTGATAGTGGAGATGCTAAACTCGGACTACACAAAGCCGGTCACGGTGAAGCTGGTGGACGAAGCCATTCAAAATATCATCCTCAACCGTCCCACCCACATCGACAGCCTGCTTGAGCGGCTAAAGGAAGAGCGCGTGCGCAAAGTCATAGAGCCGATGATTCTGGGCGATGGCTTTATCGACAGGGAATCGGATGATTTTCTGTACGCCAAAGATTTGGGGCTGATTCGCGTGGTTAACTCGATAGTGACGCCTGCCAACCCAATTTACGCTGAAGTGATTATTCGCAAGCTCTCCGCCAATACGCAGGAAGAGTTGAAAAATTCAAAGTACCCCTACCAGCTGCCCCGCTACCTGAAGGACGGGCAGCTGGACATGGACTTCCTGATGCGCGACTTTCAGCAGTTCTGGCGTGAGAACAGCGATATGTGGAAGGAGCGCTACGACTACAAGGAGGCCGCGCCGCACTTGGTAATGATGGCCTTCCTGCAACGTGTGGTTAACGGCGGCGGACAGGTTATCCGCGAAATGGCCTCCGGCAGCGGCCGCCTCGATATTTGTTTAGTCTACGAAAATCAAAAGTACCCGATAGAGCTCAAAATTCGCCACGGTGAGAAGTACCTTGCGGAAGGCCTTGAGCAAACCGCCCGCTACATGGACGTTTACGGCTGCACGGAGGGCTGGCTGATTGTTTTCGACCGCCGCACTACGGTGAGCTGGGACGAAAAAATTTACATGGCGAAAGAGACAGTGGACGGAAAAACGGTCACTGTTGTAGGCGCTTAGGCGAAAAGAGCTATCAAAAAACCATCCAACGTTTGCTTTTTCGGCAAACCATTCAAATCATGTAGTCGTCGAATATCTGATCCATGCTGTCGGCCGGTTCGGGGATGGCGATGTTGCCCTTGTTTGTTGCGGGCACACCGGCGGCAATGCTGTGGGCGGGCACTGTGTGCAGCACCACGCTTCCTGCGCCAATGACAGAGCCTTCGCCCACCACAATGTTTCCCAGCACCGTAGACCCTGCCCCAAGCAGGCAATTTTTTCGGATGGTTGGGTGGCGCTTTCCCGTTTCCTTTCCCGTCCCGCCCAGGGTTACCCCGTGAAGGATGGAGACGTTATCTTCAATCACGGCGGTTTCGCCCACCACCAAACCCGTGGCGTGATCTATAAAAATTCCCCTGCCTATTCGGGCGGCGGGGTGAATGTCTACGCCGTAGAGGTGCGACGTTCGGCTCTGGATGTAGCTGGCAAGGTAGCGCTGCCCGTCTGTCCACAGCTTGTGGGCAATGCGGTGCAGCTCCAGCGAGTGGTAGCCCTTGTAGAACAGGAACGGCTCAAGGTAGCTTTCGGTGGCAGGATCTTTGTCCACCACCGCCGCGAGGTCATACATGGCTATTTGCGCAATATTTTCGTCCTTTTTCAGCGCCTCCGTTATGGCCTGGTGCAGGTTAATGCCTTCGTGAATAAACAGGCAGCGGTTGGCGAGCACTGCCGTCAGCGCCGACCCAAAGCTGCTGTGCTCCGTTACCATTTGCCTCAACAAATTCTTGAGAAGCGGCTCTTTTTCGGCAACCTCTTCGGCCTCCTGTCGTAGCGTTTCCCAGCTAAACATGCTGTAATCTTTCTGCTTCATTGTTCTGCTTTATCGTTTTCAAAAAAAGGTCTACAGCCCGCTTGTCGCCGTCTCTTCCGCCTCAATCAGCTTTGCCTCCTCCACTGCCACCGGCTCCGGCTCAAAGTCCGTTGGAAGCATGGCGGTAGGGATTTCCTTGCCCGACTTTAACCCCAGATTCTTTAGCTTTATGGCTTGCCCCACCAGATTGCCGTTGCCCTCCTTAAGCTGACCTATTGCTGTGGCATACGATTGCTGCGTCCTGTCGATGTGCCGCCCCACGTCTTCGAGGGTTTCTGCAAACACCACAAACTTGTCGTACAGCAGCTCGCCCCGCCTCACAATTTCCTGCGCATTTTTGCTTTGCATTTCCCGCTTCCACAGGTCGGCCATCAGCTTCAGGCAGGCTATCAGGTTGGTTGGGCTTATCAGGAGGATTCTTTTGGAGTAGGCGTATGACCACAGGTTTGTATCGTTTTGTATGGCGAGCAGGTAGGCAGGCTCTATGGGCACGAACATCATCGTAAAGTCCAGCGACTTATCGAGGTTGTCGTACTTTTTGCCGCTCAATTCGTCTACGTGCCCGTAGATGGATTTCAGGTGTTCGCTCAGGTGGACGGCCTGCTCGTCCACGGTATCTGCCGACGAAAACCGATCGTATGCCACCAGCGACACCTTTGAGTCAATGATAATCACGCGGTTATCCGGCAGCTTCACCAGCACGTCCGGGCGCAGGTTTTTGCCATCCTCGTCTCTAATGGTTTGCTGTAGAAAGTACTCCCTGTTTTTCACCAACCCCGACTGCTGTAGGATGTTTTCGAGAATCATTTCGCCCCAGTTGCCCTGCTTTTTGGCCTGTCCTTTCAGCGCTGTTGCCAGGTTGTTGGCCTCGCTGCTCACCTTGTTGGTCTGCTCAACCAGCTCTTTCACCTTTTCCTCCAGCGAAAAGCGCTGCTTCGATTCCTTATCGTAGGTTTCCTCAACCTTCTTTTTGAAGCTGCTGAGGTTTTCGTTTAGCGGCTTTAGAATGGCCTCTATGTTGGCCTTGTTGGTTTCCGTAAACTTCCCGCTTTTTTCTTCAAGTATCTGTGAGGCTATTTTTTCAAATTGCAGGTGGGCAGTTTTCTGTATGGCGATTATCTCCTCCTTTTGGGTTTCGAGCTTTTCCGTCAGGGCTTTACCCTTGACCGTCAGGGCGCTGTTTTCGGCCAACGCTTTTGCGAATTTTTCCCGCAGCAACGCCAGCTCCTCCAGCAGCTTTGCATGCTCTTCCCTGTGCGCTTTCAGGGTTTCGGAGAACGATGTGTTGGCGACGGTTTTTTCCGCCAGCTGCCGGTTCAGCAGGTTAACCTCAGCTTGCTTGGCCTCGCCCTGCTGCGTCTTTTCTGCCAGCGCGGTCGTCAGCTCGGCAACCTTCTGCGCGTCGTTCTTCACCGTCGTTTCAAGCGACGACAGCTTGGCTTGCAGCTGGACGTTGTTTGCCTCCTGCGCTTCGGCCTTTTGAGTTAACCGTGCGTACTCCTGCTGCTGCACGGAGAGCCGGTCTTCTGCAACTTTCAGCTGCACGGTTGTTTCGTTAAGCGTGCTTTTAAGCGTTTCGCAGCGTGCTTTTAAGGCGTTCTCAGCCTTGCTGCGCAGCACGCCCAGCGCAAGGAAAGCAGCGACAAAGCCTGCCATTGCTCCCGCTAAAATCAGAATAATATTCATAAGTGTTTGACAGAGATTGGTTAAGGTTTTTTTTGCAAAAAAGACTTGTACAGCTCCTCGTCGAGCAATATTTCTTTGGCGCGCATCACCTCCGTGTCGTGCAGCGTGTTGACCTCCATGCGTCCCCGCTGGTAGTAGTAGCGGGCAACTATCTCCGCCTCCAGAAGTCTGGCGATGTCGTCCTTAAAGCGCCAAAGGTCTTTCTCCACGTTGGGCTTTACCTTTTCCGACAGGGCGTGCAGGTCAACCGCCAGGCTGTCGTAGTACTTCTCCCCCTTCAAGGCCGTTGTCAGCACGTTCAGCGCGTGCGACGACGCCGTTTCGTAGGTAAATCCCGACTCCTCGACAAAATCTATGAACTCCTGATAGTCGCTGTCTTTAAGCTTAAACTTGGAGGGAGTCGCTATGGCGTCGTGCTTAACGTAAAACCGGCTGGCGAAGTCAAAGCACAGGTTTTTCTCGTACAGCCGTTGCAGTATTCGAGGCGACGCCTCCGGCGGTATCGTTTCGTCCGGCGTTATGCCCCCCCCGTCGAACACTATGCGTCCGGCGCGGGTGGTAAAGCGGTGCACCAGAGAGTCGGGTATTTTCCCCACGCTGCCGTCGGGGTTGCGGTGGGTGTAGTCGATTGCCTGAACGCACCGGTTGCTTGGCGTGTAGTACTTTGCCGTTGTCAGCTTCAGCTTTTCGTTGAACGGCAGGGAGCGCACGCTCTGCACCAAGCCCTTGCCGTAGCTGCGCTGGCCTGCTATCACCGCCCGGTCTAAATCCTGCAACGCCCCCGCAACAATCTCGGACGAGGAGGCCGACAGGCTGTTGATGAGCACCACCAGCGGAATGTTCACGTCCAGCGGGCGGCTGTCGGTTTTATACTTCTTTTCGCCGCCTACCCTGCCGCGCACGCTCACCACCTCTTGTCCCTTGGGGATGAAGAGGTTTACAATTTTCACCGCTTCGTCCAGCAGGCCGCCCGTGTTGCTGCGCAGGTCAAAAATGAGGCTGGTTGCGCCCTGCCTTTTAAGCTCCGCCACGGCCGACTTGACCTCCTCCACGCAATCTTTGGTAAACGTGGAGAAGTAAAGGTAGCCCACTCCGCCCTCGAGCACGGTGGCGTAGGGCACGCTTGGCAGATGAACCTGCGCGCGCTTCAGCGTCATGCTCGCCGTGTCCTTCGTCCTCAGCTTCAGCACCCGGAGCCTGACCTCAGTATTCATCTTCCCCTTGAGCGACGCGCTCACGTCCGACACGTTCTTGCTGTTGACGTGCACGCCGTCCACCGTCAGCACAATGTCGCCAGCCTTGATGCCGGCTCTGTCGGCCGGAGACTTTTCGTAAGGCTCTACGACCTCTACCAGGCCGTCGCTGCGCTTGCGGATGAGCGCGCCAATGCCCCCATACTGTCCCGTGGTGGTAAAGTCAAAGTCGCTCACCTCCGACTCCGATATAAAAACCGTGTAGGGGTCGAGCGACTCCAACATGCTCCCGATGGCGCCTGTTATCATCCGGTCATGGTCTATTGTATCAACGTAGTACAAGTCGAGCTCTTGCAGGATGGAGAAGAACACGTCAATGTTTTTGGCCAGGCGAAAGGAGGCCGAGCGGGCAAAAACGCCAGCTGTACAAAGGACGAAAAGCGCGACGAGCGCCAATTTTTTACTTATAGTGCACCTGTATTTCATGCGCAGTACGAAAATTATATAGCCAAAAATTTACTGAATTTCAGCGACTTAACACAAAATACAAGGTCAAACGCTGCACCGCAAAGATAGCGTTTTTGCATGTACCACAGGCAAAAAAGGCAAATTTTTTTAGCGTATACGCTTCTCTTTGTAGGTATGCCGCCACTCCGACTTGTTTTTCTTGGGAGGTTGTTGGTGGTGGGGCGCGCCCAACCAACAACAACAACAACCTCCATTTCCCCCCTTCGCGCGCCGCCCTCGTCATTCCGCAGCTCCGCGCGCGAGGCACGAGCAAGCGGAGTGGAGAAACCTTAGCCCGTAGCTGCCGACAAGCGTTGTAGCGTCTGCACATCATTTCCACCTAATTTTTTCAACAAAACAACATCAGTATCAGCAAGTTGCAAATACACTTCCACACCTCATTACCTCATTGTCGTCGGCAGCTACGGTCGCTTGTCATCACCAGCTACGGGTTGAGGTTCCTCCGCTTCGCTCGCTCGTTCCTCGCGCGCTCCGCTACGGAATGACGGCGGCGCGCGAAGGGGGGAAATGGAGGTTGTTGGTGTTGGTTGGGCGCGCCCCAACACCAACAACAACCTCACCAGAAAAACAAGTCGGAGTGGCGGCATACCTACAAAGAGAAGCGTGTACGCTAAAAAAATTTGCCTTTTTTGCCTGTGGTACATGCAAAAAC
>JAIRSZ010000187.1 GCA_031255195.1 Prevotellaceae bacterium | reverse complement strand
TTGAATCTTAATTTGAAATCGGAATAAAATTGCTTACTTTTGCGGCTGTATTTTACTAACAACAAAATTTGCATACATGAAGAAAGCATATATTTTTCCAGGCCAGGGCGCACAGTATGTGGGCATGGGCAAGGATTTGTACGGTAGTTCTGCACAGGGCAAAGAGCTCTTTGAGCAGGCTAACGCCGTTTTAGGATTTCGCATTACCGACCTTATGTTTGAGGGCGCTGACGAGGATTTGAAGCAGACTAAAGTTACGCAGCCCGCTATTTTTCTACACTCCGTTATTTTGGCAAAAACGCTGAACAGCTTTTCCCCCGACATGGTTGCGGGGCACTCGCTGGGCGAATTTTCGGCGCTGGTGGCGGCGGGCGCTATGAGCTTCGAGGATGGGCTAAAGCTGGTGTCGCAGCGGGCACAAGCTATGCAGAAGGCCTGCGAAAAAGAGCCCTCGACTATGGCCGCCATACTTGGCTTGGCCGATGAGGTGGTGGAGAAGGTGTGCGCCGAGGTCAGCGAGGTGGTGGTGGCCGCCAACTACAACTGCCCCGGGCAGCTCGTTATTTCCGGCTCTATCAGGGGCGTGGAGCTTGCCTGCGAAAAGCTGACCGCCGCAGGCGCTAAACGTGCGCTAAAGCTCAACGTGGGCGGGGCGTTCCACTCACCGCTCATGGAGCCGGCTAAGGTGGAGCTGGAAGCCGCCATTGCCGCCACCCGCATCACCGCTCCCTGCTGCCCGATTTACCAAAACGTAGACGCTCGACCGCAAACAGACCCCGAGGCCATAAAGCAAAACCTCATTGCCCAGCTTACCGCTCCCGTGCGCTGGACGCAGATTGTGCAAAACATGCTGGCCGACGGCGCAACCAACTTTGCCGAGCTGGGACCGGGTACTGTCCTGCAAGGCTTGGTGAAAAAGGTAAGCAAAGAAGCGACGATTGATAGTGAATAGTGAATAGTGAATAGTGAATAGTGAATAGTGAATAATTCACAGTTTACCAATTTATAATTGTAAGTTTGCAAATTTATATTCATAGCTAATTTTTATGCGCTCATCTCCTCCGGCAATATTGCTTCCCGAATCGCTACCATACGTTCAAGCGGATGTTGGCGTGCTGAGCAATGGCGTTGCACTACACTCCGTTTGCACGGGGACGCAGGATGTAATGCGCGTGTCGCTGGTGTTTGAGGCGGGGTCGCGCTTCCAGCAACATCTGCTGGAGGCGCGCGCTACGCTTGCCCTCATGGGCGAGGGCACAAGGCGATTTTCGGGGGCGCAGGTGGCAGAAAACTTTGACTTTCTCGGCGCTTCCTTCGAGCCGCACCTCGATAAGGATTTTGCCATGCTCACGGTGTACTCGCTTGCGCGACACCTGCCGGAAGCGTTGGACACGCTGAGCGACGTGGTGCTGCATCCCACCTTTCCTGAGGCGGAGCTGCGCACCTACTGCACCAAGCACAAGCAGCGGCTGCGCATAGACAAGGAGCGGGTTGCTTGCGTGGCGCGGGAGCAGCTGCCCGCGCTGCTGTACGGGCGAAATCACCCCTACGGCGCTTACGCCGACCCTGAACACTACGACGCGCTGCTGCGCGAGTGGCTGTGCGAGTTTCACCGGAGCTTCTTCACGGCCAACCGCTGCTTTATCGTGGCTACGGGAAAGGTTGGCGAGCGCGAACGAAAGGTAATCGGCGACTTCTTTGAGCAAATACCACAGGCATCCGCCAACTGTCTGCCGGACGACGTTACGCTTCCCGAAGAGCGACCGGCAACCAGCGTTGCGATAGAAAAAAGCGGAGCGGTGCAGAGCGCGCTGCGCGTTGGCCGGACGCTGTTCGGCAAGCAGCACCCCGACTTTGCCGACATGCACGTGCTTTCAATTATTCTTGGCGGATACTTCGGGTCGCGGCTCATGGCCAACATCCGCGAGGAGAAGGGCTACACCTACGGGATTTTTGCCTCGCCGGTGAGCTTCAAGCATACCGGATACCTGAGCATTGGGGCAGAGGTGGGCAAGGAGTTTGGCCGCGCTACGCTGGACGAAATCGGGAAGGAGCTACAACGCCTGTGCGACGAAAAAATTCCGGACGACGAGCTGGCATTGGCCAAAAGCCACCTGTGCGGCGAAATCATGCGCTCGCTCGACGGCCCCTGGGCGCTGGCCGAAAGCCTTATTGAAGACTTGCAGTACGAACTTCCGCAGCGCTACGCCGAAACCCTGTTCGACGCGGTGAAGAACGCTACGCCGGAACGCCTGCAACAGGTGGCACAGAAGTACCTTAACCCTCAGAGCATGACAAGCGTTATTGTAGGATAGTAAATAGAGTAAGCAATGAAAAAGTTTTGCATCACCATAGCTGCGCTGCTGCTGAGCAGCGGGCTGCTGCTTGCGCTGAGCGAAACATCGCTCATCTTCCGTGCGGCAGGGTTAGATGTTGCTACCCAAAAATACTACCTGCAATGGAGCATCCCCAACGCGAGCGATACGGCAGACATCGAAGGCTTCCAAGTTTTTAAGCTGGTAACAGACGCGCTGGGAAACATCATAATGGACACGCTGGCGACGGATGTAAGCAACCGCGCCACACGCTTTGTTGACGAGCCTTCACAGTGCTGTAGCCCGAACGTGTACACCATTCGCCTTGTGCCCAAAAGCGGATATCCCCCTCCCTACCAAAAACCTTTTCGCACCATGCAGCTCGGCGAGCCTGTTCTTGATGCCTGCGCCAACACCATTAACCTGAGCTGGAGCAGCTACCAGCAGCTGAGCGACGACGATTTGACCAGGCCGATGCCGATTCCTGCTTTTACCGAGAACGTGCGCTACCACATCTACGGGCACGTTGGCGGCGGCACGTTCAATCCCGACAGCGCGGTGTGGCTGGCCACAAGCGGCAGTGCAACCTCCCTTGCGCTGCCCGTAGTGAAGGAAAAGCAATACCACCACCTCTACGTTGCCGCCGTGTACAACAACGGTAGCGACACAAGCTACTCCAACCGCACAAGCATTTTTGTGCCGCTGCCCGTTAGCCCGCGGTACATTGGCCTCGACTCGGTGATGGGCGAGAAGGAAAGCGTTACGCTCCACTTCCGAATAGATCCGGCAACGGAGTACACCCGCTTTTGGGCGGAAAGGTCGCCCGAAATAAACGGCGCGTACACCGCCTTTGAGGAGTTTGGTAGCAGCCTGCAAACAAGCATCACCGATGGCGCTCCTGAAGGACGCTATTGGTTTTACCGCATATCGGCGGTGAACAGCTGCGAGCGCGTAACGGCCTCCAGCCCCGCCGTTACCAGCCTTGTGCCTACGATTTTTGGCGAGCCTGTGCCCGACGTCAGGTGGGGCGAGGTGGTGTGGCGCGACGACGGCAGCAACGTTACGCTCAAGGCGCAACGCTACGACGTGTATAGAACGTCGCCCCTGCGCTTTGCCCGCTTTGTGGACAGCACGGCGGACGTCTCCATTAGCGACAACGACTTTGCGCAGCTCCCCGACTCCGTTGTTTGCTCCGGCAGCGTGTGCTACAGGGTGGAGGCTTTTGTGAGCGACGACCGGCAGCAGCTCGTTGCCCGCGTGCGCTCGTCCGAGGTGTGCAGCGTTGCCGATGCTCAGCTGTCAATGCCCAACGCCATACGCCTGAGCAGCGATGTGGTAAACCCCGTTACCGGAAAACGCCGCAACCTGTTCGAGCCGCTTTGCTCGTGCATGAGGGGCTACATGCTCTACATCTATACGCCCGACGGCAGGCTGATATACTCTGGAGCGGAGGGCTGGAACGGGCGGGAAAAAAATAGCGGAAATTTTGTGCCCGAAGGCGCATATATTTACCATATAAAGATTACCTTTGCAGGCGGCGAGCGCACGGAAAAGACGGGAACGGTTACGGTGATTTATTGATACAATTTTTTTTACGAGTTCAAAAAAATGGCAGATGGGGAAAAAGACATAGAGCGCGACGAGGCGCTGGCGGCCTTTTACGACATGCTGAACAGCAGCCTGCGCACCTTTACGGCCGATGAGGTGAATATTACCTACAGGGCGTTTTTGCTGGCCTACGAAGCGCACAAGGGTACTCGCCGTAAGTCGGGCGAAGCCTACATCATGCACCCCATTGCCGTGGCAAAAATCGTATCGCACGAGATCGGCCTTGGCTACAAGTCAATAGCCGCCGCACTGCTGCACGACGTGGTGGAGGATACCGACTACACGGTTGACGACATAGAGGGAATGTTTGGCGAAAAAATTGCCTTCCTCGTCGACGGCCTTACCAAGTTCGACAGCATATTCGACAAGAGCGTCTCCATTCAGGCCGAAAACTTTAAAAAAATGATGCTGGCCATGGCCGACGACATCCGCGTTGTGCTCATCAAGCTTGCCGACCGCCTGCACAACATGCGCACCCTTGGCTCAATGGCGCCGCACAAGCAGGAAAAAATAGCCAGCGAAACCCTCTACCTCTACGCTCCGCTCGCCCACCGCCTGGGGCTTTACAACATCAAAACGGAAATGGAAGACCTGACCATGAAGTTCCAATTCCCCAGAATATACGAAGAGCTGCAAAACAAAATTGCCGCCACCGCCGAGGAGCGCGACGCCTACATAAAAACGTTTACCGACCCCATTGTGCAGCGGCTCAACGAGCACAACTTCCAATTCGACATTAGCGGCCGCGTAAAGTCAATTTACTCCATCTGGAAAAAGATGGAAACAAAGCAGGTGTCGTTTGAGGAAATATATGACCTGTTTGCCGTGCGCGTCGTCTTTCGGCCTACGGTCGACATGGACGAGAAGCAGCAGTGCTGGCGCATATACTCGCTCGTTACCGACATCTACAAGCCCAACTACAGCCGCCTGCGCGATTGGGTAAACACCCCCAAGGACAACGGCTACGAATCGCTCCACATCACCGTGATGGGACCTGCCGGACGTTGGGTGGAGCTCCAAATCCGCTCGGAGCGCATGAACGAAGTTGCCGAGCGGGGATACGCCGCCCATTGGCGGTACAAAAGCCAGCACGAAAGCCGGCAAAGCGAAGTCAGCCCGTTCGACGCCGCGCTCGACAAGTGGCTGATGCGCCTCCGCGAAATGCTAGCCAACAGCGAGGAAAACGCAACCGAATTCCTCGACCAGCTGAAGCTGAACCTCTTCTCCTCCGAAATTGCCGTTTACACCCCAAAGGGGAAAATGATAAAGTTGCCCAAAAAGTCAACGGCCATCGACTTTGCCTACGAAATTCACACCGCCATTGGCAACAAGGCCATTGGCGCTAAGGTAAACCACAAGCTGGTGCCGCTCAGCTACGTGCTCAGCAACGGCGATCAGGTGGAGATGCTCACCGCCGACAACCAAAAGCCGCAGGCCGAATGGCTTAGCTTTGCCGCCACCTCGCGCGCCCGAAATCAGATAAAAATTGCTCTTAAGGCCGAAGTGAAGGAGCACTTTCAGAAGGGAAAGCAGGCCGTAGAGGACGCTATCAGGAGCTTTGGGGTGCAGCCCAACGCTATGCTCTACAAGCGTATTACCGACGCCTACAGCGTTACCAACAAGCAGGAGCTGTTCAGTCAGGTGGGCGCTGGTATCCTGCCACTTACAGAGGTGGAAAAGGTGCTGCGCAAGCAGCGGCGGAGCAAGTTCATTCGCTACATGGAGCTCCAGCTGCTCGGTGCGGGAAAGCGCAAAAAATCTCCCGACGGGCAAAGTTTCTTAGCGGTAGCGCCGCCGCCCATCGACAAGCGCGCCTTTCTGCTCAAGGAGGGCACAGACCCCTCGAAGCTGGCCTACAGAACAGCATCCTGCTGCAACCCCATACCCGGCGACAGCGTAGTTGGCTTCATTGAGGCCGAAAACAAGGTGCTCATCCACAAGAAAACCTGCCACATCGCCATTCGGGAAGCCTCGCAGTACGGCGACAAGATTGTCAACGTCAAGTGGACTGACCACACGGTGCTTCACTTCCTGGCGCGTGTAACCATCAGCGGAATTGACCGCATCGGGCTGCTGCGCGACGTGGTGAAAATTATTTCGGACGAAATGAGCGTAAACATCCGACACCTCAACGCCGAAAGCCACGACGGACTCTTTGAGGACGAGATAGACCTCTACGTGCACAGCACAAAAGACCTCAACAACCTCATTGGAAAGCTGCAAAAGATAGAAGGAGTGAAGGAGGTGAAGAGGATTTGATACGAATATATGATTAAGTGGCTGGAGTGTAAGTTGAAATCTGGCGGATTTTCGACGTAACAGCTTGGATTTGCCTTGAATTTTTGAGTACTTGATTTTTAAACCTTTAATTTCTTAAGTTATGCGAACAAAAACACACACTTCCATTTTACTATGTTTTGCGCTGCTGCTGAGTCTGCCTTTTGCAGGCGAAGCCAAAAAGAATGGCATTGGCGTGGTGCTGTCGGGCGGTGCAGCCCGCGGATTTGCCCACCTTGGGGCGCTACAGGCGCTCGAAGACCACGGCATTGTCCCCACCCACGTTTCGGGGGCGAGCATGGGGGCTATTCTGGGCGCTGTGTATGCCGCAGGCGTGCCGGTGAAGCAGATACTCGACTTTGCCCGCGACCAGCACTACATGCTCCTCTACCGTCCCTCGCTCAACGGGGCATTGTTCCACACAACGTTTATGGAAAAAATGCTCAACGGGCTTATCCCCAACAACAACACCTTTGAATCGCTGCAAAAGAAAATGTACGTGTGCATCACCAACCTCAACACGGCCAAGTACGAGATTGTTAGCAGCGGCTCCCTCAAGGACAAGGTGGTAGCCTCGGCGTCCATTCCCTTCATCTTTGACCCGAGCATCATCGACAGCTTCACCTACGTGGACGGCGGGCTGACGAACAACCTGCCCGTAGAGCCGCTGCTCGACAGCTGCAAGTACACCATTGGGATAAGCGTAAACTCCGTAGAAAGAACGCTACCCCAAGGCGAGGTGAAGGGGTTGGGGGGCATTCACCGTGCACTAACCATAGTGGTGACGGCAAACGAGAAGCAGCGCAGGCACTTGTGCTCCTTTTACATAGAGATAGAGCAGGCGCAAAACTTTGGTATGCTCGACTTCGGCAAGATAGATGACCTCTACGCCATAGGCTACAGCGCCACAGCGGACTACATCAAAAAACACCCCGACATTAAGAAACTCGCCCGTCTGAAGAATTGAAATTCAAAGATTCAAGAATTCAAAGATTCATGGATTTGAGGGCTGCAAGTCGATATAGTGTTTTCTAAAGTAGGTTGATGATGCTTTTCATTATCATGTTTAAGTAAAAAAATCGGTAACCCCTTCCCTTGCATGTTGGGGTTACCGATTTGTAGCCTTGTGTGCGCTTTGCCTACTTCTTTTTCTTTTTGGTGTCAATTTGCTTGATGGCCTTACTTTTTGATTTGAGTTCCTTTTTTATTTCGCCCAAATCCTTTTGCGTGGTCATATTTTCAGGCGCAACGCCGCTAATTTTTATTATCGTGTTTCTCACTTCACGCCCCACATTTTCTGCGGTAGCTTCTAACCTGGCTTGACCCTGCACATTTTCGTTTTTTATCTTCAGCTCTGTTTGCGTTATACGGAACAGGTTTGCGGCAAGCTCATCTTTCCCCATGAAATCAAGTAGCGATTTTTTCTCAGGAACGCCACGTATGCCCTTTAGCTGCCTTATGTTCATGTTATACATTCCTCTGTACCCAGATGCTTGAAAGAATGCGTAGCTTTCAACCTCAACTCTTTTTGCCACCCCATGCAGGCTGGTTTCTCTCTCCGATACTTCTTCGTGCACCACAAGCCGCTCCACTTTTTGGGCTTCCTCCAGATAGTGCGAAACAGCCCCTGCCAACGCCGCAAAGTACGCTTGCGCATGGGCTACCGCAGGATTTTTGCTGTCAGCGTTCATAACCGTCAGGTAGCATGCAAAGCGTGAGAGCTTGTAGTCTACTATGCTCCCATTTTCGTTGACTACCTGCTGAAAATTCTCAATAATAGGAATGTTGAGCGTATTGCAGGTAGTCATTGCCTTGTTGATAGACTTGCTGAAAGAGGGCAACGACTTGTACCCCAGCATGGCCATTAACTCCGACGCGCGCCAGTAGGTAAAGCCATTTTCCTGACTTTGCTTCTCAAACAGTTCCTCCGTGAAGCTGGTATTCTCAAACGGTATCAGCTGCTCCATGATGATGTGCCCATATAAGGTGACGAAAAGTAACTTTGTTCAGGCCATAAAGATACTACTTTTTTGGTAAATCCAACATATCAAAGAACATAAATTTCTGCTTGTTGATTCTTAAAACGCTCAATTTTAATAACATATTGAATCTTTGAATTATGGATTTGTCTATGCATAATCGAAAAAACGTATATAGAAAAGCCTTCAAAATTATGCAAATTTGCATAACGCAAAGTGCGCTGCGTGAATTCATGAGATAGTTGAAATCATTGAAATCATTGAAATCATTGAATCTGTGCGACCCGACGTCCGTGGGCTTCAAAAAAATCCTGTTAGAGCCTGTTTTTCCGGAAGGGCTGGGCAGCGTAAGCGTCGGCTACGAATCGCCCTACGGCACAATTGCAAGCAGCTGGACGCGCAAGGGCGACAACCTTTCGTGGCACGTTACCATTCCTGCCAACACAACGGCCACCGTTAAGGTTCCCGCGCGCTTCAACCTTCAAGTTTCCGGAAACTCCGCCTTTTCGTTTGCAGAAGGCGAAGGCGGCGTATCAACAGTAGAGCTGGGCTCAGGCGACTACCTGCTGCGAACAAAGTAGCCTGCACTCAGCGAATAGCGCTAAGCAGGCAGCCGCTTTGTTGAACAAAAAATGTAAATTGTGAGATGTGGACGTGGCTGCCTCAAAAGCATGTTAAAGGCATGTTTCCTGACTTCGTCAATGATTCACCCTAAAAAATATCATCAAAGAGGTTAGCAAGTTTCTTGTGTTTATCGGTGAGCAACATGACCTTTTTAATGGTTTCATTAGTGTTTGGCAGATGTAT
>JAIRSZ010000131.1 GCA_031255195.1 Prevotellaceae bacterium | reverse complement strand
TCCTGACTTTGACACTTGGGTGTCGCAAGGCGTTTTTTAACGTTGAGAATCGCATATTCGCCATATTTTTCATCTTTGATTTTCAAATGCTTAATTCTAATGAGGTTAAATTCATTTTGGGTGTCGCATTGTCAAAGTCAGGACAACCCTTCTTTGATAGGGTAAGAAGTCTTTTATGAAGGTGACAAAACACATTCTGAACCAAATGAATGTGAATAACCATAAGTTGAGCGATAACTTGTAAAATAAGAACCTCATAATGAAGGGAGGACAAAGAATATCTATGGGAACTATGACCATGATAAAAAATGCTGCATAGAAAAGAATTTTATCGAGCAACTTTGTTGTGGAAGAAGAATTGAGGTAAGGCATACTCCAATACCAAAGCATATAGCCTAATAGTGCTATTACATAGGTATGTTTTTCGGCAACATTACTGAAAAGAATGAGCCAGCCCATAAGTATACCTGGAACCTGTGCCCTAAACTCAAAGGACTTGAATTTCTTATGATTGACAAAAAGTAGGGAAACTAAGGCAAGTAATGTTCCAATCTGTATATACATCCTAATGCTTGTAATATTTCCCCAAGGCTGTATGTAGAAAAACGTATCCCATGTTCTCGTATCCTGATGATTCACCAACATGTCAACCCAATTCTGATAATATGAGAATATGTTGCCAATCTTGACGTTAATTGCTGGTAGGAAGAAGAAAAATACGCATCCAATAGCTACATATAGTATATTGCGCCAGAATTTGGGATAGCATACAAGTAGTCCTAATTGGAATATGCCATAAATCTTGGTGAAGCCAGAGAATAAAATAAGCATAATTGCCCAAAAAGGTTTATTTCTTTCAAGTAAGGAGAAAGCAAATACAAAGAGGTAAGCAATAGTGGGATTGTACTGAAAAGCCAGCTGCGTTGTTGCTAATATTAAAAATGTAAATAAGAAGGTTTTACACTTCTCTTCAAGAGTATACTTGTTGGGTAATGTAAAAATCGCAAGAAAATATAGCGTGTAGTTAAAAATATTCCATACGTATGGGGATAACCATTCTGGAAGAAATGCGAATGGGGTAAAAAACACGTTGAAAACGGGTCCGTAAATGAAATTGTCTAACCCAGAAGCCATTAACTTCCATGTATCTCCATAGGGAACAATTCCATCCCAGAAGAGTCTGGTTGATTCGTAGAATATTCTAAAGGTATTTTGCCTGCCTCGAAAAACCTCAGAAAAACTTAATCCTACAATTATTATAAACCCAATGATATAAAGGTTTCTTGGGCTTGTGAAAAATTTAAAAATAGGTTGTTTCATATAGTAACCTCGACAGGATTCAAACCTGTAACCTTTCTATATCCGTAGTCAAATGCTCTTAGTGACTCTCGACAGGATTCAAACCTGTAACTTTTTGATATGTAGTTAGATGTTATTAGTGACCCCGACAGGATTCAAACCTGTAACCTTCTGATCCGTAGTCAGATGCTCTATTCAGTTGAGCCACGGGGCCGCGCATTTGTTGTAAAAATCTGCGCATCATGAAAACATGCGCAAAGGTAAGCAATTTTTTTCGTTTTACGCAAGGCCGGTGAAAAAAATTGTCGGACGCTGGAAAAACTTTGGGTAAAAAGGCTATCTTTACGGCCTGAAATAAAAACGATTTTTTTTTTTGCAACTACAGCCGTGAAAAAAGTACACATACTTGTGCTGCGCTCCTTTATGGGGCCTTTCATCCTTACGTTTTTCCTGACGATGTTTGTCCTCATCCTGCAATTTTTGTGGATGTGGATTGACGAGCTGGTGGGGAAAGGGCTGGAGTGGGGGGTCATTCTGGAGTTTCTTTTTTACGCCTGCGGCAACCTGTTCATGATGGCGCTGCCGCTGGCCACGCTCCTCTCGTCCATCATGGCGGTAGGCAACTTAGCCGAGCACAACGAGCTGCTGGCGCTCAAGTCGGCGGGGATTTCGCTGTCGCGCATCCTCCTGCCGCTCGTGCTTACCGCAAGCCTGCTGGCGGTGGTGGGTTTCCTGTTTTCAAACAACCTGCTGCCACGCTTCAACCTCAAGGCTACCGTGCTGATATACGACATTCGGCAGCAGCGACCCGAGCTGCAAATCAAGGAGGGCGTGTTTTACGACGGCATCGACAACTACACCATTCGCGTGAAGGAGAAGGACGAAAAAACCGGACTGCTGCGCGGCCTCATGATATACGACCACTCGAACAATACCACCAACCGCTCGCTCACTATCGCCGATTCGGGCTACATGCGCATTACGCCCAACAAAAAGTACCTGATACTTACGCTCTACAACGGATGCTCGTATGACGAGATGAAGGAGAACACCGGAGAGCGCAAGTACCCGTTTCGCACCAACAAATTCTCGATGCAAGAGACTGTGTTTGAGCTGGTTGGATACGGATTTGAGCGCACCGACGAAGCCCTCTACAAGAATCGTTCAAAAATGCTCAACCTGTACCAGCTGACCGTCATCTCCGACTCGCTACAGCACGAGCGCGAAAGCTACACGCTGATGCAGGTGCAGAACTTTTTTCAGTCGAGCAGCTTCAAGCTCGGCGTCTCCGATTTTAGCAGCGCCAAGAAACCCTACCGGCTGGCGGTCGACTCAATCTTAGCCACCTGCGACGTTGAGCAGCAGCTTCAGGTTGCCGGCAGGGCGCTGATGCTCGCCAGGCAAGCGCAAAGCACCTTCTCCACCCAGGCTGCCGACATGCAGTACGCCAACCGCGAGCTGACCCTGCACAACATCGAGTGGCATCTCAAGTTCACCATTCCTCTTTCCTGCCTCATTTTTGCCCTGATAGGCGCGCCGCTGGGGGCTATCATCCGCAAGGGCGGATTCGGCACTCCCTTTCTCATTTCGCTGCTCGTCTTCATGCTTTACTACATAACCTCCTTTGCGTTTGAACGGCTCGCGAAAAACAGCGAGTGGACGCCGCGCATCGCTATATGGATGTCGACGATTGTAACGCTGCCGCTGGCGGTGATATTTGGCTACACTGCCTCCACCGACCGCCGCGTAACGCTGCCCAAGTGGTACTTCAACGCTACCGGCTGGCTTAACGCTATCCTGGGAGGCAGCAGGAAGCCGTGAGGCAAAAATCCGAAATCAGCATGGCACACCATCCGCTTACCGTACTCGGGCTTATGTCGGGCACTTCGCTCGACGGGTTAGACCTTTGCCTTGCCCGTTTCGGCAGGGATGGCGGCGGAGGCTGGCAATTCAGCATCCTTGCGGCGCAAACCGTTCCCTACAGCTCGGCGTGGACGCAGAAGCTGCGGCAGGCGCATACGCTCGGCGCTTTCGACTTTGTGGCGCTGCACAGGGAGTACGGGCGGCTTCTGGGGGAGCAGGCGGCAAGCTTCCTGCGCAGCTGCGGCGGCACGGCCGACTGCGTGGCCTCGCACGGACACACCATATTTCACCAGCCCCAGCGCGGCGTGACCTTTCAGCTGGGCGACGGCGCAGCGCTGGCCGCCGCCGTTGAACTTCCCGTCATTTCCGACTTCCGCAGCCTCGACGTTGCCCTTGGCGGGCAGGGTGCGCCGCTTGTTCCCGTTGGCGACAGGCTGCTCTTTTCGGGCTACGGCGGCTGCCTCAACCTGGGGGGATTTGCCAACATCTCGTTTGAGCAGGACGGGCAGCGCGTTTCGTTCGACGTTTGCCCCTGCAACATTGCGCTCAACGCGCAGAGCCAGCTGCTGGGCGCGCCCTACGACAGCAATGGGATGCTCGCCGCGCAGGGCAGGGTGAACACCTCGCTGCTGCGCGACCTCAACGCGCTTGACTTCTACGCGCAGCGCGGGGCAAAGTCGCTGGGGCGCGAGTGGGTGGAGGATGTGTTTTTTAGAAAAATGGAGGAGCACGCCGTTGGCGTTCACGACCGGCTGCGCACCCTGTGCGAGCATGTCGCCATGCAGGTGGCGCAGAGCCTGCCCGGCTGCCGCACGCTGCTTGCCACCGGCGGCGGCGCGTTCAACGCCTTCCTCATGCAGCGCATTGCCAGCCTTGCGCCGTGCGAGGTGGTTGTGCCCGACGCGCAAATAGTTTGCTTTAAGGAGGCGCTGATATTTGCCTTTCTTGGGGCGCTCTACGCAGGCAACGAGGTCAACACCCTTGCCTCGGCCACCGGCGCAGGGCAAAGCAGCATTGGCGGAAGCCTGGTGAAAATGCGGAAATTTTTGTGAAGAATGTCACACCAGCATGTTGCACCCCCTGGCGAGGCTGTGGTCAATGCGCCCCAGCACCTCAAAGCTTCCGTCGGCGTTCACCCTGCCCAAGTCCTGCGTTTCGATAAACGAGCAGGAGTTTTGGTTGGCTAAGTCTGTAACGTTGACGCCGCCGGAGTCGCCCGCTGCGGCCGGAGAGAACGGGCAGTGCAGGTCGCGCAGGGTTATGCGCATCCACGGCGGCGCAAAGAATCGTCCGCCGCCGGACGAGTATGCCTGCGACAGCAGCTCCGTCATGCCGTACTCCGAGTGTACGGCTTCTACGCCAAAGCCGGCGCACAAAATCCGGTGCAGCTCCTCGCGCGGCAGCTCCCGCCGCCGCCCCTTCATGCCGCCCGTTTCCATGACAATAAGGTTGGGAAATCGGAGCGAATAGCGCTCGGCCAGGTCGAGCAGCGCAAAGCTCACCCCGATAAGGATGGTTGGCTGCTGCCGGCGTTGCAGGAGCTCGAGCCGCGCCGCCAGCTCGCCGTGGTTGTGCAGGAAAAATCCGCCCTGCGGGTGCGCGCTCTCCTTCACCAGCCGCTCCACCATGTACACCAGCGACGACCCCTGCCGCTCGGCGTAGCCCGGCAGCAGCGCAAGGATGCAGTACTTCTGCGGAGCGCCGTAAAAATGCTCAAATCCGCGCAAAAACGACTCCTCGTACAGCCGCACGTCGGAAACGTAGTGGCGGCTTGTCTCTGCGCCGGTAGTGCCGCTGCTGACAAAGGTGGCCTGCGCCGCCGCGTCGCCGCACGTCACGCGCTCGGTTTTGAAAAGCTCAACCGGCAAAAAGGGTATTTGCGCCGCGCTGTCCACGTCGCCTGCCCGCACGCCTATGTACGAGAGGTAGCGGCCATACGGCTCGCACGCCTGCGCCTGCCGGTGAAAGGCGTCGAGGCTCTGCCGCTCAAAGTCGGCGGCGGTAGAAATGGAAAAAATTGACCTCATCTGCTGCTACTCAATTTGCTGGCTATCGCT
>JAIRSZ010000193.1 GCA_031255195.1 Prevotellaceae bacterium | reverse complement strand
GCAGCGCCGACAGCAGCCAGACTCCGGCTGACCGCCCGAAATCTTCGCCCAGCTGCACCTTGCGGTACACCTTGTACGCCCCTATGAGCCCCATAATGCCGCAAATGCCGTAGTATATGCCGAAAAAGATGCCCGCCATGCCGCTCACCTTGCTCTCTGCCGTCGATTTGGTCTCCTTCTCCAGCTTTCTCCAATCTCCAAAGACGGCCGAAGCCGCCACAACCATATCCTCCAGGGAGGTTCTCTCCCCTTCTTCATATCCGGTGGCGATAACCGCAGCGTTCGCAGAGCTTAATACAGCGCGGTGGAGCAGGTTGTTCTCGAAGTCGGCAAAAATTTTCTTTTGCAGCTGGCGCACGGCAATGTTATTTTTGGTGGCAAGCATGGTCTCCTTCATCGCCATCATTTCCTCCGTTGTTTTCTCTTTCGCCTCCCGTATGGCTTTTATCCGCTCCACCTCCGGCATAATCCACTTGTCGCCAACAATTTCTTTGATTGTCTTTACGTTGTTGGTTGCCCGCGTCAGCGCGGTGGTAAACAGGTCAAGCGCCATGGTGGTCTCCTCCCACGAAAGCACGGACGAGGCCTTTTCCAGCTGCCTGGCCAGCGCCGTCACCATATCGGCCATCTCTATCAGGTCACGCATGGCATCCCGCACATCCTGCATATCCTGCAAAACATCTCTTGCCTTTTCAACCTGATCCTTAATTTCCTTTAAATGCTCCGTCGTCTTCACGCTTGCATCCCAAATGCGCTCCACCCCCTCCACGCTCTGTATGGCGGCATCCAGCGAAAAGCTAAACTGCAAAACGTTGGAGGCCATGTGCAGCGGGTCGTTGAATGTTTGCGCCTTGGCCGTATGGATACCCGCGCAGAGCGAGATCGCTGCCAGCAGCAGGACGGGTAGCTTCTTTACTTTCATTTTTTTTACCTCCTTTTTTTCTTTTGTCAGGCTTCCCCCCTCTTTTTCGCAGCCAGCTCGCGTATGGCCAGCTCCACATCGCCGTCGTAGCGCGCGGCCGCCTCTAAAACCTCCTTTTTCTCGCTCTCCTCCGTGGTGTAGGTCAGGTACTCCTCCCTGGAAACTTCGTTGGCGTACACCGCCGAGTATGCGCCACCCAGGTCGATGTACACCTCCCGGTATGGCGGACGCTGGGGGTCGTTGTTCCGGTTGAGCGACAGCACCTGCGCCTTCTGCTTTTCGGTAAAGCCAAGCATGGCGCGTATTTGCTCAAAGTTGTCCCTGAACTTGCTCAGGTCAAGAATAATCTTGCTGTCGGAGTTCTTGACGATGGTCTCCTTCACTATCGGGGAGCTCAGAATATCCTCCACCTCCTGCGTTACCACCACCGCCTCCCCAAAGTACTTCCTCACGGTCTTGAAGAGGTACCTGATGTACTCGGCCATCCCCTCGTTGGCGATGGCCTTCCACGCCTCCTCTATCACTATCATCTTGCGAATCCCCTTCAGCTTGCGCATCTTGTTGATGAACGCCTCCATGATGATGATGGTGACCACCGGAAACAAAATTTTGTGGTCTTTGATGTTGTCCAGCTCAAATATCACGAACCTTTTGTTCAGCAGGTCTATCTGCTTGTCGGAGTTGAGCAGGTAGTCGTACTCTCCTCCCCTGTAGTACGGGCTTAGAACGTACAGCAGGTTGTCCAGGTCGAAGTACTCCTTGCTCAGGCGCCTGCTCTCCACCTCCTGCCGGTAGTCGCTCTCCAAAAATTCGTAGAACGTGTTAAACGAGGGCGTAACCCTCTTATCCTTCTGTATCTTCTTTATGTACATGCCAATGGCGTTGCTCAGCGCGACCTCCTCGCTCCGCTTGGGCTCCTCGTTCTTCTTCTTCCACAGCGTGGTGAGCAGCGTATTGATGGAGGTCTTCTTCTCTATGTCAAACTGCCCGTCCTCCGTGTAGAACGGGTTAAAGGTGATGGGCTTGTCCTCGGTGTACGTAAAGTATATGCCATCCCTGCCGCAGGTGTTGCGGTTGACCATTTCGCACAGGCCAAGGTAGCTGTGCCCAACGTCCACCAGCACCACGTGGGTGCCCTGCTCGTAGTACTGGCGTATCAGGTGGTTCATGAAGAACGACTTCCCGCTGCCGCTGCCCCCGAGCACAAACTTGTTGCGGTTGCTGATGATGCCGCGGCGCATGGGCTCGTCGCTAATATCCACGTGTATCGGGCATCCGCTGAAGCGGTCGGTTAGCCTGACGCCAAACGGCGAAAGCGAGCTCCTGTACATGCTTTCCTGCGTGAAAAAGCACACCGCAGGCTCAATGAACGTGTACCAGCTGTCCTCGCTCGGAAAGTCCGCCGCGTTGCCCGGAACGCCGGCCCAAAACAGCGTCGGTATGTCCGTGGCGTCGTCGCGGGCTATGCAGTCCATCTCGGAGAACGACGTCTTCACCTGGTCCTTTATGGCCTTCAGCTCCGCGTTGTCCCGGCGCTCTGTCCACGCAAAAACGTTGAAGTGCGCCTTTACCGACTTCTGCTCGCTTTTGGCGGCAATTTCCAGGTAGTCGTTTATGCTCTCGCTGTTGGCCTCGTTGCTGCGCGAAAACTTTTTCAGCGAGTACATCCGCTTGGCCGCCGTATGCAGCTTGCGGATGTTCTCCGCGCTATCGCCAATAAAAACGTACTGGTTGTACATGTGGTTGCACGGCAGCAGCAGCCCAACGGGGGCGGCGTAGCTCAGCCGGCAATCGCTCTTTTCGGTGGACAGGCGGCCAAACTTCTTATCCGTGCTCACCGACACCGGCAGCGACTCCGTGTCAGAGAGCATCTGCAGGCATAGCAGCTGGTCGCCAATGGCCAGCGACTCGGGGTTGACCTGAATATCCCTCAGGCAGCGCTTTTCGTCGGTCGAAAGCGAAAAGTACCTGTCCAGCAGGCCTGCGCGCTCCTCCGTCCCAACAATATCAGCCGCCGTCAGCCGCGTCACCTGGGCATGGCCGCTGTTGTTGATAATGCTGGCAAACAGGCCCACGCTGTCCATGAACTTGGCTATGCTATCCTCCGAAAGCATCTCCTTGGGCACCAGCTGCCCGCGGGACAGCGTGGTGAACAGGCTTTGCTTGCGCATGTTTTCCCGGCACGTCTTCGTCAGGAACAGGTAGCAGCTGTGCCGTAAAAACGGCCGCTCGTTGAAGTGGCGGGAAAACGACTTCTCCAGGAACCCGGGCAGCTCCCCGCGGCACTCCCCCCTATACTCCTCCCTGACGTACCAATCCTGCTTGTGCACAACGCTGAAGTCGGGCAGCATCTTTATGGCCTTCACCCACGCCTCGTGAAGCGCGGTGTAGTCCTCCTGGGCAAGCGTGAAAAGCTCCGGCAGCAGCACGCGAAAGCACGCCGTGACGTCGCCATACTTGGAGACAATGCAGTCGTTCTCCACCTTGTGTATTGGCGAACGGTTCTCCAGCGTCGATACAGGTAGCATGTTATACATTGCTCTTGTTCTCCTTTACTTTTAGCATCTGGTAAAACGATTTTCGGCTGGTAAGAAAGCGAGGGCTGCGGCTGCGGGCATTCTTCTTCATCTGCCCGTACCGGCCATACTTTTTGTTGTACAGGAACACGTACCGCAGAAGGCATACCAGGCCACCCGCAACGAGGCCTGCGTTAATGCCGAGGGGTACGTTCAGCATCCTGAGCGCCACAAAGAGCATGAAAACGCCAAAAATACCGCCGCAGAACCACATCAGGTACCGGCTTCGCAGCCCAAAAAGCTCAACCGTCTTTCCAACGCCCTTATGCACCACGCGCTTTCCCATAGCCATTAGAAGAACACGGCCTTGAGAAACGTTGCCGCCAGCCCCAAAAAGATGGCCGCACCGAACCATGCGCCCACCAGCTTATTCGTGTTGGGGTCGCCGGTGTTCCACTTTTGGTACAGCGTTATGGCGCCAATGATGCCCGCAATGGCGGCGATGGCGTACATCACGGTGGTCGCCGTCTCAAAAATGTTCTTTATTTTGGAGGTCATGCCGCTGAGAGCGCTGTTGACGTCTCCGGGTATAGCCATCGCCTGGTAGCTTGTCAGCGCCATGAGCGCCAGCGTAGCCGCCGACATTTTCACTTTCCTCATCCCAATTCTCTTTACTTTTTTCATGATAATAATAAATTAGTAGTTAGTAACCTGGTGAATTAATTACGCATACGCAGCTGCTGCAACACGCAGCCCCATAGCCGTTTTTAGAAATTTTAAATTGCAATAAACAGCTGCATATCAGCAAAACACAGCTAAAAATCTATCTCTGCTGGCTGCTGGCTGTTCCCTTGCTCGTACTCCTGCTGCCACAGCGCGTCCAGCTCGCGCCTCAGCAGCTCCACCTTTTCTGCCCCTCCGGCGGCGTTCTCCACCTGCGAAAACAGGTCTGTCCCCCGCAGCTCGTTCAACGCGCGGCATGCCCGCACATTTTCCGCTGTGCTGCAGCCGTCCGCTCCGGCAGCCGCCATCACCTTCATCATGTCGGAGACGTCCTCCGACAGCTCGTCGAACGTCTTAACCACCGGCGCAATGCCCTCTTCCTCGCTCACCGCATCGTCGCTGTCCTGCTCCTCCTCCTCGTAGTCCTTGAGCTCAACGTCAAACAGGCTGGAAATGTCAACCATCTCCTTCCCGCTTTCCTCCTCGCTCAACCCCTCCTCTGCACCGTCACCCTCCACAAAGGTAACATTTTTATTACTATGTTCATTACTTTTTTCACCAAGTAAGATATTATTTTCATCACTACAGGCAAAAAAAGTGGCAGAATCCGTTCGGCTTTTACCAAAAACGCCGCTATCTTCTTCTTTTTCTGATTCTTCCTTTTTCCCTTCCTTTTTCTCCTCTGCCTTTCCGGGGGGCGGCAGCCTGTTTCGCCTGCCGTTCAGAAAATCGCTAACCTCCCTGTTAAAGTAGAGCAGCGAGAACATAAGCCAAATCAGGGCAACCAGCAGCACCAGCATATTCATCGCCTAAGGGGGTTTTTAAGCTGTTTTTCGGCCATTTTTCTTAGCTCGTCCCCATGAACTTCAAAGTGGTGCAGGAGGATATTTTCAAGGTAGTTGGACATCGTAATCTTTCCGTCCAGCGCGACCCTCACGACGTAGTCCAGCTTCGAGTGCAGCTCAGCGCCAATCGTGACAGGCCTTCGCAGCGAGCCTATGTTGCGAATAGCCAAGAAAGCGGCGTATGGCTCCGGCTTTTTCTTTTTGGTGGGCGCTGGGCTGCCGCCTTCTCCGCCGTCGCTATCGCCGCCATCATCGTTGTCATCGTCATCGCCATTGCCACCATGTTCCGGCGCCGAATTTTCAGGCTTTTCCTGTTTGGCTGCGCCTTGCTGGGCAGGCAGAACAGGCTGCGCCTCCTGCACCGGAGCAACGTTTTGCGCCGGTGCATTGCCGACAGCCGGAGCAGCGTTTTGCGCCAGCGCATTGCTGGTAGCCGGAGCAGCGTTTTGTTCCGGTGCGCTGCTGGTAGCCGGAGCAGCATTTTGCGCCGGTGGGGTGCTGCTGGAAATTCCGGTGACGCCCATCCTCTCAAACGTTGAGAGGTCATCAAAATCTTTAAGGTTTATTTTTTTAGCCATGACATTATCCTAATCTAAATCCGCCTTTAAGTTCACTTTTTCACAAATTTCCTCCATAAACACATCTATTTTTGCATCCTTTGCCAGGCTTGGCTTGGCCGGAAACAGCGTGCTCTTAAAAATATCGTATGTGTCAAGGCTCTCCTTTCTAAAGCGGAGCATGTACGGTATGCGGGTGTTCAGAATGGGGAACGAGAACTTGCTGGCGACTTTTTCAACAATATCGTAGACGCGCGTTTTTTCTCGCCCGTCCACCTCCGTCCAAAACAGGAAGAAGCGCTGCAATGCGCCCACCCTTCTATTGATAATTTGCTCCTGCACCGCCTTTATGAACAGCAGCGAGCTGTCCACCGCCGCCCGATCGGCGCGTATCGGACAAAATATGTAGTCCATGCAGGCAACCAGGGAGAGCACCCCCCGCCTTTTCTTTGTTTCGGCGTCTACTTCGCTCTGGTTGATGGTTCCCGGCATGTCGAACAGCACCACATCCAGGTTGTCGGAAAATCCCATTTCTTCTATGGCCGCATCAATTACCTCATCCGCCCCACTTGTAATCCACTTTAGCGCTCGCTGCACGTCGCAGCCAACAACCGGGTAGAACTTCTTTTCTATGGCAAAGAATTGCTCTTTCGCCACCTTTTTGTAGTACTCGTTCTTCATCATGCAGTCCAAATCGCGCTTGCGGTTGCCCGCCAAGCTGTTTTGAGGGTAGTCGCAGTCAATGACCGCAACGTTGTAGCCCAGCTTGTAGTGCAGCCAGCTGGCCGCAAGTATGGTAAACGGCGTTTTCCCCGCGCCCCCTTTTTGGGTGGCGAAACTCATGTAAATCAATTCTTTGCTCATAACGAAAAAAATTATAAAAACAAACAACAGCTGTATGCCGCCTCACGATATGCGGCCATACGCAACCTACTTAGCGCTTCATGAATGCTTTCGATTCACGCTTACCACAACCAACCCGATAGCATTTGCAGGCAAACGATACCTACAATTCACTGTAAAATAGAATGGTAAGCAATCGCTCAGCACGAGCGATGAAAATATTCACACATTTGAAGATACAAAGGTAGGAAAAAAATTATATATTTGCAAAATAATCATCTTTTATTTTCGCAATAAAATGATTATAGATATAGTATGGTTTACATATAAGTAGTTGATTTATCTGTCTATATAGAAAATAATCATATTTTATTTTTACAATAAGATAATTATAGAATATCATACAATATGCAAATGATTGATTTATTTATTGATATAGAAAATAATCATCTTTTATTTTTGCAGTAAAATAATCATAGAATATCATATTATTTATATACAAATGATTGATTTACTCATTAATATGAAAACTATTTTGTTCTACAATTTTATTTATTATTCATTTGTTCATTGTTTTGTTGTTTTGTTGTTTTGTTGTTTTGTAAACATGTAAACATGTTTACAATTAATATGTTGATTATCAATGCTATTTTGGTGATAATAGGGGGTGATAATAGCGGTATAAAAGTCGTATTTAAGGTACTACTGTCAGGTATTACAGCCTCTCGTAAGAGCAACATTTAATTTTGCATCAGGCATTAATACAAAATGCCACGCCTTATAAACGTAAACATTTATAAAACAACACATTGCGTAAAATATCAGGTTAAGCAAAAGCGCTTCGCCAAGCACACGCCAAGCAGCATACCAAACACAGCGGCTCAAGCCACAGGCAAGGTATGTTTTTGTCGGACAAAAACCATTTTGTCGGACAAAATGCCTTGCTCAAAATTGCTCCGAAGTCGCAATGCTGTATTCAACGGTATTTTTATTGAGTAAAAATATTTCTAATGGAAAAGGAAAAAAGTAAAAAGGCGGGGAAGAAGCCTGAAAAAAATGGGCAATCTATCCGTATTAGCGTCCGAGTTAACGCTGAGGAGCACGCCAGGCTGCTCGAGCTAGTAGACGAGCTGGGGCAAAGTAACAAGTCCAAGTTTCTCCGCAGCTGCCTCTTTAATAGAGAAATTAGCGTTGTGAAAGTTGACAGCTCGCTGTATAAAGCTATCGAGTGGCTTACCAAAATACACTCGCAGTACAGGGCAATTGGCACGAACTACAACCAAACGGTGAAGCGCATTAACGCCTGCTTTGGCGAAAAGAAAGCGGCGTTGCTGCTTAAAAATTTGGAGACCTATACGCGAAATTTGATAGCCGTATCAAACCAAATTTTCGCTGTAACCCAAAAGCTAAAGGAGAAATATCATGGTAGCCAAGATTACCAAGAGCAATAGCTTGTACGGTACGCTCGTATACAACCTGCAAAAAATTGACGGTGGTGAAGCCTCCGTACTAGGCGTAAACGGTATGTGGGAAAGCGCGGCGGGGGAGTACCGGTTGGCGGATTTTACAGCGGCATTTAAGGCGCGCCTTGCCGTCAACAATCGCACCAAAAAGCCTGTTGTGCACATCTCCTTGAACCCATCCCCGGAGGATACGCTGACCGATGAGCAGCTGTTGAAGGTTGGGCACGAGTACATGCAGCGCATGGGGTTCGGCGAGCAGCCATACGTTATATTTAAGCACGAGGATATTGAGCGGCATCACATACATATTGTAACGACAAACCTTAATCCTGACGGCTCAAAAATCAGCGATAGCCATAACTTTGAGCGGAGCAAGGAAATTACTGATGACATGGAGCACAAGTACAGCCTGCACCGCACCGGCGTGAAGCAGAACGCTGAGGCTTGGAAGCCCGATAAAATTTCTTTGGGAAAGGGCAAGGTTCGCCACCAAATCAAAAACATAGCCAAGCATTTGCTCGACGGCTACAAGTTTCAAACCCTAAACGAGCTAAAGTCCGCATTGCTGCTGTATGGCGTAGATATGCAGGAGGTAAAAGGCGCAACCAGCAGCGGGCAGCTCTACTCCGGGGTAATCTACTCCGCAACCAATGAGGCTGGCACCCGCATTGCCCCTCCCATTAAGGCATCAAGCCTGGGCAAGGAGTACGGGCTGCCCGCCATTGAGAAAAAAATCGAAAAGGCGGCCGAAGCGCTAAAGGGCATAAATAAAAATGGCGTTAGGCAGATTCTTAAAAGCTGCATGGAGCAGTCTGTGGGTAGAGATGAGCTGTTGCAGCGGTTGAAAGAAAGTAGCATCGAGCTACTTTTTCGCACAAACGACGCCGGCAGGATTTACGGTGTAACCGTTGTTGACCACAATGCTAAGGTTATCGTTAATGGCTCAAAGCTGGGAAGGGAGTTTTCGGCAAATGCCTTCCATGCGCTATTCGAGCAGTGGGCAGGCGAGCATCCTGACGCTGCGGCCAGCGCTACAGCAAGGGAGGCAAAAAGCCCTGCAAAAGAAAAAGAGCCGGAGGTGGGCAAGGGCAGCGGCGAGGTGGAAATGGCTCCAACGAAAAGCAGCAGCGAAGCAGACGGCGGCGAGCGTGCTGACGGCGACGGCGGCAATGGTGGCGACGCCGCTATCGGCAATACGGATGCGGGGGGCATCGAAGCGTTCGACGAGCTGGCAAGCGAGCTGGCTTTTGCGGAGCTGCTGGTCGGGCTATTTGACGTCTCGGTAGAGCCTCACCGTGAGAAAAACTTTGTACCGGAGAAAGACGATGAAAAAAGAAAAAAGAAAAAGAAAAAACGGCGATATATATAGCCATTTTATGAACAATTAATAATCTAAAAATCAATGTATTATGCAAGAGTTTGACGAAAAGGGATTAACAGGAATCCTCCACACTATTCGCGCCGGCAGCGTTATTATTCTGCTGGTGCACTTCTACTGGTTTTGCTTTTCATTTTTTGCTGCTGCCGGAATTTGGCATCCTCAAGTTAACGCGGCTTTGCTCAAATTTCAGCAGAGCAACGGGATGTTTTCTCATCCAATCATTACCCAGGTAATGTGCGTGCTGCTGCTTGCCGTATCGTGCTTTGGGGCAAAGGGCAAAAAAGATGAAAAGTTCTCATGGAGCATGGTAAATGGCCGGCTGGTGGCCGGATGTATCCTGTTTTTTATGACATGGTGGATACGCAACCTTTCTTTTTTGCCCATGCCGGTGAGAGGGGCTGCTTACATTCTCGCTCTTTCGGCAGGGTACATTTTGCTGCTATCGGCGGGCTCTATCGCTTCCCGCATCTTGAGGCAAAATCTAATGAAGGACAGGTTTAACATCAAAAACGAGAGCTTTGAGCAGGAAGCTCGATACCTGACGAACCCGAATCCTAAAATACCAACCATCCACCTGCGGTCGAAGTTTTACTATAAAAACCGGTGGAATGACGGTTGGATTAACGTCGTTAACCCACACCGCGCTACCTCTGTCCTCGGAACGCCCGGAAGCGGAAAATCGTATGCGGTGATTAACAGCTACATTAAGCAGCTGATAGAGCAGGGCAATGCGCTGTACGTTTACGACTACAAGTTTCCCGACCTGACCAGCATCGTGTTTAACCACTACAGGCTACACCCAGAGGGCTATACAGGCGTGAAGCCGCAGGTTTACATCATCAACTTTGATGACCCCCGCAAAAGCCACCGCTGCAACCCGCTCAACCCTGCGTTTATGACCGATATAGCCGACGCCTATGAGAGCTCATACGTTATCATGCTAAACCTCAATAGAACGTGGGCTAAAAAGCAGGGAGAATTTTTTGTGGAGTCTCCGATTGTGCTGTTTGCCGCCATTATCTGGTTCCTGAAAATGTACGAGGGTGGCAGGTACTGCACGCTGCCGCACGCCATAGAAATTCTCACTGCAAAGTACGAGGATTTTTTCCCCGTTCTAATGTCCTACCCCATGCTGGAGGCTTACGTCAAATCGTTTGTAAATGCCTACGAAGGCGGGGCTATGGAGCAGCTGCAAGGGCAAATCGCATCAGCGCAGATACCTATTGCCCGAATGGTATCCCCTGAAATATACTGGGTGCTGTCCGGTGACGACTTTTCACTTGACATCAACAATCCTCAGGAGCCGAAAATTCTTTGCGTAGGCAACAATCCGAAGCGTGAAAATATTTACGCCACTGCGCTGGGCCTGCTTAATGCTCGTATCGTACAGCTGGTCAATAGAAAAGGGCAGCTTCCTTGTGGAATTATCATCGACGAGCTGCCCACAATGTACTTTCGCAAGATTGATAACCTTATCAATACGGCAAGGAGCAACTTGGTGACTGTCTGCCTGGGATTTCAGGACTACAGCCAGCTGAAGCGGGACTACGGGGAAGACGAGTACCAGGTGATAACGAACACCGTCGGAAATGTCTTTGCCGGGCAGGTGCTCGGCAATACCGCCAAAAATTTACAGGAGCGATTCGGAAAGGTGCTGCAGGAGCGGCAAAACATAAGCATCAACCGGCAGGATACCTCCACGTCAATCAACACGCAGATGGATCTGCTAATTCCTGCCGGAAAAATCGCCAACCTTCGGCAGGGTACGTTTGTCGGCACTGTGGTGGAAGATTTCGGCATAGAAATGGTGCAAAACATTTTTCATGCAGAAATCGTAGTTGACCATGCGAAAGTAAAAAGGGAGGAGAAGCAGTATGTTCCGCTGCCTGTTATAACCTCATTCATTCAGGACGGCGTTGACGTAAAAGATGAAATTATTGAAGCAAACTTCCGGCAGATCAAAGCGGATGTTGCCGGCATCATCAAAAGAGAGCTGGACAGAATACAAGACGACCCGGAGCTGCAGCACCTGCTAACGAAGCAGGAGTAATCAGGTACCGATACGCCTGGCGATGCTGCGCTCAGCCTGTTTGCATATAATAATATATTATTTATATTTACTATATTCATATTTTTCCTACATTTGTATTTTAAAATTGTGAAATATAAAAACACAAGGTTTTATGGATGCTGTTGATTTGATGCAGGTAGACTGCTATATTGCACCTAACGGTGCGGTGTGCGATGCTCCAAAGGGGCTCGAAGAAGATGCCCAAGGACGGCTATACCTCAACCGAAAAGCCGTAAACGTAGAAGGCGACGGCAAGCTTGCCTTTGCCCCGGAGGATGCCTCGGAACAGTTTTTACACCGTGCAGCGCCAACGCTGAGCGATGTTATGCAGCGCAGGGTGAGCCGGTATATTGCCGAGCCGGATTTCAGCGTGGTGGAGGTTGGCCAGAGGGCTGTCCTATCCCAAGCGCCCGACGGCGGCATATTCTACAACGGAAAAGATATTGCCGACAGGCGCATAGTTCCTATAGTGGAGGCCGAAAATAAAACGTTTCTTGCACGACCGGACAGGCAGGAGGTGGAGATTGTGGGGGGAAAGGCCATTCCGGTTGTTGATAGGCTGAACCTTGCTGTGGCTGCTGATGTGGGCGAGGAGCTTCGTCCGGCGGCCAAAATTGACCCCCTAAAAGGTGAAGGTGAGTATAACATCCACCAGGGCGCTAATCCGGTATCCTCTTTTCTGGAGAATTTTCTGCGCAACTACCGGGTGGCGCTAAAAAAAATGGGCATGAAAGAAAATATTGTGGACGTGAAGGATTTGATTAGCTGGGAGGAAGCCGAAAAAATGGGGCTGACCAGAGATTTTCTTCAAAAGGAAGGCCGCCTGGAAAAAATGTTGCAGGGGAAAAAAACCGACTTGCTGCCAATTGCGATTGCCGATAAAGACAGCGGGGTAACCATCAACACTTACGCGAGGCTGTCGCTAAAGCAGGATGATGAGGGGAAAATTCACTTCAAGGCAAACCTTTTAAGGAATGACCTTGACTTGACGCAGTACTGCGGCCATGCGCTAACCAGTGAGGATAAAGCCAGCCTGCAAAGAACAGGCAACTTGGGAAGGATAATTGAGGTGAAGTTTAAAGGGGATGAGAACCCAAAAAAAATATTCCTTTCCCTTGACAGGCAAACTAATGAGCTAATTGCCTTTGATGCGGAGAAAGTCAAAATACCAACGGCGATTGCAGGAAAAGAGCTGACCGTAGAGCAGCAGCAGGCGCTCAGGGAAGGAAAATCGGTGAAAGTTGAAGGGATGAAGTCGGCCGCGGGGGGCGAGTTCTCCAACACGCTTCAGTTCTCAGCAGTAGAAAAAAGATTTGTGTTTACAAACAATATTCCCAAAGTTGGACGGAAAATTGCGGGCGTGGAGCTCTCCGACGAGCAGCGCGGTAAAATTATCAGCGGCGAAGTTGTGCAGATTGTGGGCATGACCGATAAAGCCGGAAAAAAATACAATGCGTATGTGCGATGGAATCCGGATGAAAAACGGCTGAACTTTTCCTCTACCCCCAGCTTTACCAGAAAGAAAACACCCACCAACGAGCACAAAACTCAGGTTGCCGCCAACAACGACGGCCATAAGCCCGAAGCGCTCAAAAATGTCAAAGGCGCGGTGGAGCAAAAGCAGCCAAATACGCTAACTGCCGCACAAGCGAAAACAGCTAAGCCTCAAAAAAGAATGAAAATGTAGCTGTACACTACTATTCACATTACTATTAACCACAAAAAAAGAAAAATCATGAGAGAAAAGTTTTACGTAGGACAGTCCTACAAGGTGGAGAGCGACAAAGGTACGTTCTACCAATTCGGCGTAAGGTGCGAAAAAATTAAGGAACTGCAGGGGGTGGGTAAGCGCAATGAGGTAGCGCTTGCCATTGAGCCGAAGGCAGAGCCGAAAGGGGAAAGCTACCCCACGCACGACGTGTTCGTTGGCAGCAGCGAGAGCGAGCTCAAAAATCGCGAGGTGCAGCTGCTGGTATCAAAGGATGCGCTTCTTGCCGCAAAACCGGATGAGTACGGAACCGTCAGGCTCTTTGCAGCCTCGCGTAGCGAGAACAAAATGGGCGCAGACCTGTCCAACTTCTCCGTTATGCTGGGCAGCAAGGATGAAGATGGCAAATATGTGTACGTCGGGCGAGGCTACGATGCGTCCACCAAGTTCGGCGAAACGCGCACGGTAGGGGTGGCCTACAAGCAGGAATTTGGGAACAACGGCGAAAATGGAAAATCGTACAGCCTTAACCTGTACACGAGCGCCGTTCAGAAGCTGGACGTTAACGAGTACGGCGACGCCAAGCTGGGCATTGTGCCATACGAGGCGTCCGTTCCCAGGTCGGACGGCACGGTTGCAGACGAAACACGCTACCTGGTGGTGGAAACAGGCGCACCAGGCGCACAGCGCACAGGCGTGGAGGCCACGGTGAGCATCCACCTGGACAACACCGAAAAGGTGCGCAACGCCGAGGGCGACCTGAAGGAGCTGCTGGTTCTATACGACTTCAACGTGCACACCCTTGGCGATCGCAACATTTACAAGCTGGTTGTGCAGGATAGAAACCCCGACAAAGTTGGTAAAGACTGCGCCGACCTCGTGGTATTTGAGGATAAGTACACGCCGGAGATGAAGCACATGTCTCCGGAGGAGGTTAAGGCCGCCAAAGCCGCCATGGAAACAAATTACATCGGTAAGGGTTGGACCAACGACCCGACAAAAATTAAGCTGAGCGCCGCCGACCTCACGCAGGAGGGGCTGAGCAGGGCGATTGAAAACAACCACCTGGTGAAGGTAATTGCCGTCGTTAAGCGCGCCCCCCAGCTGGTAGAAAAAATCCATGTAGAGCAGGCCCAAACAAAGGCTGAGGGCTTGGCAAAGTGGGTGGCAAATACCTACAGCAGCAGGCAGGCGCCTCCACCGCAAATTGCCAACGTCAAATTTACCGGCGAGCAGCTCGCCTCCCTGCAAAGCGGCGGAGCCGTAAAAGCGGAGGGGCTGGAAATCAAAAATGGGAAAAATTCCGGCCAAAAGGTAGACCGATGGGTAACATGGAATAGCAAAACAGGGAAATGCCAATTCTTCGAGGAGGAGCCCAAACCCAAGCCGGA
>JAIRSZ010000175.1 GCA_031255195.1 Prevotellaceae bacterium | reverse complement strand
TCGCCATTGCTGCATCGCACCTTGAGCCGGTAGAGGTAAGTGCCTCTCCCCAGCCTGCCGCCGTAGTCGTCGCGGCCATCCCACTCAACGGGTACGCTGCGCAGCGAGACGCTACTTTGGGGAACGCTGTAGCGTATGGTCTTAACCAGCTTTCCTGAAATGGTGAACACCTGCACTATCGCCTCCATATCCGTGTAAGGGCGATTGTGCTCGAAAAAGAAGGCCGTTTTTTGCGTAAACGGGTTGGGGTAGTTCAACACCCTGCTTAGCGTAAACCGCTCGTCGTCGGCCACTCTGAACTCGATGCTTTGCTCGGCGGGGTTGTTCACCACATCCCACGCTTTGAGCGTGGCGGTGTACGCTCCTTTTTCCAGCGGAGGAATGGGAAACTCCACGCGCCCCGAGGTGTAGCTGTCGGTGTTGGCGGTGTAGTAATTGTTCAGGATGTACGTTTTGCCGTTTTGCCGTATCCTGAGCGTGATGTCGCGCCCTGCGCCGTTACCCGTAATATTGATGCCGCTGCTGTCGGCAAGCAGAGCAATGAGGGTAGGCGATTCGGTGGTAGCGCCGCCGGGCACCCAGCGCTCGTCGTTCATGTATATGCGGATGCTCGGCGGCGTGGTGTCTATCACGGCGTTGCCGCTCACGCCGCCCACAGGCACAAGGCTGCTGCCCGCCATCAGCTTGTCGCCGGACTTGCCCGTGTAGGTTATCTTTCCGTTGCCGTAGCTGGGCGCTATGTCCTGCGGCACGATGAAGCCTGCCGTAAACAACCCGCCGGAGGCCGATACTTTTCCCTTGTACAGCAGGCTGCTTTGCGTGCGGTAGGTGAACGGCGGTTGCCCGCTGTTGCCCAGCGTTTGCTTGAGCTGCTCCTTGTCGAACACGCTGACGTGAAGCGTATCGGTATGTCCGCTGCTGTTCACGCTGCCGCCAATGCTGGCTTTGGCCAGCGCCTTTAGCGTATCGGGGGTGGCGTAGGGGATGCCGTTAACGTGGGTGGTCTGCGCCGTATACGACGGGAAGTGGAGCATGAGCGCAGGGTCGCCGAGCAGCGAAAAGTTGAGCTGGTTTACCCCCGTTGTCGAGGCGTTTTTGGTGCGCCTCACCATTTCACCGATTCGGGCGTGCCCGCCGGTGGCAGCGTCTTTCCTGAAAAATTCCTCAATAAACTTTTGGTTGAGCGCTGAGTTGGCGCTGGAAAACACCAGCCTTGTGGTTGAGAGCATGGCAATGCCGCCGCCGTTGGGCAGGAAGAGCACCTGCTCGCCGGCCGAGCGCACGCCGGGGTTGTCAAAGCGGCTGAACTCGCAGGTGGCGGTAACAAACAGCGGCAGGCGGCTACGATTGTTCCAACGTTTTATGTCGCTCACGGTAACCACCTGCTCGTGCGCAAGCCACTGGTCGTTGGCGTGACCGGTGTAGTTCACCAGCAGCGCGCCGCTGCATACGGCCGAGTTGATGGCATCGGTAACGTCGGGGTAGCGCTCGCCCCTTGGCGTAGACTGCTGCACGTAGGCGTCCAGGTATATTTTGTTGACGTAGTACGAGGGGGCGGAGTCCATGATGTAGCTCCCTATTTTTTCGGCCTGCTGCATGTGGTCGTTGCCGTCCTCGTCGTCGGCAATGATGATGCACTTACTCATCCAGTCGCCGCTTAGGTTTGCGCTATACTGTTCTATCTTGTCCACCAGCGTAGTGGCCTCCTCCTCAGTGCGTGCAGGAATTCGTCCCACAGCCATGTCCAGCTTACCGCTCATGCCCGCGTCGCTGAGATACTCGTTGTCGTCGAGCAGCACAAAAAAATCGTCGCTCACGTATGACCGCTCCGAAACCAGCGAGTTGTCCGACTGAAAAGTCGGGATGTGCCCCACGCCTTTTTTCCCCTCGTAGTTAACGTAAGTGCCGCTGCCGAACAGTAACAGATATTTGGGTGTGGTGGCGGCGTTGCGGCGGTAAAACATGCGCATAAAGTTACGAATGGCGCTCACGTCGGGCAGCCCGCCGGAAAATTCGTTGTACACTGCCTCGGTGGTTACCGTCAGCACGCTCATGTTGTCTTTTTTTCGGTGAAAATCCGCCAGCCTCTCCGCCTGCGGTACGAACGACGGGTGAACAACAATTACCAGCTCCGGCGGCGACATTCCGTGCAAGTTCTGGTTGGGGACTTCGCCAACGTATTCGGGGTCTAAAAGCATGTTGTCGGTAAACGCCACAAATTCGCGCAAGGTTGGCATTTCCACCGCAAAGCTGACGTTGCCCGAGGAGGCAATGCCGTCCACCTCCTGCACACTGTGAGGGGAGGTCACATCCCATACCCTCACGTTTTGCTGCGATGTGGTAATGTTGAAGCGGGTAGCGGCGCCCACGCGCTGTGCGTCGCGAAAGAGCAGCTGGCTGTTTTGCAGCCGGAGGGTTGCCCGCGCGTTGATGGTCATAAAGTCCCACACACCCCACGCCGAGGCCGAATTTTCAGGGCGATTGTACGTTATTTTCAAGCTGATATTTTCGCCGTTTACCGGAATATTTTCAAACAGGGCGGTGTCGGCCTTCATGTAGTCCACGTTTTGGGTAACGGGCGTAATGGTCAGCGTATAGATGGCGGCGTCGTTGACCTGTATGGAGTAAGTGCTGCCGGTGGTGCTGCGGGCGGCGGCGCATACCTGCATTTTTAGCTGCGGGTCACCGAGGTAGAGCGACGGCACGCTGAAGTTGAGCGAATGTTGCCGCACGGCACCGTACACCTCTCCGAAGAACCGCCGCCCAGAGCGCAGCAGGTTGGTATCTATGCGTTCGCGGTAGTCGCGGTAGTCGTATGTATCCGTAACGTCGGTGGCCGTTGCCGACTGTGCCGCAGCAGCCATCCATTTTACATTCCGGCTATCGGTAATGTAAACGTATGAAACATCGGAGTACTCGTTTTGCTCGTGCTCAAAAAACTTTTTCTGCGCGTTGTACCGCCACGTATTTTTTGCCTCGGCGTAAAAAAGGATTTTGCCTTCGCTGACTTTCGTGGCAATTTGTAGCAGGTCGTCCGGGTTTGCCTCGCTGTTGAGGCGCGGCAGTCCGCGGCAGCCATTACCCCACACGCTCACTGCGTTGAGGTTGGTGAAGCCCCACCTTTTTAGCATGTCAGCCGTTATGCGGTGCACGCCGGTTTGCTTTATGCGCAGCTTCACCCAACGTCCGCTGTTCAGCGTCGATTTTGATGCCTCCATCGCCTGTGGCTGCACAGCGCGATCTGTGGTGTTGGCCGAGCAAAGCAGCAGCAGCGCAGGCAGCATGAGCGTAGCATACGAAAAGCCCCACGCACGGGGCTTTACTGCGCCTCGAAAAATAATTGTCGTATATCTCAGTAATTTTTTTTTCACTTTTTTAAGACGGAAAAGAGTGCGCAAGATAAGCATTTTTCTACCTTTGTTCGCTACAATGTCAATTAAATTTTCATATCAGCATCGTATTGCCATCCACCTGCTGCTGGCCTTTGGCCTGCGCTGCGGGCAGCCCGCGCTGGCTCAGGACGCAAACTTTGCCCAGCCATACGCAGCGCCGCTTTACCTCAACCCTGCCTACTCAGGCATGGAGGACGCTATGCGAATGGGCGCCACCTACCAATACAAGCTGGGGCGGCTGGACAATCCGTACATGCTCTATGCCGTTTACGCCGACTACTACTTCAATGCGTTCAAAAGCGGTGCAGGAATTTGCGCCGTTTCCGACCGGCAGGGAGGCGGTGCGCTGACAAACACTTCGGTAGGAGCCTCGTATGCCTATAACCTCCGCATTGCAGAGGAAACATTTCTCCGATTTGGCCTTCAGGCGCTTTTGGACGTAATCTCTACCAACGCCGCCAAGCTTGTTTTCCCCGACATGCTCGGCGCTTACGGCAGCGCGGCCATAGCCGACAACGCCTACGCCTCAGAGCAGAAAACCTACTTCGACATGGCGGTAGGCAGCGTATTTTCGCACCGCATATTTTACGTCGGCGCCGCCCTGCACAACCTGATGCAAGCGCCCAGCGGCGAGGTGCTCGGCCAACCCGTTACCACGCCGCGCAAGATCACCCTGCACGGAGGGTGCAACGTTTCCGTACCGCTATACGGCAGAAGAACGGCCAACTATCGCGGCAGTACCTCCACGCTGACCTTCTCGCCAAACGCCGTCTACGGCTGGCAGGGATCGTTCCACTCCCTTGCGCTTGGCGGGTACGTAGGGCTAAACAATTTTTCCGGAGGCTTCTTTTACAAGGCCGGATTTGATGCCAACAGCAAAGTCGGATTCTACTCTGCCAGCGTAGCCTACTCATCAGGCTGGCTCTCGGTTATTTACTCGTTCGATTTCGGCAAAATGAACAACATGCTGCGCAAATATTCGCCCAACATCCATGAAATTTCTCTAATTTTCAGGATAAAGCGGCAGGTGCAACGTAGCTACTACTTTCAGAATCGCAACAGCGACCGAAAAACACAGAACATGCCATACTTTAACTATTTATAACATAATAGCAGGGTTACATATAGCCAAAAGTAAGAAAAGAAGTTGTACCTTTGCCGCCGTATGGTAGTGTTGTGCATATCCTCCGCTACAGGCAGTCTGTAGTGCTGGTATAAAGCAACTTAGTAAACTTTTTTTGAATACATAACCATGAAATTTTGTTTAAAATTGCTCGTTACCTCGCTTGGATTGGTAACGATTGGATGTGCTACCGGCGGGCCGGGTGGAGCGCATCATTCCGGTGCATCAAAAACTACGGGATGGAAATACAATGACCCGAAGTATGGCGCTTTCGAGGTGTACGAAATGTACGACCAACCGACGCCTCCGGGTATGGTTTTCATACCGGGCGGAACTTTCACTATGGGTATGATAGCGGAAGATGTTCCCTATGGATGGAACAACCCACAGCGCAAGGTAAGCATTGATGCTTTTTACATTGATGTTACCGAAATTCGCAACATCGACTACCGCGAGTACATCCATTGGCTGAATATGGTGTACGTTTCGCACCCCGAAGTAGGCCGCAGAGCCTTGCCCGATACGCTGGCATGGCGCAAGCCTTTGGGATACAACGAATCATTCGTTGAATTTTACTTCAGGTTTACTCCATACAACGAATATCCGGTGGTAGCCGTTTCGTGGTTGCAGGCCAGCGATTATTGCGTATGGCGTACCGACCGTGTGAACGAGGCTGCGCTGATCAATTCAGGCGTTTTGGATTTTAGCGTGGCTGACCAAAAAGATGATGACAACTTCAACACCGAAACTTACTTGGTCGGCGAATACACCGGCGTGGTAAAAAGAAACCTGCCAGACCTAAGCGGGCGCAACCCCGACGGACGTACTGTAAGGTACGAAGATGGTATTATCTTTCCTAAGTTCCGCCTTCCAACCGAAGCCGAGTGGGAGTACGCAGCAATGGCCTCCATCGGCGATGCCGCAACCGGCGTGCTGAGCGGGCGCAACATCTACCCGTGGAAGGGCAACCGTGTGAGGCAAACCGAAGGGCTTAACAAAACCCTGCTGATGGCCAACTTCCAAAAAGGACGTGGCGACCTGATGGGTATAGCAAGCAACCCCAATGGCAACGCTCCGCGTCCGGTGCCTGTTACCTCTTTTTGGCCCAACGATTTCGGGCTTTACTGCATGGCCGGAAACGTGAACGAATGGGTACTTGATGTTTATCGCGCATTGTCGTTTGAAGATGTTGAAGACGCCCGACCTTTCCGTGGTAATATCTATACAGCCCCCTCCAAAGACGAAGAAGGACACTATATTAAGGACGAGTTGGGACGACTGAAAAAAGACACAATAGGATATGTAAACAACCGTCCAAACTATTTGGTGGGTGATAATAGAAACTATCACGACGGCGATATAGTTTCGGCCATAAGCACGGGCGAAGATATGGAAAAGAAGGAGGAAACTGTTAACTCCAATAAAATGTACTATCAGGGGCAAGGCGAAAAACGGCAGGGAATGTCAAGCCTTGTAAATGAGCAATCGAGAGTTTACAAAGGCGGATCGTTTATGGATAGAGCCTACTACCTGAGCCCTGGCGCCCGTCGCTTCCTCGACGAAGCAAAATCAAAGGAAGACATCGGTTTTCGTTGCGCTATGGACAGGCTCGGCGACGCTAAATTTAAGCCTACTGCTCCAACATCAAAGTAACTTTGGCTGAAAGCCACCGACATACTAAATCTCTTATTTTAGTGATATTAGAAGACAAACGGTTCAAAATTTTTGAACCGTTTTTTTGTATGTGGCTTCAAATCGTTTAAATCTAAAAAAGTATGTATGATATATCGCACCTGTACCGCACTTTTTTAACTACCACCGGGATGTGCACCGATAGCCGCAAGGTGTTTCCGGGTTGCATGTTTTTTGCACTCAAGGGCGACAGTTTCAACGGCAATACTTATGCAGCGGAAGCCTTGGCGCGAGGCGCTGCGTATGCCGTAGTTGACGAGAATGTCGCCGAGGGTGCATCATACATCAAGGTGGACGATACGCTGAATGTTCTGCAAGAGTTGGCAAAACACCACCGCCGCTGCCTTGCCTTGCCCATTATTGCAGTAACCGGAACCAACGGTAAAACAACAACCAAAGAACTCCTGTCAGCGGTGCTTTCGCGCAAGCTGCGCGTGGTCGCTACGGAGGGAAACCTCAACAACCATATTGGCGTTCCGCTTACCCTGCTGAAAATGAACAACGATACGCAAATAGGCATTGTAGAAGCAGGCGCCAACCATCCGGGTGAAATTAGCAATCTGTGCCGCATAGCGCAGCCTTCCGCAGGGTTGATTACCAACATTGGGAAAGCGCACCTTGAGGGATTTGGCTCGCTTGAGGGTGTGAAAAAGACCAAAGGCGAACTCTATACCTACCTGGTGAAATCTCGTGGAGTGGTATTTTACCAGAGCGACAACGACACCCTGTGCAGCATGATACAAGAGTACGGCGTGCAGAATGTCGTACCCTACGGCTTTCGCGAAAACAACGTGAGCGTGGACAACGGAAGCAGCGCCAACCCCTTTCTAACGCTACGCACGGCCGACGGATGCACCTGGCCAACAAAGCTGGTAGGCGCCTACAATGCTCCCAACGTGCTTGCGGCCATAGCAGCAGGCCGCTACTATGGGGTGGCAAAGGAGGATATTCGCGAAGCGATAGCAACCTACGAGCCACAAAACCACCGCTCACAGCTCTTGCAGACAGCGAGCAACACCATCATTGTTGACGCCTACAACGCAAATCCCACAAGCATGGCGGCTGCCATACTGAGTTTTGCGCAGTTTAACGCCGAAAGCGGGAGCAAGCTGCTCATTCTGGGGGACATGCTGGAGTTGGGAGAGCGCGCGCAAGGCGAACACGAGCACGTAGCAGAGCTGCTACAGCAGGAGAAACTGACAAATGTTTATTTAGTAGGCAAACATTTTTGCAGCGTTGCCGGAAAGCCTTTCCTGACCTTTGCCGACAGTGCGACGCTGTGCGAGTACCTAAAGAGCAACAGAGTCGAACGTCGGCTAATTCTGCTCAAAGGCTCACGCGGAATGATGCTCGAAAAAGCGTTGGAGTACCTGTAGTAACGTCTTTTACA
>JAIRSZ010000183.1 GCA_031255195.1 Prevotellaceae bacterium | reverse complement strand
GGATTTAAATCCCACTGCCCCCCTTCTGTGCTTCCCGATACTCCATGGGGGAACACCCCATGATTTTGGTGAATATGCGGGAAAAGTAAAACGGGTCGTCGATGCCCACCTTGTAGCAGAGCTGGTTAACCTTCATGCTGGTGAAGTTGAGGTACTTGCATGCCTCCCGTATTTTCATCTGGAGGTAAAACTGCTTGGGGTTCATACCAATCCGCGACTTGAAGATGGTGTTGAATTGCGAGGTGGAATATCCCAAAGACTCGACCAGGTTGGACATGCTAACTTCTTTCTCCATGTTCTCGCGCATGTAGTGGATGGCTAAATCAACAACGTCGCCCTTCGACTTGCCCGATTTTATCCGCCTGAACTGCTTAATGTATATCAGCGTTCCGAGAAAGTGGTAAAGGCAAAGCGCAGAGTAAAGCATGTTGTCGTTGGTGAAGCCGCCCTCCAGCGTGGTGTATATCTCCTCAAACAGCGTAATTCTTTGCTCAATGCGCGAGTTATCGTCAATGTCTATGTGGTTGTACTTGTTGCGCGTGAGCGGCTGTATCAGCTGTAGCGCCTTGTCGCCCTTAAAGTGTATCCAGTAAATTGTCCACGGGGTGTTTTCGGCTGCCCCGTAGCTGTGTGGAACACCCATGGGAATGATGAAAAACTGGTTTTCGGTAATTCTTTGCCTGACGCTGTTTGCCTCAAACCAGCCTTGCCCGTTGGTGCAGTATATAAAAATGTGCTCGGCGCTTCCGTTAAAGCGCTTCCGGTAGTGGTGGGTGGCCTTGGGGTAAAACCCGATTTCGGTGATGTGTAAATCTTTACCGATTTCGTGCCGCTCCATGTTCCTTATTATCGTTGGAGGAACAACGACTTGACGTTGCCCGCTAAAACCATCTTTCAGCTTCATCCAATGAGATTTTTTTGCAGGTTGTAGGTGTTAAGGCTCCATTATAATCGTTTTTACTTTCAGCTGCCGGCTGAACTCGGCCTCCGAAAGCGACGTTTTTACCAACACGCTGACCGTTTGTCCGGGCAGGATGTCGAAGTAGTTATCCTCAAAAAAGTTGTCAATCCCGCTGAGGGAGAGGAATACGGCTCGGGCAAACTTGTCCGACGTCAGGCTCACCTCAAAGCCTCCCGGCGCAGGCTTGATGCTGCGTGAGATGGCAGGCTGGGGGAAGCTGACGTCTTTTTGCAGCGTCAGGAAGTAGCGGTTGCTGTAAACTGCCCCCGATTTGTCGGCGAGCTGCACCGCAACCAGCGCCTCATTGCGCGGCGTTCCCTTGAGCAGGCTGTCAACGTCTGCCGAGAGGTGCCTATGGCTTGCGTTGGCCGGTATTTTTAGGGTTTTGTTCACCTCGCTGACGGGCGTACCGTCCAGCTTCATTACCTTTAGGCTCAGCCGTCCTTCAGTTGGTGTTAGCCTGTCCGAAACGACGAACACGCTCAGCCTTTGCCCCTCAACGATGGGTGAGACCAGAATATCCCGATAGGCGCTTCGGGCAAAGTAGTGCTGAGCCTTCCAGCGTCCGTAGTAGTCGCGGCTTGCCCACGACGCCACCGGCCAGCAGTCGTTATGCTGCCAGAAGAGCGTCCCCATGCAGTAGGGCATGTCCCGGCGGTGCGCTTCGATGGCGGTCTTTATGGCGTCGCCCTGCAAGACGTGGCTCATGTAGAGAAAATCCTCGAAAGTTTTGGGCAGCTCGTACTCCCGTTGCAGGTAGTCGGCAATGCGGAGGTTGGCGTAGCTGCCGGCGCGCTGATGCGACATCATCACCTCTGAGGTGATGCTCCAGTCGGCGCTGTCGGGCGCAAACAGCTTGACCGACTCAAACTCAGGGAAAGACTGGAATCCGTACTCGCTGAAGAAGCGGCTTTTCACCACGTTGAAATCGGCGGTAGGAACGTTGCCGTGCCACACGCCCCAGTAGTGGCGGTCGCCGTTGTGGTCTTCGTCCTTGTTGCGGTTGTAGGGCGACGACGGCCAGTAGAATGTTTCGGGGCTGTAGGCTGCCACCACCTCAGGCAACACGCCGTCGAACAGGTCGGTGTACTGCTTCCAGATAATTTTTTCGTACTCGGGGCTTTGCTGGCGGTAGTATTCGTCAAAGTTCCAGAGCGTCCAGAAGTAGTATACCTCGTTGTTGCCGCACCACAGCGCAATGGAGGGGTGGTTGCGCAGGCGTTTCACGTTGTCGATAGCCTCCTGCCGGATATTCTCCAAAAATGCGCCTTCGGACGGGTAGAGGCTACAGGCAAACATGAAATCCTGCCACACCATGATGCCGTGCCTGTCGCACAGCTCGTAGAACAAGTCGCTTTCGTAAACGCCGCCACCCCACACGCGCAGGGTGTTCATGTTTGCGTTGGCGGCATCCAGCACGGTCTTTTCGTACTGGGCTGCCGTAACGCGGGGCAGGAAGTTGTCCTGCGGAATGTAGTTGGCGCCCTTGGCGAATACCTTCACGCCGTTGAGCTCAAAGTAAAGCGCCTCTCCGTCGGCATCGGGCTTGTTGATGACCTTTAGCGAGCGCAGGCCGGTGGTAACGGCTTTTGCGTCGCTGCCACCGGAGGCAGCCAGCGCCTCCACCTGGAAAGTGTAGAGGTGCGCATCGCCCAGCCCGTTGCACCACCACAGCTTGGGCTTTTTTACGGTAAAACCGATGGATACCTTGTTAAGGCCTTTCTGTAAATTGAGCGTCTTTTCGCCAAAGGTTTTGCCGATGCTCTTGTCCCTGACCACCACCTTTACGCCCGACATGTCGGCGTCGGCGAGCAGCTCCACGTTGGCGGCAATGTCTGCACGGCTACTGTTGACCTCCTTTTGCTGAATGTGCACGTCCTCTATGCGAATGCTGCTCCAAGCCTCAAGCGTTATCGGTCGCCAGATGCCAGAGGTAACAAGGCGAGGCCCCCAGTCCCAGCCGTATTGGTAGCCTGCTTTGCGGGCAAAAATGCTCACGCGCTTATCGAAAATGCCGCCGTTCTCCGACTGGTCTGGCCCCGTGCGGTATTGAAAGGGCAGCGCGTCGAACTTGGGAATGTCCACCTTTATGGGCGAGTGAAAGTAGATGTGGAGCAGATTGCTGTCCTGCTTGAGCTTATCCTTAACGTTGACCGTCCACTCGCGGAACATGTTGTCGGTGGCGAGCACCTTTTCGCCGTTCAGGTACACGTCGGCGTAGTTGTCCAGACCGTAGAAGTGGAGGCGAAGGTTGGTTTGCGCCAGCTCCTCGCGGCTTACATCAAAGTAGGTTTGGTAAATCCAATCCTCCTTGTCAATCCATTGTACTCCTCGCTCGTTGAGGCGAAAGAACGGGTCGTCAATGAGCTTATTGGCCAGCAAATCGGTGTGCACCACGCCTGGTACTGTGGCTGGATGCCAAGTTGTTAAGCGAGCCTGCCTGAATTGCCACCCCGAAGATATTTCGCGCTGCATAGGCGTTGCCAACGCTGTACCAGCCCACAAAACCATAGCTGTGGCGGCGAACTGAAAGTTGAAAGTTGAGAATCGAAAATTTTTCATCGTAGTCAAATGTATTTAGTGTTAACAAAATTGAATAAATTGTTTATTTCGCTATTTTTAATGATAATGTTTCATCGAATTTTACGAAGTGGATTTTACCGACTTACGCTTTTCACCCTGTACTTTACCTCTTTTTCGGAGAAAGCAATAGCCATCAGCGTAACCTTGCCGTCGAGGTGTATGTATGTTAAATGTTACTTTAAAAAAAGAAGGCGTGTTTGTAATAAGATGCGCCTTATCCATGCGATGTTCGTAGCTCGGGCAAACTTGTATGCCTATCCTCTGTGCACAAGCAGCATTAGCCAAAGTTTTTTTACCTTGGCTTAAGCATGCTTCCCGTAAATTAGAAAAAGAGTTGTGCATTACGGTACGTGGTTAATTAGGAATATTCATTAAAGACGAAATCTATCCCAAAAGAATCGGGGGCAAAGTTATACCAATAAAATTAAATATGGAATGGACTTTAATGGAAAATTCATGGACTTTTCACCGATTTTTAACACTTTGGTTTTCTCACAAATCTTTCTGTATATCTGATTGTTATGTTGAAAATCGAGAAAAATCAAGTGAGACACCTTAACGTTCATTTCGGTTATAAAAGAAACCAAAACGTCATATTGCAGGGGTTAATGCGAAAGTTGAGTTGTTCGCAGGATTTTTGAGCGAAAATAGAAAGAATTTGTTACCGTCTGCGAGCCACGCTGCTACTACCTTTCCTGCCTGCTGTTTTCAACTTTTTTCCCCGATGCTTTTCCTCTCGGAAAACGACGGTATTCTTATCTGTAAATCTTTCATGGTAAATAATTTTAGTTCATCAATTTACGCTTTCCATTCGGCACCTTACCTCCTTACCGGAGAAGGCAATTGCCAGCAGCGTGACTTTTTTGTCGAGAAAGGCCTCGTAGTAGCGCCTGTCGTGGATTTGCTTCATGGCCTCGTCAAGCAGGTTGTCAATAGCGCCTTGAGCTTGGTACTTCACCTCGGCCACCACCGTTAGACCGGGTTGTCGCCACACTGCGTCTATGCGCCCGATATTCGTGAGGACTTCCCCCTGAATGTCGAAGCCCAGCAGCTTCATCATCAGCAGGAAGAGCGAGTGGTAGTAGGCCTCCTTCTCAATGTGCAGGATGCTTGGTATGTGCGCCAGCAGCAGGCGCA
>JAIRSZ010000130.1 GCA_031255195.1 Prevotellaceae bacterium | reverse complement strand
GGCAGGTCTTTACAATAAGCACATTCGTTTACTTGCATATCCGTTTCCCATACAGCAAAAACCGGACATCTACTATCTTCCAACAACAAGTTATCGTCAAATATAATAGCTTTTGTTGTCGAATCATTTTCAGAAGTAATTTCCAGAAAAGCATTTTTGGACTTTGCACCTCCAACACAATGAACGCGTTTGAAAAAGGGCAATGTTACCGACTCTGTAATGACTACATTTCTATTGGTATAAACAAAATCGGGAGTAGCACCAACATCTGAATGATCATTAGACGTATTTTTTACTTTCTCTCGTTCAAGATAAGATATTTGTACCGTTTTATTCGATTCTCCGACAATGTAAATGGAAAATCCATGAACAATACCGCTACCGCCAATACGATAACAAGATACAAAACCAAATACAATAATGCTTAATGTCAGGAAAGTAGATAATAATGTTTTCATACTGTGAATCATTTTAATTTTACTACCCGATATGAAATATCCATTTTAGGACATGACAAATTTAATCGGAACAAAAGTATGTATTTTTTTTAAAACAACCGCCGTTTTTGGGTGTTAAATAATGCTATTTGGGCAATAAAAGACATTCAAGGATTCAAAAATTCAGAGTGTAAATGAGGTACAGGCGCACCGTCGCCTGTTGCTACGGGAGGGGCTGAAGTTCCTTTCGTTCCGCACCGGAAATGTTTGGACTGTGATTCATTTGATTTAAGTGATTACGCCGCTATTCTCTAAATCATTGCACAATAAAACAGAATGGTAAAAATAGTACAAAGGTAAGCCTACTTTTTTGCCGCTTTTAGCCCTTACTCTGCGAGAAATTCGCTACTTTTGCCGCTCTTGGCGGCTTGGCGAAAGCCTCTCCGCTCACCTCTCCGAAAGGAGGCCGGAGAAGGTGGGAGTTCAACGGTAAGCGGTAATTTTTCGGCTTCCGATTCGCGTATATACAAAAAAATAAAAGTGACACAAAATGGCGAGTAGCGCAAAGCTTTTTCTTGTTCCCACGCCTGTGGGCAACTTAGAGGACATCACCCTGCGGGCTATCCGCGTGCTGCGCGAGGTTGACCTCGTGCTGGCTGAGGACACGCGCACCACGGGTTTCCTGCTCAAGCATCTGGACATATCCACCAAGCTGCAATCGCACCACAAGTTCAACGAGCACCAGGCGGTGGAGCGCGTGGCCGCGCTCATAGCCCAGGGCAAGAGCGTGGCGCTGGTGAGCGACGCAGGCACTCCCGGCATATCCGACCCCGGATACCTGCTGGTGCGCACCTGCATAGCGAAGGAGGTTGCGGTGGAGTGTCTGCCCGGCGCAACGGCTTTTGTTCCGGCGTTGGTTAGCTCAGGCTTGCCCTGCGACAGGTTTTGCTTCGAGGGATTTTTGCCGCAAAAGAAGGGGAGGCAGGGCAAAATTGCCGCCCTGCAGGGCGAGGAGCGCACCATGATTTTCTACGAATCGCCGCACCGCCTGCTCAAGCTGCTGGCGCAGCTCGCCGAGACGCTGGGCGGCGATCGTCGGGCTTCCGTCTCGCGCGAGCTAAGCAAGCTCTACGAGGAAACCGTGCGCGGAACGCTGGCAGAGCTGGCGGAGCGCTTTGCCCAAAAAGAGCCTAAGGGCGAAATCGTGGTGGTGGTGGAAGGCTGCGGCGCGCGGCAGACGCTCACCTCAAAATCAGCTCGCTGACGATTTGCGCCTGCGCCTGCTCGTTGATGCGCCTCACAATTTCGTCCCGCTGCATGAACGCCTCGTTCCGCGCTGTCGACGAGCTGAGCTCCACAAACAGCTTTTTGTCCTTCAAAAATATTTGCTGCGTGCGTGCGGCTATGCTTTTGCCTGCCACATCCTCCCACAGCCCCAGCACGTAGGCGCGCCGCAGCATGGACGTTTCGTGCGTGCTGCGGCGTATGGAGGCCATCAGAATGTCGCCGATGCTCATGGCCGATGCGTGGCGTAGCAGAGGTTGCCTTTTCATTTACTACAAGCAAGAGTTGGTAGTGCGCGTAGCAACGCCTGTGCCGCCGTCGGCTGTACGACGCGCACAAGCGGCTAACGCATAGCGTTTATACTTTATACTTTGCGCGGGGGCGCTGACTTGTGCGCTGGCGTTGCTCCCCCCCTGCGGGAAGCGCAGCCGCGCTTGCGCCGCTTGAGGTACACCCAAAAAAGTGCGCCGCTTGCAGAATATAAAACATTGTTGTATATTTGCCCCCGCAAAAATTCACTTTGCTGCATTGACCTATGGTGTAATGGTAGCACAACAGATTTTGGTTCTGTTTGTATAGGTTCGAATCCTGTTAGGTCAACTTACTTCTCACATCTCCCTTATATTGCCCGCTCAAGAATGAACACGCCGCATCCTGCAAGGTAGCCCACCAGCGCCAGCAGGCTGATGCGCTTGAGATACCAGATGAAGTCTATCTTTTCCATTCCCATTACCGCCACGCCGGCCGCCGACCCAATGATGAGGATGCTGCCGCCCGTGCCCGCAGCATAGGCGGTGAACTCCCAGAAGAAGTGATCCATCGGGAAGCTGTACATGCCCATAGCGCCGGCCACCAGCGGCACGTTGTCCACTACCGCCGAGAGCAGCCCCATAATGACGGTAATCAGGTAGTACTTGCTCGGCGAGCCGAGGGGGATGGTATCCAGCTCCATCGACAGCATCATCAGCTGCCCGCAGGCTTGCAGGGAGGCCACGGCGACCAGAATACCCAGAAAAAACAGGACGCTCGACGTGTCTATCCGGCGCAGCATGGTCGATACCGACAGGCTCACGGCATCCTGCTCCGAGCGGCGAGCGTTCATCAGCTCTGTTGTAATCCACAGGATGCTCAGCCCGCCAAGCACGCCGAGGTAGGGCGGCAGGTGGGTTATGGTTTTGAAGACGGGCACGCAGAGCAGCAGCCCAACGCCCATGAAGAATATCAGGTTGCGCTCCCACATCTTGAGGTTGGCGTGCTGGTGTTCGTTCTCACCTTCGGGGCGGGTTATCCTGCCCTTCATCGTGAAGGAGAGAATCCCCAGCGGGACGATGAGCGACACGAAGCTCGGCACAAAGATGGCGCTTATGATGTTCAGCGCGCTAATCTTATTGCCTATCCACAGCATGATGGTGGTAACGTCTCCTATGGGCGACCACGCCCCGCCGGCGTTGGCCGCAATGATGACCATTCCGCTGAATATCCACCGGTCTTTCCTGTCGCTTACCAGCTTGCGGAGCAGGGCTACCATAACGATGGAGGTGGTCAGGTTGTCCAGCACGGCCGACATGAAGAACGCTATTACGGAGATTATCCACAGCAGCGGCGTTTTGCGCGTAGCTCTAATACGGTTTGTGATGATGCCGAATCCTCCGTGGCAGTCTATCAGCTCCACGATGGTCATAGCGCCGAGCAGGAAGAAAAGAATTTCGGAGATTTCGCCCAGGTGGTGTATCAGCGCCACGTGCGTAACCCACTCGATGAAGGTGCTCCCCTCGTTGGCTTCTAAGTAGGCACGCGCGGGAGAGTAGTCCGGCAGCGCCAGCGGGTTGCACAGCGCAAAGAGTGTCCACAGGATTACGCCCAGCAGCAGCGCCGAGGCCGATTTATTCACGCGCAGCGGATGCTCAAGGGCTATCATTACGTAGCCCAGCACAAACACTGCAATCATTACATAAAACATAACATTAGCAGTTTAGCAGTCAAACAATTAAAAAATCTTACACGCGCTTACGACGCTTTTCGGCATCGCCGCCGGCAGGATAACATCCACAAAGATAGCAAAATATTTTTCGCATGGCGTATGCTCCTAAAAAAAGAGGCTGTGCCAACAGCGAGGCTGCGTGAGCCAACAGCCGGTCAACTCTTGCAGGCGTGCGAATTGAGGGTAGAAACGTCGTGCCTTTCGGCATCCTACCTTCGCCCAAGGAGCTGCGCAATTGTCCGGCGGTTGTGGCGGTTGGCGTTGGCTTTTTCCCCGCTGTCGACGCCAATGTTGAGGGTAAACGTCTGCTGGTTGGAGAGGAGGCCTGCGGCGGCGTGCACCGACCACGTGAAGCGCGCCTGCACCAAGCGGGTGTCGAATATCACCACGTAGAAGTCGCTGCGGTTGTAGAAGGTGTTCCGGTAAAACGGGTCGCCCCAATAGAGGTGTTCTGCGCCGTACCTGTCGTAGAGCGGCAGCTGGTCTTCGCCGGAGTAGAAGGTATTCTTGAGGCCTATTCCGAACTTTTCTACCATCAGCTCGCTGAAAAATCCCGTGGAAAACCTGTACTGCTGGTCGACGCTACGCTCGCGCGAGTACGAGGCCAGCACGCCGACGTTGATGTTGAACGAGTCCAGCAGCCCGCCGGCGGGCAGGCTCATGCCCAGGCAGGGGCGTATCATGCCGTTGTCCACGATGTGCTGCGGGGTGACGCCCGCAACAACGGCAAAGTGGTGCATGTAGCTTTGCACGGCAGCGTAAGCCCGGTTGAGCTGGTACTTTCCGGCAATGCCCACCAGGAAAGCTTCGCGCTGCGTCTCGGTCTGGTGTCCCGACCAGTCCAGCCAAATGTCGGTGTGCCATCGTTCGCCGAATATCCGCCAGAATATGTTGGCAGAGTTTAGCCGCATGTTGGTGATGGAGTCGTAGAAGAGGGCGTTGGGGTAGTCGGCAAGCAGGTGGCGCGCGGGGAAAGTGCCCACGTACAGCTCAAAGGGCTTGCTGTTGTAGCGGTAGTAGGCAATGTACTCCATCTTGTCCACAACCTTGTCGGAGCTGCCGAAGTAGCGTTGCAGCCCAAGGCCTGCGCGCAGGTGGTGGGTGCTGTCGAGCCGCAGGCCTGCCTCGGGGGCAAGCCACGATCCGAGAAGGCTCTGCGGTATTTGCCGCTGCTCCGGCTCGTACTCGCGGTTGTCGGCAAAGGTAAAGAACGCCGCGCCCCACTCGGGGCGCACGCTGCTCTGCGCAGCGCAAAGGCTGGCGGTTAGCAGCAGGGGCGGTAGTATTTTCAAGAGCTTCATAATTTCAAAAAGTGTCAGGTGAGGAAACATTCCCTATTGTCGCTTTGTCGGGCAAAAATACGGTTTTTTTTGCTACTTTTGCAACAGCTGTCGGCTGTTTTTTGGCAACCGCACGGAAAGTGAGCGCCTTATTTTTCGCGGCTCAGCGCAAAAATTCTGCGACAAAACCGTCCCGAAGGAGTTCAGCTTTCCCTCAGATACGACCTGCCGTGGCGGGTTTTGCCTTTCAGCCCGACAGAAAAAGCGAAAGCTTCGCGCGCTTGCCCTTGCAGCCGCTTAGCTGCGCGCAGAATTTTTTTTTACACCCAAATGAAGCTGGCATTACAAAAGAAAACCAAAATAGTTGCCACCATATCCGACCATAAGTGCGACGTGGAGTTCCTGCAGGAGCTCTACGAAACAGGGATGAACGTGGTGCGCATCAACACCGCACACCAAACGCCCGAAAGCTCCATGAAGATTGTGGAGAACGTGCGCAAGGTGTCCACAAAAATAGGCCTCCTGGTTGACACCAAAGGCCCCGAAATCCGCACAACCGTCATGGCAGACGAAGCCGGGTTTAACGTCGCAACGGGCGACACGGTTAAGGTGGCGGGCAACCCCGACGCTCTGTCGAGCAGCGAAATGCTGTACGTAAGCTACGCCGGATTTGTGAACGATGTGCCGCTGGGCGCTTTCGTGCTCATCGACGACGGCGACGTGCAGCTCAAGGTGACGGACAAAAGCTCGAACTTCCTGCTGTGCGAGGTCATGAACGGCGGCACGCTCAAGGGGCGCAAAACCGTCAACGTGCCCGGCGTGGCGATACGCCTCCCCTCGCTTTGCAGCCGCGACGTGGAGTACATCCGCTGGGCGATGGACAACAACATCGACTTCATTGCCCACTCCTTTGTGCGCACAAAGGACGACGTGCTGGCGGTGCAGGAGCTGCTGAACGAGCGCAAAAGCCGTATCAAAATCATTGCAAAAATCGAAAACCGGCAGGGCGTGGAGAACATCGACGAAATCCTGAGCTGCGCCTACGGCATCATGGTAGCGCGCGGCGATTTGGGCGTGGAGGTGGAGTTTGAGGAGATACCGGGCATCCAAAAAATGCTCATAGAAAAATGCTTGGCCTGCGGAAAACCCGTGATTATCGCCACGCAAATGCTGCACAGCATGATTGCCCACCCGCGCCCCACCCGCGCCGAAATAACCGACGTGGCCAACGCCATCTACCAGCGCACCGACGCCATCATGCTGAGCGGCGAAACGGCCGGCGGCGCTTACCCGGTGGAGGCCGTGCGAACTATGAGCAAAATTGCCATCGCGGTAGAGAAAGATCTGCAACCGCGCGGACATCAACCCAACGTGGGCATAAATGACAAGGTGGCCATTGTGCTCTCCAAGTCGGCTGTGCAGGCCAGCCGCGAGCTGCCCCTCCGCGCCTTCGTAACCGATACCTACTCCGGCCGTGTGCCGCGCTATCTGGCTGCGTTTCGCGGTAAAATCCCCATCTTTGCCTTCTGCTACCTTGACGCCCTCACGCGGGAGTTATCCCTCTCCTACGGCGTGTACTCCTACCCCGCAGCGCCCCTCAGGAACAACGACGAGTTTCTGCGCTACGCCATACGCTTTCTGCGCGACCAGGGCTGCCTCGGCAGCAGCGACATGGTGGCGGTAATGGCGGGCAACTACTACTTTAAGGGCGCTACCACCTACCTGGAGATAGGCATTGTGCAGAACCTCATAAGCGAAATCAACCAGGAAGCCTACTATGCGTCGTAGTTTACTCCTTCTGGTAGCCGCAGCGCTTGCGCCCGCTGCCGTCGCCGCGTCGTCCGCCGCCTCGCCAACAGACGACGACAGCGACAGCAGCGAAGATATCACCGTCGAGGTGCAGCAGGCGCTCAGGTACGACCGCTGCCAGGACGCGCTGAACATGCTTCTGGAGGAGGAACGCAGCGCCGACACGCTCAGCCGCACCCACCGGCGGCTCAAGGCCGAAGCATTCATCTGCCTCGGCTCATACGAAAGCGCCCTCGCCCTCTACACCGACCTGATTCGGGAGGAGGCAAACAACCCGCAGCACCGCTACCGCCGCGCCCGTCTGTACGGCGTGCTGGGGCAGCCGAAAAAGGCGTATCAGGACTGCGCCCGCCTGCGCCTGCTCGCCCCCGACGACACCACCTACTGTCGCCGCTGCGGGGAGTATGCGCTCGGCGCAAAAAAGTACAGGGAGGCGGAGGCGTTCCTGCTGCGCTGCGCGCAGGACGTGGAGGCGCGATACCTGCTGACGCTGGCGCATCAGGGGCAGAAAAACCTCAGCCAAGCCCTGCTGCTCATCAACAGCTGCATAGCAGACAACCCCGCCGAGGCCGCCTGCTACGCGGTGCGCGCCCGCCTCTACGAGCAGACGGACGCGCACCGGCTTGCCGCTGGCGACTACCAAACCTACCTCGCAAAAAATCCTGCCGACCACCAGGCGTGGCTACAGTACGCGCACCTGCTCCGCAAGCTGGGGCGCACGGGCGAAGCCTGCAAAGCCTTTGAGCAATCCGAAGCCCACGGAAACCTCGACGCAGGCCGATACCGCTACCGGTATTGCCGATAGCTGCGCCTTGCGAAAAAAAGAAGCAGCGTTACGCCGCGCTTGTACAGCTTCGACAGGGCTTCGGCTGGAGGTATGTCTGGAAAAAGAAAAAAATGGTGGTTTTTCTCCGAAAAAACACTTTTTTCATCCACACGCACTTGGAAAACCCGAGTTTTTCATCTATTTTTGCTGCTTCAAAAGTTCATCGGAATGAGCGCCGTAGCAACGCCATGAAAGGCGCAGGGCGAAAAAATGCAAGTCATACAATGGTCCTATAGCTCAGCTGGATAGAGCAACAGATTTCTAATCTGTCGGTCGCAGGTTCGAATCCTGCTGGGATCACCAATGCAGCGTTGTACAATTTCGTATAACGCTGCATTGTTTTTTATGGCTTGATAATCAGCCTTTACTTGTCAAATTTATTTCTTGCAATTTCGGATAATGTTGTGTAATTTTGCAAAATGTGATACGGAAAATGTTCGCTTTTTGTTTAGTTGTGATACAGCATGAAAGTTAGATACTCACTTGTATATAATCGCCGGAATAAAAAATTGTC
>JAIRSZ010000057.1 GCA_031255195.1 Prevotellaceae bacterium | reverse complement strand
CGCCCAAACGCCAAGCCGTCGGCCATTAGGTGCAAGTGGCGGGCGACACACCTAACTGCGTTATCCCCATTAATTTTACGAGCGTTACCCCAAAAACATCCGAGAAGTGGCGGCGGACAAGGCGTTTCACCTCCTCGATGTCTATTTTTTGCCCTGTCTCCTTCTCCAGCGAGGTTACGCCTCTGTCGGTAAACCCACAGGGGTTAATGGCGTTAAATCGGGTCAGGTCGGCGCTCACGTTCAGGGCAAAGCCGTGCATGGCCACGGCGTGCGAACACCTGATGCCAATAGCGCACACCTTGCGGGCTTTTCGGGTGTTTGCGTCCACCCATACCCCGGCGGCCTTCTCCATGCGCCCGCAACTCACGCCGCAGTCGGCGGCGGTGCGCACCACCACCTCCTCCAGCCGGTGCACGTACTCCCGAATGCCTACCCCCAAGTCGCTCAAGCGAACCACGGGGTAGACTACCAGCTGCCCGGGGCCGTGGTAGGTAATGTCGCCCCCGCGGTCAACCTCCACCAGCTCGGCTTGCCCGGCTTGCAGCTGCGCCGCGCTCGCCAGCATGTTGCTCCGGTTTCCGTTTCGCCCCAGCGTGTACACGTGCGGGTGCTCTACCAGCAGGAGGTAGCCCGTCGCCGGTGATTCCGCAGGCTTTCCTGCTATCAGCCCGGCCATCAAATCTTGCTGCATCTGCCACGCCTTGCGGTAGCCCAGCGTGCCCAAGTCTGTCCATAGCACCTGCACCATAGCGCGCTCAGCTTTGCGCATCCTGCGGAGCAGGGTTGCGGGGTAAAAAATTCGGCGCTTGGCGATCGGCCACCAGCTTTTCCGCATGGTAGCTCGAGCGCGCCAGAGGGCTGCTCTCCACGTGCGCAAATCCTTTTTCTATTCCCACCCGGCGGTACTCCTCAAAGACCTCCGGGCGGATGTACTCTGCCACCTCCACGTTGGCTCTGGCGGGCTGGAGGTACTGCCCAATGGTCATGGCGCTGCACCCCGCCTGCCGCAGGTCGTCCATTGTTTCCATGACCTCCTCCCGTGTTTCGCCCAGCCCCAGCATGACGCCCGACTTGGCGATTGTGCCGGATGCGGCCACCTGGCGGATAACCGCCAGCGACGTTTCGTAGGTGGCGCGGCTGCGTATGCGTCCGGTGAGCCGCCGCACGGTCTCCAGGTTGTGCGACACCACCTCCGGGCGGGCGTCCAGAATCAGGCTCACCAGCTCTGCCCGCCCCTGAAAGTCGGGTATCAGCGTTTCCATTGTAACGCCGGGGTTTTCGGACTTTACGGCCTGTATCACCCTCACCCAGTGGCGCGCCCCCAAGTCCGGCAGGTCGTCCCTGTCCACCGAGGTGATTACGGCGTGGCGCAGCTGTAGCTGCTTCACCGAGCGGGCTACGTTCTCCGGCTCGTTGGGGTCTAAGGGCATCGGGCGTCCCGTTTTCACGTGGCAAAACTTGCAGGAGCGGGTGCAGATATCGCCCCCAATCATGAAGGTGGCCGTGCCGCGCGCCCGACACTCGCCACGGTTGGGGCACAGCCCGCTGGTGCAGATGGTGTGCAGCCGGTGGGCGCGCACCACCTCGCCCACCTGTGCAGATAGCTTGCCCTGCGGAAGCTTCACCTTGAGCCAGTCGGGTTTCCTTCGCCCGGGCGTATTTTGGTTTTTGTACATCAGCATACTTCTTTTTTTGGCCTCAAATATATGAAATTAAGCAGCGTAAAGTCGGCAAAGTCAGGAGGTAGCCTGCCGCGCTACACCACGTTCACCTCCAGCTCCAGCTCCACGCCGAACTTGTCGCGAACCGTCCGGCAGATTTCGCGCGCCAGCGCCAGCGTTTCGCCGCCCGTTCCGCCGCCGTAGTTCACCAGCACGAGCGCCTGCTTTGGGTGTACGCCAACGCAGCCGCGCCGCGCCCCCTTCAGCCCGCACTGCTCAATGAGCCATCCGGCGGGGATTTTTACGCTGCCGTCGGGAGAGGCAAAGGCGGGCATGTTGGGGTGGCTTTTCCGCAGCTCGTCCGCCAGCGATTTTTCCACAAAAGGATTTTTGAAGAAGCTGCCGGCGTTGCCCAACTCTGCCGGGTCGGGGAGCTTGCTGCTGCGCGTTGCTACAATGGCCTGCCGCACGTTGTGCAGGCTCTCGCCGCCAAGCTGCTTCACCGCCTCGCCCAGAGCTCCGTAGGAGATGTTGTAGCGCGGGCGCTTGCTCAGGCAGAACGTAACCTGCGTAATGGCCGCCTTCCCCCTGAGCTCCTGCTTGAAAATGCTGCTGCGGTATCCAAACCGGCACTGCTCGCGGCTCAGTCGCTTCACGGCGAAGTCGTCCAGGTCAACATACTCAACGCCCACAATAGCGTCCTTAGCCTCTGCGCCGTATGCTCCGATGTTCTGCACGGGGCTGGCGCCCACCGTGCCGGGGATGAGGGAGAGGTTTTCCAGCCCGTACCATCCGCGCTCCACGCAGATGCGCACCAGCTCGTCCCACGCCATGCCTGCCCCCACGCGCAGCAGCGTGCTTTCGGCGTTGTCGTCCTCCACGTCCACGTTTTGCATCAGCGGTTGGAGGATGTAGCCGTCGAAGTTGCCGGTAAAGAGGAGGTTGCTGCCGCCTCCCATCACCAGCCGCCGCCCGTGCGCAAAGTCCCTGTCGTCGCGCAGCTGTAGAATATCCTGCGCCGTGTGCGCCTTGATGAGACACCGCGCGCTCACGTCAAAGCCAAAGGTGTTGAGATGCCGCAGGGAGCAGCCGTAAATCTTTTCCATCATCTGCTGCCCCTCCTGCTGCTCCCTCTCCACCTCCTGACGGCAACGGATGAGGGAATATCTACATTTTCGTGAAAAATCCACCGCCCGTTTTCAAACCGGAGGGCGTTGTAGGAGTCGCTTGGGATGTAGCTTTCGTAGCGTCCGCGCAGCTGGCTGTACATGGGCATAAGGTTATGGAAAACAATCTGCTTCATGCCCTCGTGGTAGCGCAGATCCATTACGGCCTCTGCGCTGTACTCAAAAATCAGGCGGCAAGTCACCTTGTTTTTCCTGACAAAAATGGGAGCGCCAAAGGAGCAACGTCCGCTGCTGTCTACGTTCAGCACGTCCACCACCTTTTTGTTGCTGATTCCGTTGTTGCAGGGCGAAAGCCCTAACAGCGTGTAGACGGGCTTGCCGGTGAGGTGGTGCTGCCTGTCCACCAGCTTGGTGTATAGCGCGCCAAACCACTCGTCGACGCCCAGCGTCCTGCCCTCCACCAGCTTGGTGTGCATACGCTTGTCGCGCAGCACGTGCAGCGTTGCCTGCGCTGCTGCTGCGCTGCTGCGCGAAAGCACAAAGCCAAAGTACTCCTGCCGTCCGGGTAGGGGGACGTTCCACGTGATGACGCGCACCAGCCCGTCGGCCGAAGCCACCCGGTACAGGTAGGGAATGGAGTCGAAGGCGTAGAAAAAAGCGGAATCCTGGCGTAGCGTCTGCTCCAGCTGCGCGGCAAAGGCGTTGTTCTGCTCAATCCGCTGCGTGCTGTCGTTGGTTTTGGCTATGCTCTGAATGGCGAGCTTGAGCTCGCGCTCGTGCTGCTTAAACTCCTGCTTCGTTAGCGCAAGCAGGGGAGCAGCGGCTGCAAGGAGAGAAAGCAGCAGGGTTGACACCTTTTTTATTCGAGAAGTCATTTTTCCAAGCATTTGTACAAGAGGTTACATACTTCGCCGATTTGCTCGTCGGTAATATTTAGCGGCGGCGCAATGCGAAAGGCAGTGTTGCAGAACAAAAACCAGTCGATGGCCAGCCCATGCTGCAAGGTTTTTCGGAAAAACTGCTGCACGCGCTGTGCGTCGCCCAGCTCTACGGCTAGCAGCAGCCCTTCGCCGCGCACCTCCTTCACGGCGGGGTGAGCCAGCATAGCCTCAGCCAGCAGCTGCTTTTTGTGCGCCACCTCCGGCAGCAGCTTTTCGCTCTCCACCACCTCCACCGCCGCTAAGCCTGCGGCGCACGATACGGGGTGTCCGCCAAAAGTGGTGATGTGCCCCAGCGCAGGGTTGGCCAGGCAGCCCATCAGCTCGCCGGAGGCAACAAACGCCCCCAGGGGCATTCCGCCGCCAAAGGCCTTGCCCAGCGTAAGGACGTCGGGCGTTGCGCCGTAGCGCTCAAAGGCAAACATAGCGCCCGTGCGCCCCATGCCGGTTTGCACCTCGTCGAAGATGAGGAGCGTCCCCACGGCGGTGCAGCGTTCGCGCAGCTTTTGCAGAAAGTTGCGCTGCGGCACAACAACGCCCGCCTCGCCCTGGATTGGCTCTACAATGGCGCACGCCGTGCGCTCGGTTATCTGCTCCAGCTGCTCATCGCTGTTGAAGTCCAGCACGCGCACGCCGGGCAGCAGCGGAAGAAAGGTTTGCTTGAGCGCATCGTTGCCCGCCACGCTCAACGCCCCCTGCGTGCTGCCGTGGTAGGCGTTGCGAAAGCAGACCACCTCGGCGCGGCGCGTGTAGCGTTTGGCCAGCTTCATTGCCCCCTCGTTGGCCTCGCTGCCGGAGTTGACAAAGTACACGCTCGACAGGCTCGGCGGAAGCAGCGTGCACAGCTTTTGCGCAAGCAGCACCTGCGGGCTTTGGATGTACTCGCCGTACACCATCAGGTGCATGTACTGCGCCGCCTGCTGCTGCACCGCCGCCACCACCCTGGGGTGGCTGTGCCCCACGCTGCTCACCGATACGCCCGACACCAGGTCAACGTAGCGTTGGCCGCTGAGGGTGTAAAGGTAAATCCCCTCGGCGCGCACCACCTCCAGCCCCATAGGGGCGGAGGACGTTTGGGCAACATGCCGCAGGAATAAGCTGCGCAGCGATACGTGAGACATCTCCTTGAAAGTTTGACGACGGAAATCTGTTGAACATGCGGTTTATCGTTGCAAAGGTAGGCATCTTTTTCCAAATTTTCGCATAAAGATACCCCTATAGCGTTTTTTTACCTCTGTGCACGCGGTAGAAAAATGATGATGGAAATCGTATGGGGAAGCAAAATTACTTGTGCAAAGAATGTGGACGGCAGGTTATTGGTGACCATGCCATGCGTTACAAAGGATGTTATTTCGAGTTGCTACAGAAGATATTACTTATGCCTGTTTGCGGTATGGATATCAGGGATATTGCTGCCATTGAGAAAATCAGCATCAAAAAAGCAATGGCTAAGCTGAACACAAACAACAAATTATGAGCAAATACTAACCTTCATGTAAATATCGTCCAGGCCAACGGGCGGCAAAGTTCACTCTTCACCTTTGAGGAAGGCAAGCATTTTGACTTTTACTTTTTATTCAAAAACATTTCCTATATTTGCCCCCATAATTCAAATATAATTCTCCATGCAACACCTCATAACCCAATACATTTCCGAACTCAACGCACTCTACCGCT
>JAIRSZ010000030.1 GCA_031255195.1 Prevotellaceae bacterium | reverse complement strand
GCCTTTCGTCAAAATTGACGCCCACAACATGGCCAAGCGCAAGATTAAGCCCAATGACGCCGTCCAGCCCGTGCCTGATGGTAGGAAATAAAGCTATGCTCTGGCTTTTGAGCGAAAAGTTATCCGTCAGGTGAACAGTGTTACCGGCAGAAACAACAACCTGCACCTTTCCCCCCACAACATTCGCCTCCTGCCGGTGGCTAACCTGCAAGCCCAAAGAATCAGCCAAGCCACCCCTAAGAGCCATGCCATCGGCGCCCGTGTCGAACAAAAGCCGAAGCACGACAGGACTACCATTGAGCCTGACAGAAAGTATAATATGGTCATCCTGTAGCTCGAACGGCACAGCAACCTTGCAGACAGAAGAGTCGTAGCGGCTATGCCCGTACAGCCGGTCGAAATAATCAACAAACACAATCTTGTGGCCACCATCAACAGCCGCCAAAGTTTCGTGTACCCCACCGTTGGCCTCAACCTTCAACCTCACAAGCCGCCGGTTGCCCTCAGAAGTATCCGTAAGAGCAACAAAACTCACGCCCTTAACCAAACCCTTCTCCAGCACAGGCTCCATGTAACGCCTTGCCGCAGGCCACGTAGCAACGCTCAGCGAAAAATTTTCGGCAAGGCAGCTCCGAATCGTATCCATATCCCCAAGCCTGAAACCTCGCTCTAAGCGGCGCACAACCTCGCGCACGGCACTCTCGTCGAGAGGCACAACATCCGCGCCGCCCTTGCCCGCCAAACCGGTGCAGCAGACAAAAACAACAGGCAGCGCGAGAATAATCAACAGATAATTTACTACTCTCATCTTCTATTCAAGCTTGCCCTTATGAGCGGCCTTATCTCAGGCGACGAAGGCCGCGGCGCATCCACCGAAATGAGCCTGCCATCCCGCCCAACGAGGATAAACCTTGGTATTCCAGCAATCTTGTACGGCTCTATAATATCCTTTCTGGCACGGTCGCCGGCAAAAAGCTGCACACCCTTCATGCCGTTGCTTTCAACGTAATTCCTCCACTTTTGCTCATCCCTCGACGGGTCGGTAGCAACGCTGAGGAAAACAACGCCGGAGTTGCCGTGAAATTCCTCCTCGAGCTTCTTGAGGTGAGGCAGCTCCTTCTTGCACGGGCCGCACCACATTGCCCAAACATCAATGTAAACCAGCTTGCCCTTAAAGTCGGAGAGAGCAACAGTTTTGCCCGCCGCATCGGGGAAAGCAAAATCTACCGCCGGAGCATTTTCTTTGACCACGTTCAGCGCGCTTTTGATACCTTTTACCCGATCCTTCTGGTCGTCGGTGACAAGATAGCTGCCGTACTTTTCCTCATAGTCAACCAACCCCTCGTAGGTTTTCTGGGTAGAGGCAAAGTGGGCTACAACCTCGCCCTTCAGCGTATCGCAGGACACCTCGGCAAGAGATCCCAGAATAGCATTCATGGGGTTGCCTGTCTTCTCGCCTCTCGCCTGAAGCTTGGCGAAAATAGCCCTCTCAATAACCTCCACGCCCGACGGGATGCAGCTAAGAAGAGCGGTTGTTTGGGTCAGAGCAGCAATGTCCAAGCTGCGGTAGTAGTCCGGGAAATCCTCGCCCTCGGGGTGCGCCGTTCGCGGCACAAACAAAAAGGAGACAGCCACATCCAGCAAGTTTAACTTTTTGTACTCCTCAAAGGCGCGGTTGAACGTTGAGTTGCCCGTTGGGTTTTGGGGAAAATCCTCCAGCGCCTTGAGCTTCTCCTCGAGCAGAGGGAAAAAATCAACATAAGTGCTCGCGGCTTTTGTAAAGTAAACCGACTTCCATTCCAGCGGCTGAACAAAGCTGTGCCACTGCTCCAACGCCCGATTTTCGGGAGAGTTGCTGCCGCTGAGCTCATACGAATCCTCCGTCACGGAGAAGTTCAGCGCAGCGTCGCCCGGGCGAAGATAAAAGGCGTACCTGTTGGCGGCCTGCCTGCCGGTACCAATAAAGTAAAAACCCTCCCGCTGAGGCTTGCAGGCAAGGTAGAAGGCGCTGTCGGCATCGGACACCTCCGAGGTGGCGACCTCCTTCAGGTTGCCGTTTTCGAGCCTGTAGAGGGCTACTTGCGCCGCCTTTCCGCGACACCACTTGCCGGAAATAACCACCGGACTGTTGTTTGGCTTATCCCAGCAGCACGTCAGCAGCAGCGACAGCGCGGGTAGTAGCAGTAAATTCTTTCTTTTCATATTCGTACATTTAGTTTATTTGTAATATTCAGCAGCTATTCCGAACGATGTGCTGCGTTGCATTTTGCAAAACTCGCCTCACTCCTGCTTGTAGTCCAGCGCCACAATTTTTCCGAAACCTTTCCATTTCATATCTACCTGGTAGCCGTTTCCAGTAGGGCTTGCCGGATGCTTTGCCAAGGAGAGGTCGCCCGTTCCGTTTGCGGCGGCGTAGAACGCCAGCTCGCCGTTTTCTCCAGCCTTTCCGTTGGGGTCGTAGGTGGCCAGCGTCAGCAAGCCTGAGCGCGGGGCGCGGACAAAGAGAAACTCCATAACGCTTATCCTGTGACCCTGCGGCACAAGCTGGTCGGTGACATCGGTAACCGACATGGTGGAGACCAAAATTTTGTAAACTCTCTCCTCCGTTGCGCAGTACAGGTAAGGTAAGGTTGGATGGTAAGCAAAAAACTTGACGGAGCGCATATCAAGACTCGGATCAAAAAACGATCTTGCCAGCTGCCTGGCTCCCACGTTGCGCTCTACGGTCATTTGCAGGAGCGCGCAGGTGCTTGAGTCGGTATTTTCTACCACAGCAAATCCGTTATTCCACGTCCGGTTGCCCATGTAAAGCAGGTTGTAGCCTTTACTTCCCCAGGGGAAATAAGGCTCCGAGCTGGCAATCTTGTGCGAGCAGTATATTTTGCTCGAGGTGTACATGTCGCTGTTGTTGGTTTGGTGAAGCGTGAAGCACTTTTGATCTTCATCAAACATGATAGCCCCAAAGTAGCTTACCGGCATAATGTAGGGGGATGCTTTGTAGGGCGTGGCGGTCAAGTCGTCGGGAAAAACGTTCAAAGGCTGGTCGAAAAAGTAGACCGTATACGCAAGGTTGAAGAAAAACCAACTTCCGTTGAAGTACATGTACACTCGCGCGCTGTTTGGATTTTCTCCAACCACCGAGGTGACCATTTTTTCGGCCACCAGCTCTTTGCTGCCAAACATGCCGGCGGGTATCAGAGAAAGCTTGGATACGTTGTAGTCCGGCATGTACGAGAAGTCTTCGGTTTTTACCCTGTCGGTGCTTTTGTCGGTGAGCACCCAAACGGAGTAGGGCAACCTCTCGTCTGTATCGTAGGGCGATGGCGCAGTACGATCGTAGTAGCAGAGCAGGTCGAGGGGTTTTCTGCCGGTTTTTGGCAAGCCCGATTCAAAGATGTTCAGCAGGTTGTGGTAGTGCGTCAGGGTGTCGTTAAAGGAGGCTATGAGGTCTATGTTGAAGCTGGCGTCGCTCGGCTCGTGGAGCACCACGTAGCCCCTGCTGATCCTGTTCTGCACCATCACCCTGAATACATGGTCGTACCTTATGCCAGTGGTAAGGTTTGTTACGCAGTACATGAGGTAGTAGATACCAGGTTGGCGCATGGAGCCCTCTATTTCCAGGCTCAAATTCCGCTCTTCGGAGAGCAGCCGCACCGTTTGGTAGGGGGCAGCGAGGCCGTACATCTGATGCCACTCGTAGCGGTAGGTATCGCGCTCTTCGCCGAGCAAAAACTCCAGCGTTGGCGTAATGTTAAGGTAGTCTCCCACGGAAACGAGGTAGGGAGGATCGTTCACCGCATCGTTTATTCCCGATATGGTGATGCTGTTGACGTCGTGGTACTCGTAGTTGCCTTTATCGTTGATGCACGCGCCCAAAAGCAGCAGGGCACATGCCGATTTTGCTATATTTTTCATATTCAATACTCCTTTTTTTAACTAATCGATGACGTTCCCATTTTTACTTCTTTCCCGTGTTCGTCGACCATCGGCCTGCCGTTTATCTCCCTGTACTCGTTCAGGTAGCGGTTGACGGTTCGCACCCAGCTTTGCGAATACAGGTTAATTCTTGCATCGAACAAGACCAGCGGGTCTTCTCCATCGTCGTATGAGAAGTAGCTCTTGTCGAAGCCCAGCAGCCGGCACATGAGGTCAAACTTCACCTCGCTGAACTCGCCGAACATTTGGGTACACTTGTCTAAATTTTCGACCCACAGCCGGGGCATGCTTGCTGCGTTGTCAAACCGCACGCGGTACACGGTGCTCACAATCTTGCCCTCCGAGTTGACGTTTGGGTATCGGGTTTTGGTGTAGTCGGTGTGGAAACATTCGTTTTCGACCAGGCGGAAGGTAGCCTCCAACACCGTATCCCGAAGCGCGGTGGTGTTCTTCAGCTTGATGGCCACCACCCCCAGCGCCTTTCCTGCCGGCACGAGCGAGAGCGCCGGCAGCAGCTCCAGGTCGCGATTCATCCTTGCCGTAGATTGCGAGTCAACCAGCACGAAGCTCACCGGCCGGTCAACGTCGGCAACGCTGCCCATGACCTTCACGCTCACGTAAAGCGTTGTTTCCGGCTTCATCGGCTCGTCGTACCCAAAGTGTAGAAACTGCTCGTCCGTCATGTTTATGGACATGCCGTCGGCGTAGGCAAAGTATATTTGGTCTTGACCGCTGTAGGTGGGCAGCTTTTCGTACTCGCACGAGCAGGCGAGCGTTGCCAGCAAAAGCGCCAGCTTGGTAATATTCTGCTTCATCTTTCTATATTTTTACGTTTTCACAATTTTACGATTTACAAATTTGTTTCGCCGTCGGGGATAGGAATAATGTAAATGCTCCCTGTAGGCGGCGTAAAGGAGGAGGTTGGGACTCTCCCCTGCTGGTTGGCGTTGAATATGCTGCTGCTATTCTGACGTTTCAGGTAGAAAAACACCTGCCCCTCTGCGTAAAACTCCTTGTAGTACTCGGCTTCGAGCATTTCAAAAGCGAGCTCTGCGGTGGTGGTATTGGGGTCGGGCAGCGATTCCAGCTGCGATCCTCGCCGAAAACGCACCTCGTTGAGCAGCGACACGGCTTCGCTCACCTGCCCGTTGCGCAGAAAATTTTCGGCTACGATGTAGTACATTTCGCTCATTCTTATCAGCGGCTGAAGGTAGCGTATGGGGTTGTTTTCGTTGCTGTGCACAAAGTTTGCAAACTTGACCGATACGTACAGCCCCTGCCCCGCCGGACTTGGCGTCCACTGACTTATCCTGACGTCCTCCCAGAGCGACACGTCGGCGCCTGTGTTGTCAAACCGGAAGATGTTGCCGTGCAGGTTGCTCATGTTCACTGCGTAGGTTTGCCCCTGCCGTGTTCCGTTGGTGTACCTTTCCCACGTGGTGTAGAGGTCGAGGTTGTACACGCCGAATATCACCTCCGAGTAAAAGATGTAGTTGCGGTCGTTAAGCACACTCGACTTATCCGTCCAATAGAATGGCGTTCCGTTGAAGGTGTTCCGTATGAGGCTGTCCGCCACAGCTGCCGCCTGCTGCGTATCGCCATTAAACATGAGCGCCCGCGCCTGAAGCGCCAGCAATGCGTAGTAGTTCATGCGGTAGTTGCGCAGGTATCTGTCGAATATTTCCCCATCCGTAACGTTGTCGGTGGGCTGTATTCCCGTCAGGTCTATCACGCCGTCTGTGATGATGGGGTCATCTTTCAGCAGCTCCTTGGCCTGCTCAATGTCCTGCATCAGCAGGGCAAAAAAGGCTTCGGACGTTTGCGTCTCATGCGGGATAACCTCGGCGGAGGTGTTGTAGGGCAGCTGCTGCGTTGGCGAGGCAAAAATGCGGAAAAGGTCAAAGTGGAGGAAAGCCCTCAGCCCGTAGGCTTCGCCGAGCAGCATGTTTTTCTTGGCCTCGCTCAGCACGCCAACGGAGGAGGACACATTGCGGATAAAGTTGTTTATCTGAAATATGGCGTTGTACGACGTATTCCACACGCCGGAAAAAGGGTTTCTCACCACATCCTCAGAGTACAGATACCTCGACATGTGGTTGAAGGAGATAAAGTCGTCTTTGTTCAGCAGATCCTCCTCATAGAAGTAGTAGTGCGCCAGCAGCTCAAGAGAGGTCATGGTCATGGCGCCACCGTAGAGGCTTTCGGAGGAGAGTATCCGGTAAAATCCGTTCAGCACCGAGTTAATGCCCACCTCGCTGGAAAACTGTATTTCGTCCAAGTTTTGGTCTGTTGGCTGCGCTCCGTCCAGCCATTTATTGCAGCTGGCGGAGGCCAACGCTGCCGATAGCAGCAGCACGTATAGCTTTATGTTTTTCATCATTGTAGTAAAAAAAAATAGTAGTAATGCAAATCCATCTGTTTTACCCGTGGGCGCTGCCCTGAGCCGGGTTGTCTCTGGGGTGTTCGGCCTCAGCCTTGCCCAGCGGCCGCTCTCCGAGGGAGTGGAGATGGCTGCGGGGGGCGAGGATGAAGCCGAACGCCTCAAAATCTCGCCGATAAATTCATAACCAGCGCCCGCTGAAACGGGTAGTCTATCCCTCGCTCTATCATGATTGTGTTGAGGTTAAAAAAGTCGTTCATGGACAAGCTCACGCTAAGGTCTTGCAGCAGGAGCGCGCTGAGCCACCGGCTGCCCGTAAAGTTCCACATGAGCTTTACCGATTCTCCCCGCAGGTAGCTGTCTTTTTGGATAAAGCGCGACGAAACGGGGGTTACCTCCTGGAGGCCTATTTTTTTGAACTCCGCCACGTCGCCGGGCTGCTTCCAGCGGTTGTACAGCGCACGCTTGTCCTGGTTGTAGACAATGTTGCCCGACGAAATATTCTCCACCTTGTTGAACACCGCCGAGTTGTAGGAGTAAGCGCCCAGCCGGTAGCGCAGGTTGAAGATGAGCGACAGCTGGCCATACTTCACCGTAGCGCCCAGAACGCCCTCTATGGTGGGGCGGGAGTTGGCCAGCACCACGCGGTCGTTGGGGTTGTAGAGGTAGGTTTGCTCGCCGCTTTTGGTCAAAAAGATTTCGCGCCCCGTGGAGGGGTCTATGCCCAGCGACTGCACCGCCCAGATGTCGGAGGGGCTTCTTCCGTCTTCGTAGCGTTGCAGCGAGCTGAGGGAGAGCTGCGAATTTTCTTCTCTCCGGTAGGCTTCGTTCAGCTCGTTCAGGGCGTCGCTGAATCCTCCGTAGATGCTCCTGTTGTATCCTCCGGTTGCCCTCAGGCTCACCAGCGCGCCGCGCGACGGGTTGTTGACGAGGTTGTAGTACACCTTAAATTCGTACCCTCTGGTTCTGAAAAATCCCATGTTGATGGGGTAGCTGGCTACTCCCGTGGAGGGGCGCTGGTTGAGCACCACCACCAGCGGCGAGGTGTAGCTTTGGTATACGTCAAAGTTCATTTTCAGCCGGTTGCTCAGCACGCCAACGTCAACTCCTGCCGCAAGCTTCTCTACCACCTGCCACTCCAAATCCGGGTTGCCCACGCGGTAGAGGTAGGCCGACTGCCCAAACACGTTGTTGCCCACGTGGTAGCTGTAGATGGAGCTGGTCACTACGTTCACGTTCTGGTTGCCGTTGGTGCCATACGACCCCCTCAGCTTGAGCTCGTCGAGCCACCTCCAGCTCTCGGCAAACGGCTCGCGCTGAAGATTCCACCCAACGCCGGCTGCCCAAAAGGGCTGAAACTTTTTGTTTTTGCCAAAGTTGGTGGAGCCTTCCATGTTGTAGCTCAAGTCGAACAGGTAGCGGTAGGCGTAGTTGTAGTTGAACGCTCCTATGACGCTCACGTTTCTGTTGATTCTTTCGGAGTAGGAGGGGCGTTGCGACGGCTCGTAGGAGAAGGCGTTGGACGGCGTTCCCACCGAGCCTGCCGGAAATCCCACGGCAACAAGGGCTTCGCTTCTCGTTGTCGATTCGTCTATGGCCGCCCTGCTCTGCATGGTGATGTTGTGCGCGCCTATGGACTTGAGGTAGCTCACCGATACGTTGGCTCGGTACGACCAGAAGGCTACTGTTCCGCTCGTGTACGTCCCTTTTCTTTCGTAGGTGGTGTTGTCGAACGAGGTGTGCTGCGGGTCTATAAAGTTTACGTTGCTCGTGGTGATGCTGCTCAAGCTCAGCCCGCCTTTCAGGTGCCAGCTGTTGCTTATTTTCCAGTCCAGCGAGGTGTTGTTGGTCAGGTTGAGCACTTTGGAGCTGTTCCTTGAGTTGAGCGAGGCGTTGTATAGGGGATTTATGGCTGCCGACGAACTTTCGGCGTCGAGGTACTTCGGGATGCTGCCGTCTGCCGCTGTTTTGGTGTAGTAGGGATTGGCGTTGACAAAGTTGGAGAATGAGCCCCACGAGCCATCTTCGCCAACAACGCCAGAGAAGTTGGCGTTGTTCTGGATGCTCAGGCTGCTAATGCCTCGGTACACCAGCTTTATGTTGCCGCCGTAGGTGTTGCGCGACGAGCCTTTCATTACGCCCTGATTATTTCTGTAGTTAACGCCTGCCGTAACCAGCAGCGCCTTGTCGCCTCCCGAAACGTTCACGGAGTGCCCGTTGGTGATGGCCAACCGTACCGGCTCGCTCAGCCAGTAGGTGTTTACTCCCGACTGCACCAGCGCCAGCCGCTCGTAGTACCGCCGCTGGGACGACCCGTCGCGCTGCTGGCCGAGCATCGGAATGGAGGGATCTTCGTTTTCGTTGGTGGCGTTGTAGTTGTACCGTCCGGCTACGCGCTCAAACTCCAGCTTCTCGGCGGCGTTCATCATGTTGTAAACGCTCAGGTCGGGGATGGCCGCCTGAAAATCGCCGTTGTAGGTTACAAACATCCGCCCTTCTTTTGGCTTAACCGTCTCTACCACAATAACTCCGTTGGCGCCCTTAGCGCCAAAGATGGCCGTAGAGCCTGCATCCTTCAAAATGGTTATTGACTCCACCCGATTTACGTCTAAGTCGTTAATTTCCTGTAGCGTTGCCTCAAAGCCATCGAGGATAAACAACGGCTGGTTGCTGGTGGCGGAGGCTTCATCCTGTAGCGTGGTTATGCTCATGGAGGTCTGCCCTCGCACCTCTATGTTGGCCATTGCGTTGGGGTTGGAGCCGCTAAGGTTGTTGTCCATAACGGCAACACCCGGATCGAGCGATTTCAAGCTCTGCAAAAGGTTGATATTCCCCACCGATTTCAGCTCCTCGCTGCTAACGGTTGAGTACGCGCCCGTAAACCCCAGCTTGTTGCGCTGGATAATGCCGGACTCAACCACCACGTCCTCCAGCGAAACGGCATCCTCCTCGAGGAGCACGTTCACAGCCGGGCTGTTCTTCTGAACGGTATGGGTGTAGGCCTTGTAGCCCATCATCGAAAATTCGATAACATTCTTTTCTTCTGCCTGAATGAAAAACTGTCCGTTTCTGTCGGTAAACGTTCCCCTTGTTGAGCCTTGAACGCGCACCGCAACGCCCACCACAGGCATTTTGCTGTCGGCGTCCTTCACCGTTCCGCTAATCGCCTGCGGCGCCGACATTGCCGGCGCTGCAAGCGTAAAGAATAGCACGGCTAAAAGGGCTATACGTGCCATAGCCCTTTTACTATGGTCTGAGCGCATCATTGGTCTGCTTTAATCAACGTTTTCTCCACTGAGGTGCGCCCCGAGAGGTGCAGCCTGTGCAAAATGTAGATGCCCGTAACGGCGGGATGTCTCACCTCCTGTCCTTGCAGGTTGTAGTACCTTACCGATACCACGGGGTCGTTGGCGTCTACTCCGGCTATACCGGTGGCGGGTGCAGTAAGCGTAATGATTATGGTTGCATTGTCGCTTACTCCTGTTATGTACGACCTGTAGGTGTTTTCTTCGTTCGCCTCCGGTAAGGTGGTAATAGTGGCGCCACTTTGCAGGGTTACCGTTGGCGTGTAGCCGGCGGGCGTTTTAAATACTACCTCATAGCGTTCGGCAAGCTGTGCCTCCTGCACCGTGTCGGTAGAATTTACCGAAGAGCTCACAAGCGTAACCCTCTCGTCCTTGCGTATGGTGATGTAGCGTTTGCCATTATCGGCCGTAATGCGGATGCTGTCGTTGGCTTTGATGTTGCCGATGGTGGCGGTGTACACGCCGTTGGTCTCGCTTGTAACCCTAACATTGGAGCCGTCGAGCCTGATGAAGTCAACGGGAGAAAAATATCCATCCGCCAGCGTTACGCTTACGCTGAGCGAGCTGCCGTGGTCAACCGTGCGCGTACTTGCGCCTCCGGTAACGGTAACGCCGTCTTCGGCAAGCAGGACAACGCTATACTTCCGAAGGCTGGTTTCTATGGCCACAGAGATGCTGGCCGTGAGCTTCGGCACGGTAAACGTGTATGTGGCGTCGCTTTCGCGGGTAAGCAAGTCGCTCCTTTCAATACCGTTGACCTTTACCGAAATTTCGTAGCCTTCGACAAGGGTGAGCGCAAGCGTAAGCGATGAGTCTCTTGCTACTCTGTACGCCGCGCTTTCCGGCCGCGGGGAGGTTATGGTAACGTTGTTTGGCTTGGTTACGCTTACCGTTACGCTGTCCGTCTCGTCTGCCGCTACGGTTATGGTAACATCGGAGGTTACACGCGGCAGCGTTACGGCGTAGTAGCCGCCGGGCACAGTATCGCCAAG
>JAIRSZ010000027.1 GCA_031255195.1 Prevotellaceae bacterium | reverse complement strand
CTTGTGAAACCCAAAGTCTGTCTTCGGGTTGATGAATACGCCCGGCTCCTCCTCCTGCTCACCGGCTGCTTGGGTGGCTTTTTTCCCCATAGGTTTTGTTTTATTTAGCGTAAATTCTTACTGTAAAATTACACCTTTTTGCGGAAAGGCGGGTCTTGCGGGCATAGATTTTTTCATAAAAACAGCTACTGCCCAAAAGGATGCTAATTAATTCCAAAACGACCAAAACATGATAACCATTTCAAAACAGCTCATTATCAATATTTTATTTCGTCATGCTTTCTAAAATACCTGCTGAATAATTTTGGCTTTCGCCTGCATGAAAATGCAGAGAGGAAGGAAGAAGGGTTGCGCTTTACTTTTTTTCGTCGTCAAAGTAGAGAACGCTGTCAAATACGTCCTGTATTTCGTAGTCTGTGAACGACTCGTTGGCAACCAGCCCTTTTCCGTAGATTATTGCCCCCTTTTCGGTATCGATGATTTTCACCATCGCATCGGTGTATATTTTTTTTGTTTTTTCGTCCCAAAAGAGCTTTTCCGTTCGGAGCTCGTCGCCATTCATGTTTTTTACCACCACGTTTCCGGTGGCCTCCCACAGCTGTTTTGCCTCGTGGCTTATGGCGTGATCTGCCGTAATGCTCGACTCTACGGTTGTCGAGTCGAGGTAGCGGTAGAGCTCTATTCCTTTCGGGAAATCGGTGTATTTTTCTTCGGCAAAGTGAAACTGCCGCAGCTCAGGGGAAATAAATCGAACTTTTACGTTGCCCATTTCCGTTGTCCGTCCGTTCAGATTTTCCATGCGCAGCGACGGGATGCTCTGAATGTCGTTGATTTCGCGTATTTTTTCTATGCTGTTTTTGCATGAGAGGGCGGCAGCGGGAAGCAGCAGAGCTGCCAGAAGCTTTGCGCGATATGGCGATATGGTTTTCACTCGTATTTGTACTTTACAAACCAGGCCTCAAAGAGGGTTATTCCCAACGAAAAGTTTATGTAGGTTTCCCGCACCATGCCGTTGCGGATAGCGCCCCTTCTGCCAAGCTCAAGGCCGGCGTTGAGGTATCCGGCGCCCCTCATCGGCATGCTGACGCCTAAGCTCAGGGCAGCGTCTTTCACCGAGTATCCGTTGTGCAGAAATGGCGTTTGCGAGTAGCGCAGCCCGCCGCGGTAGGTCATGCGCTTCCAGAAGTAGCGCACGTCGTAGCGGTTGGGGATGTAGTATCCGCCCAGCCTGACGCTGTACGAGGCGCCCAGCTCGCCGGTGTTGTTCATCACCACCGTTTTTGACCAATCCTGGTAGTTGAACTCAGCGCCCAGCATCCACTTTTCGTGGAGGGTGAAGCTTGCGCCGACGTTTAGCTGCATGGGCATTAGCACCGGCGAGGCTTCGGACGAGCTGTAGGCCGTGTCGTACCTGCCGGGTGCACCCACCTGCGAGAGCGTGTTCAGCGTTCCCCTCAGGCTTATCTGCGGCTGCCACGAAGCGCCCACCACCATGCGCCTGCCGCCGCCAAACGACGGCGTGTACTGCGCGCCGAGCACGGGGACAAAATCGGAAACTTTTTGAACTTTGGACGAGCGAACATCGGAGTAGTAGGCGCTGGAGCCGTGCAGCACGTTATAATAGTGGCTGACGTTGCCAAAGTAGTAGCGGCCGCCCACTCCTACCGAGAGGTAGCTGGTGGCGTTGAAGCCCAGGTTCAGGAATATTTGGGTGATGCCGTTTTCGCCGCGGTAGCGGTAGCGCACGTCGCCCATGCTGGCCACAATGGAGTCGTTCGACTCGCGCCGCTCGAACTCGTAGCCCACGCTGCTGAAGGGCATTATTCCCATGCTCACGCCCAGCCGCCGGATGGGAAAGGCGAACGTAAAGTGGTGAAAGTTGGCGGTGTTGTAGCTGGTGCTTTGGCTTGCCGTTTTGGAGTAAAAGTTTCTCATTTCTCCGCCAAAGTCCAGCACAAAGGTAAGCGAGTCGCGCGCAGACGCTCCGGCAGGGTTTGCGTAGTCTATTTGCCGCGATTCGCGCACGCCGACGGTAATACCGGCCATGCTGCCGGTAGTAGTTAGCCCCGCCTGGGCGACGTCTCCCAAGCCGTACATAGAGTAGGGAGAGTATGTGTTAATGCTGCTATTGTCTTGAGCATATACGGAGCCGACAATCCAGAATCCCACCCCCAAAAAAGTCCATTTAATTTGCCTCAGCATAAGCGCTCAAGTATCCTGTTTAATCCGATTAGCACTAAATCATAATCTACAAATATCGGTTTTTTTATCCTTTTTGCCAAGAAGTCGGCGTCGCCGCCGGTAAAAACCACCTTCAAATTTGAATATTTTAAGGCAAATTGCTCTACATTAACTTCCACTTCGTATGCAACGCCGTTGAGCACGCCGGCGGTAATTGCCTCGCGCGTGCTGCGCCCCGGCGAGGAGTAGCTGCTGTTGCCGGCGGCAGCGGCAGCGGCGCACAGGGGCAGCAGGCCGGTGAAGTCGTGCAGCGATTTGAAGCGCAGGGTAATGCCCGGCGAGATGTTGCCGCCAAGGTACTCGCCGCGCTCGCTCACCAGCTCGTAGGTGATGGTTGTTCCGGCGTCTACCACCAGCACGTTGCAGCCGGGAAACCGGCAGGCAGCGCCCACCGCTGCCGCCAGCCGGTCGCAGCCCAGCGTTTCGGGCGTGGCGTACAGGTTGCGAATGGGGAGCGGGGTGGCGTGCGTAAGCGTCACGGCGTTGGGCAGCAGGCGGCGCACCAGCATGGTGGCTGCATCGTCTGCGCGGCGCACCGACGAGATGATGGCGCGCGGCAGGCTGCCGTGCATAGCCAAAAACGCCCGCCCTTCGCCAAACGAAGCGCTGCTGTCTACCAGCTTGTCCACCACAACGTTACCCTCCATCACGGCCAGCTTTGTCGCCGTGTTGCCAATATCTACAACTAAGTTTGCCAAATTTTTATCCCTGTTTACGGTGAATACAACGAAAAGGCAAAGGTAACGCTTTATTTTATTCAAAGAAATACCTACCTTTGCGCCACCTTACTAAACTAATGCGACAATAAATACTACAGCAAAAATAATATGTACAGAACGCACACTTGCGGCGAGCTTCGCCTTGCCGATGTATCAAAAAGCGTAACGCTGGCCGGATGGGTACAGCGGGTGCGCCGACTTGGGGGGATGACCTTCGTTGACCTGCGCGACCGCTACGGCCTCACGCAGCTGGCCGTAGACGAAAAAGCGCCCGCCGACGTTCGCCTTGCGGTGGAGCAGCTGGGGCGCGAGTTCGTGCTACAGGTGGAGGGCGGCGTGGTGGAACGCGCCAGCAAAAACCCCAAAATCCCAACGGGCGACGTGGAGGTGAGCCTCACGGCGCTACGCGTGCTCAACGCCGCCGAGCTGCCCCCCTTCACCATAGAGGACGAGAGCGACGGCGGCGAGGAGCTTCGCGCCCGATACCGCTACCTCGACCTGCGCCGCAACCCCGTGAAGAACGCGCTCCTGCTACGACACCGCGTGGCTCAGGAGGTGCGCAGGTACCTCGACGAGCAGGGCTTCCTGGAGATAGAAACGCCCTTCCTCATAAAATCTACGCCCGAAGGGGCGCGCGACTTTGTGGTGCCGTCGCGCGTGCACCGCGGCGAGTTCTACGCGCTGCCGCAAAGCCCGCAGACCTTCAAGCAGCTGCTCATGGTGGCGGGCTACGACCGCTACTTTCAGCTGGCGCGATGCTTCCGCGACGAAGACTTGCGCGCCGACCGGCAGCCGGAGTTCACGCAGATAGACTGCGAAATGGCCTTCGTGGAGCGCGAGGATATTCTGCAAACCTTTGGCGGCATGATGCAGCACCTCTTTCGGCGGGCGCTGGGCGTGGAGATGAACGACGTTCCCCGCATGTCATACGCCGACGCCATGCGCGACTACGGCTGCGACAAGCCCGACGTGCGCTTCGGCATGAAGCTGCACGAGCTGACGGCCTTGGTGCAGGGCAAAAACTTTCCGGCGTTCGACGGCGCGGCCTACGTTGGCGGCATCTGCGCCGAAGGATGCGCCGGATACACGCGCCGGCAGCTCGACGAGCTGACCACCTGGGTAAAGCGCCCGCAGGTGGGGGCTAAGGGCTTGGCCTACGTCCGCATGGCAGCCGACGGCGTCAAGTCAAGCATCGACAAGTACTACACCCCCGACGAGCTGCGGATGGTTGCCGATGCGCTCGGCGCAAAGCAGGGTGACCTGATTTTGATCCTGGCCGGTGAAAAAAAGCCAACGCTCAACGCCCTGTGCGAGCTGCGCCTCGAAATGGGCAGCCGACTTAACCTGCGCAGGCGCGGCGAGTTTGCCCCGCTGTGGGTTGTCGACTTCCCCCTGCTCGATTGGGACGAGGAGGAGCAACGCTTCTACGCCATGCACCACCCCTTTACCTCGCCGCAGCCCGACGATCTGCCGCTGTTCATGGAGGGCAGCAGGGAGTCCCTGAAGCGCGTCCGCGCCAACGCCTACGATTTTGTGATGAACGGCGTGGAACTTGGCGGCGGATCCATCCGCATTTTCGACGCGGCCGTTCAGCAGCAAATGTTTGCGGCGCTGGGATTTACGCCCGAAGACGCCGAGCGCAAGTTTGGCTTCCTGACCAACGCCTTCAAGTTTGGCGCGCCTCCACACGGCGGCATTGCCTTTGGATTTGACCGCCTGTGCGCCATGTTTGGCGGCTCCGACAGCATCCGCGATTACATTGCCTTCCCCAAAAACAACGCCGGACGCGACGCCATGATTGACTCGCCCTCGCGCATTGACGACGAGCAGCTGAAGGAGCTGGGCATTGAAATTGAAAAAACGCCCGCAAAAAGTTGAGGGAAGGGTTACAATTCAGAGATTTTCAAAGTGTAAATGGGGTACAGGTGCTTGTCGTTGCAGGTAGGGGCTGAGGTTCCTCCGCTGCGCTTGCTCGTGCCTCGCGCGCTCTGCTGCGGAATGACGACGACGACGATTAAGGATGACGATTAAGTAGTTGAGGAATAGGGTTGTATAAGAAAATGAGGGTGTGAATGTTGTTGGGGCGCTCCCCAACAACATCCACAACACATCTTCATGTACCTTAAGCGTGCGCCCCCCGTCATTCCGTAGCGTAGCGGAGGAACCTCAGCCTCTACCCGTGACGACGCTGCGAGTGGAATAATGGCAGCGCGCATGGGAAGGGCGAAAGAGAGAAAAAGTGGTGCGTCAGCAATCACCGTAAATCACCAAAATCAAAGAAATCACAGTTCGGACAAGACGAGACGACAATGAGATAATAAAGTTGAGGGGAATTATCCCAAAATGTCCATTAGAATATAGCTGGTTGATAGTAAACATTTGTCATTCCATATTTTCTAATGGACGCCATTAGAAAACTGCATTTGTAATTTGCTCATAGTAAGCAAAATATCGTGCATTAATTCGTCGAAAATCAACTTTTGTTTTATGAATTAATGCTGAAATGGACATTTGGGGATTACGTATTTCTTCACCGGCGGGCAGCTGCAATATTCTTTCACCAATGCGGAAAACGCCCAAAACCTCGGCGTTGAAATAGAATTACGCAAGAAATTGGATTTTATGGGCATGAAAAATTTTTCG
>JAIRSZ010000021.1 GCA_031255195.1 Prevotellaceae bacterium | reverse complement strand
GCAAAAGAGATGAAAGCATACAGCACCAGCATAGAGGAGCTTAGAAATCTGAGCTTGTTTACGGATTACGCCAAGCAGGAGGGCATAGCCATAGGCGAAAGGCAGGGCAAAAAGCGCGGAATCGAAATTGGTGAAAAACGCGGAATCGCTATAGGCGAAAAACGCGGAATCGAAATTGGTGAAAAGCGTGGTATGGAAATTGGTGAAAAGCGTGGTATAGAAAAGGGTATTGCCGAGGGCATAGAAAAAGGCAGGCTCGAAGGTAAAATAGAAATGGTTATAGGATTGTACCAATCGAACATTTCGGCGAGTAAGATTGCGGACATTGCAGAAATGACCGCAGCGCAGGTGCAGGACATTCTAAGGCGCAACGGGCTATTGTAATGAACTTCTGTCGGGATGAGGTGAGAAAGGGCACGCCCTGCAAGGAGCGCAACATCAACGGCCAATAAGTTGGAGTTGGCCTCTGGAGTTGATTTCATGAAAAGTTTACCTTTCCGCAAAAGAGATGAAAGCATACAGTACCAGCATAGAGGAACTTGGGAATCTGAGCTTGTTTACGGATTACGCCAAGCAGGAGGGCATAGCCATAGGCGAGAGACAGGGCAAAAAGCGCGGCATAGCCATAGGTGAAAAGCGCGGTATGAAAATTGGTATTGCCGAAGGCATAGAAAGAGGTCGGCTCGAGAGTAAAATAGAAATGATTATAAGGTTGTACCAATCGAACATTCCGGCGAGTAAGATTGCGGACATTGCAGAAATGACCGCAGCGCAGGTGCAGGACATTCTAAGGCGCAACGGACTATTGTAGCGAACATAACAACAACTCCTTACTTACACCTCCCTGATTTCTTTGTGCACGCTGCCATTCCGAGTCTCTTGGCTGCGCTTGAAGAAGATTCTTTTCCACACCGCGCCGCCGCATCGCTTGTCATTGCTTATCGTCAATGTTAATCTTACGGTTGACAAAATAACATCGAAAAATCGTATATTTGCAGAAAATCTTTTTTCGATTTCATTCTAATAAAAAATTTAAAGAGCTTATTATATAATGAAAACATTTTCCGGTAGCAGCACATGGCTGCTCTTGCTGGCGTGCGGGATTGTTCTGCTGGCGCTCTCGGTGGCGACCTTTATAAACGCTGAAAAGGTGCTTGGCCTGCTGGTATGCGCCGCAGGTGTGGCGCTGTGTGGTATGGGTGTGGTGATGGGAATAGTGGCCTTCCTGCCCGGCCACAGGGACGAACGTCCGCGTCTGCTGGCGCTCACCGTGGGCAACGTGCTGCTGGGCGTCCTGGTGATGTACTTCAGCCACCTGACGTTGATTTTTGTGGGCGTTGCACTCGCGCTCAACGGCGTGGGCGCTATGCTAAAGGCCTTGCAGCAGAAAAAGGAGGCGGAGGAAGGCTGGCTTGCCGGAGTATTCCTCGGCATCACCCTCTTTGCCCTGGGCTTGGTCGTTGTAATATTTTATAAAGCCCTCCAGCAGCTGGTTGGCGGCACGTTCGGCCTGCTGCTGCTTGTGGGAGGGCTGTCGCTGGTCATCGTTGCGCTGCTGTCGCGCGGCGGCGCGAAGAGAGTCGAGCGGCATCACGAGTAACAGAACGTTGGTATGATTCAGCTGCTTAACTATAGCTTGATACTTGGCATCGTGTACCTGCTCACGATGGCGGTGATTGTGCTTGCCGTCATCCAGCAGCGAGGCGACCCCACCAAAACGCTGGCGTGGACGCTGTTCATTGCGTTAGTGCCCTTTGTGGGGCTGCTGTTTTACGTGGTGCTGGGCAAAAACTACCGCCGCGACAAGCTGCTTTCGCGAAAAGAACGGTCTGACCAGCAGCAGTTTGCAATGATGATGGGGCTGATTACGGTGAACGACGATTACCAAAGCTGGTTTCCGTCGTCGGCGAGCGAAACGCACTTCAGGGGAATTGCGCAAATGCTGGCGCACTCCAACAAAACATTCCCCACGCGCAACAACCACGCGCTGCTGCTCACCGACGCTACCGAGAAGTACACCGCGCTGTTCAGCGCCATTGAGCAGGCGCAGGATCACATCCACCTCGAGTACTACATCATTAAGGACGACAACGTGGGCAGGCGGCTGCGCGACGTGCTCGTCCGCAAGGCGAGCGAGGGCGTGGAGGTGCGGCTCATCTACGACTACTTGGGCAGCTGGGGGCTGAACAAAAAGTACCTGCGCCCGCTGACCGAAAGCGGCGTGCAGATATACCCTTTTCTACCGGTAAAGCTTTCCGTCTTCAAGAGCAAGATAAACCACCGCAACCACCGCAAGATTGTGGTGGTGGACGGCAAGGTTGCGTTCACCGGCGGCATCAACATTGCCGACCGCTACCTCAACGGGCTGCCCGAAATCGGCGTGTGGCGCGATACGCACGTGCAGCTCATGGGCGATGCCGTGCATTGGCTGCAAATCGTATTCCTGCTCGACTGGTACTTCGTGAGCAAGCAGCCGCTGAGCAACGTGGAGCGCTACCTGCCGGCGCACAACGTGAGCCAGCGGTGCACGGTGCAAATCGCGGCGAGCGGCCCCGATTCGGATTGGGCGTGCATCATGCAGACGTACTTTGCCGCCATCAACCGCTCGAGCAGCAGGCTGTACATCGCCACGCCCTACTTTGTGCCCAACGAAAGCATGCTCACCGCGCTGTGCGCCGCCGCCCTGCGCGGGGTGGACGTGCGCCTGCTCATCTCCGAACGCTCCGACTCCAGCATCACGCAGTGGGCAAGCATGTCGTACATCGACACGCTGCTTGAGGCCGGAGTGCACGTGTTCCTCTACTCCAAGGGCATTACCCACTCCAAGCTGCTCATGGCCGACGGCGAGTTCTGCTCCGTGGGCACGGCCAACATGGACGTGCGCAGCTTTGAGCACAATTTTGAGGTGAATGCGCTGTTCTACGACCAGCAGCTTACGCAAAAGCTGGAGGAAACATTCCTGCGCGACCTCCAGTACAGCGTGGAGCTCGACCTTGAGGCATGGCAAAAGCGCCCCCGCAGGGAGCGCTTCATGGAAAACCTGTCGCGGCTGCTGGCGCCCATGCTGTAGCACAAGTTGAACGTAAAAAATAAGCCGATGAAAAAGAGCAAAGAAGAATTAGCAACCACCACAGGCGTAAGCCGGGGCAGCGGACAAAAGGCTACGCAACCATTGTCGGAAGTTTTTGGTTTTTCAATTGACAACCGGTCGAAGAGGGCTGCTCGCTACCGCGAAAACAAGCTTTGCCCGTTTAACAACACCGTATCGAACTGCACCAAAAACAGCATCGAATCACCATTGGGCGTATGCAGCGTGCACCATAAGCAACATCCGGTAATTATTTGCCCAATACGATTTCGCGAAGACTGGAAAATAATGAGCGATGCGGCAGCATTTATTTTTAACAAAAAAGCAAAGTGGGCTCACATTGGCGAAGTGAAGCTAAAAGACAGCGTTGGAAAACATGCCGGAAATATTGACCATGTTTTGGTTTCCTACGACAGCAAAGGTAGAATCCTTGATTTTGGCTCTTTGGAAGTTCAGGCAGTTTACATTTCGGGTAACCTGACAGGCCCTTTTAGCGCATACATGGAAAGTCCAACCCCAGATTTCAGCTGGGCGCAAACCATAAAATACCCTAAACCGGATTACCTTTCTTCGTCAAGGAAAAGGTTGATTCCCCAAATAATCGCCAAAGGCTCTATCTTAAAGCAGTGGAACAAAAAGCAGGCTGTTGCGTTGCAGACAACCTTCTACGAAACATTGCCAAAACTTCCAGAAGTGAGCAAGTCGAAGGCAGATTTTGCCTTTTTTCTCTACGACCTGATACCTTGCAGGCAGGAGAAGCGCCTGGAATTAACATTGCAAAAAATTGTTTACACGCAATTTGCCGTGGCGCTGGAGCAGATAGCCAAGTTTGAAGCAGGCTCATTGGATGATTTTACGCTGCTGCTGCAAAAAAAGTTAGATGCAAAACGCCAAGGGGAGGTCAACATGTATAACACAGAAAATATAGTGGTAGAATGAGCCGTCAGGTGAATTTGTTTGGAGAAGCGTGCCATACGGCGGCTGCCATTACCAACGTGGCTTCCGTCCCGCAGCGAAGCCCCTTTCGCTATCCGGGAGGAAAAACGTGGCTCATCCCTACCGTCAGGCAGTGGCTCAGGCAGGACGGCAGGGCGGCTACGGAGCTGATTGAGCCTTTTGCCGGAGGCGGCATTGTGAGCCTTACGGCAGCATTTGAAAATTTGGCCAATAACATCACAATGGTCGAAAAGGACGAGGAGGTTGCCGCTGTTTGGGAGGTGATATTAAATGGAAAGAACCAATGGCTTGCCGACAAAATCCTCTCCTACAGCTTGACGGTTGATAACGTAAGAGCAGAGCTGGACAAGCCGGATAAGCAGGTGCATGATGTGGCATTTTGCACTATTCTCCGAAACCGCATTTTTCATGGCGGTATCCTCGCCAAAGGCTCAGGCATGGTTAAAAACGGGGAAAACGGGAAGGGAATAACTTCGCGATGGTATCCTAAAACGTTATACGACAGAATTACTGCTATTGGCCACGTTAAACAAAAAATTCGGTTCATAGCAGGCGACGCCTTTGACATTTTAGAGCAAAATCTAAATAACAGGGAGGCATACTTTTTCCTTGACCCTCCCTACACCGTAGCCGGCAAAAGGCTCTACAGCTGCTCGGATGTAGACCATGAGCGGCTTTTTGCCATAGCCTCCCGGCTAAAGGGAAAGTTTATGCTAACGTATGACAATACCGCAGAGGTGCGGCAGCTGGCCGAAGCCTACCATCTTTCTTATAAAACAATTCCGATGAAGACAACCCACCATCGGGAAAAAGCGGAGATTATCATTTCCGACAACTTCGGCTGGTGGAGGTAGCCTGAAGGGGCAAAAAAAGCGAATAAGAATCAGGAATATGCAGGACTGTCAGGTGCGCTGCATGTTCCTGATTTTCGTCATCACGCTTTCTTCCCTTTCTTTGCAGACGTTGTCTTGGTGGCGGCGGCTTTTTTGGTGGCGCGCTCTTTCCGCGGCGCGCTGCTCTCCTGCTGCGACATGATCTCTACGCACTGCTCGTAGGTGAGCTCTGCGGGCGTTGCATCCTTCGGTATCTTGTAGTTGACGCCGGCACAGGCGAGGTAGGGGCCGTAGCGCCCGTTGAGTACCTGTAGCTCCTCGTTTTCGGCGAAGGTTTTTATCACCTTTTCGCGCTCCTGCTTGCGCTTTTCCTCAATGAGCTCCACGGCGCGCTCGATGGTGATAGTCATGGGGTCGTCGACGTTACGCTTGAGCGAGGTGAATTTTCCGTCGTGGCGCACGTAGGGGCCAAAGCGCCCCACGGATACCACCACCGTCTTGTCCTCGTAGTCGCCCAGGGTACGGGGCAGCTCAAAGAGCTTGAGCGCCTCCTCGAGGGTGATGGTTTCTATGAGCTGCCCCTTTTGCAGGTTGGCGTACTGCGGCTTTTCGTCGCCGCCGGTCTCGCCAATCTGGGCAATTGGGCCAAAGCGTCCGATGCGCACGATAACGTCCTTGCCCGTTTTGGGGTCAACGCCCAGCTTGCGCTCGGCGGTAGCCCGCTGCGAGTTCTGGAGCGCATCCTCCACCGTTTTGTGAAATATTTGGTAGAAGTCGTCTATCATCTTGTTCCAAACGACTTTCCCCTCGGCAATTTCGTCAAACTCCTCCTCGACCTTGGCGGTGAAGCTAAAGTCCATCACCTTTGGGAAGTGCTCCACGAGGTAGTCCGTTACCACCATGCCCACGTCGCTGGGGAAGAGCTTGGACTTTTCGGCGCCGGTGGTTTCCTTTAAGGTTTTTTCGGTGATTTTTCCGTCCACGAGCGTGTGCTGCCTGTAGGGGCGCACCTGCCCTTCGCGGTCTTCCTTGAGCACGTAGCCGCGCGTAATGACCGTCGAGATGGTGGGCGCGTAGGTTGACGGCCGTCCGATGCCCAGCTCCTCGAGCTTTCGCACGAGCGTTGCCTCGGTGTAGCGCGGGGGGCGCTGGGTGAAGCGTTCGGTGGCCACAATGCTGCTCGCCTGCAAGATTTGCCCCTCCTGCATGGGCGGGAGGAGGCCTGCGCTTTCGCTTTCGCCCTCGTCGTCCTGCGACTCCATGTACACCTTGAGGAAGCCGTCGAAGAGCACCACCTCGCCGCTGGCCGTAAACTTTTCGGTGGCGTTCGATACGTTGATGGTTACCACCGTCCGCTCGAGGGCGGCGTCGCTCATCTGCGAGGCGATGGTGCGCTTCCAGATGAGCTCGTAGAGGCGCTTTTCCTGCGAGCCGGCGTCGATGGTTTGCCGGTCCATGTACGACGGACGGATAGCTTCGTGCGCCTCCTGCGCGCCCTTGGACTTGGTGGTGTAGCGTCGCGTATGCAGGTACTTTTCGCCGTAGATTTTAAGGATAGCGTCCTTTGCCGAGGCGATGGCCTGCTCGGAGAGGTTGACCGAGTCGGTACGCATGTAGGTGATGTAGCCGGCCTCGTAGAGGCGCTGGGCGAGGAGCATGGTTTGGCTCACGGAGAAGTTCAGCTTGCGGCTGGCCTCCTGCTGCAAGGTAGAGGTGGTGAAGGGGGCGGTGGGCGACCGCTTTGCCGGCTTCTTCTCGACGGAGGAGACGGTGAACGTTGCGCTCGCGCACTTCTCCAGCAGCTTGAGCGCCGCCTTTTCGCTGCCGAACTTTTGCGGCACGTCGGCCTTCACCGCTGCCTTGCCGGCCAGGAATGTTCCGGCCACCTTGAAAAAGCTTTCGGTGATGAAGGCGAGGATTTCGCGCTCGCGGTCGACAATGAGGCGCACGGCCACCGACTGCACGCGCCCGGCGGAGAGGGAGGCCTTGATTTTGCGCCACAGGATGGGCGAGAGCTCAAACCCCACCAGGCGGTCGAGCACGCGGCGCGCCTGCTGAGCGTTGACTAAGTTGAGGTCAACGTTGCGGGGATGCTGCACGGCGTTCAGTATCGCGTCCTTGGTTATTTCGTGGAAAACGATGCGCCTGGTCTTCTTGGGGTCGAGCGCGAGCTCTTCCTGCAGGTGCCACGCAATGGCCTCTCCCTCGCGGTCTTCATCGGAGGCCAGCCAGATGGTTTTGGCGGCCTTGGAGCACTTGCGCAGGTCGGCAACAATTTTCATCTTGTCATCCGAAACAACGTACTGCGGCTGGTAGCCGTGCTGAAAATCGATGCCGAAGCCTTTCTTGACCAGATCGCGGATGTGGCCAAAGCTCGACTTGACGAGGAAATCTTTGCCTAAAAATTTTTCGATGGTCTTCGCCTTGGCCGGAGACTCAACAATGACTAAGTTTTCTGACATTATCTTGCTATAATTTTATAGATTACAACTCCAAAATCTTCTTCCCAAATTGGAGTACAAAGTAATATATTAAAACGTGTACGTTCAAAATTTTTAACTATTTTTTAACACTTTTACTGAGATGCCATACCGAATTAAAGCCTACTTTTGGGGCACAAAAGGCGTAGCGCCTTGGAATACGTTGTAAGAAATGGCAAATAGCAAAAACAAGAATATTTGGTTCATCGGCCTCCTTTGGGGGGCAATTGTGCTCCCGACGGTTTTTCTGTCGGTGATGCTCACGCTGGTAGCTCACGAGTACTTCGGTGAGATGCCCTCGTTTGCGGAGCTCGAAAATCCCAAGAGCAACGTGGCTTCGGAGGTGTACTCCGAGGACGGACAGCTCCTTGGCACTTTTCACATCGAAAATCGCTCGTTCATCAGCTTCGAGGATATATCGCCCAACCTCATCAAGGCCATCATTGCCACGGAGGACGTGCGCTTTGCCAGCCACTCCGGGGTCGACATGGTGGGGCTGATGCGCGTGGCCATCCGCACGGTGGTCATGGGCGACAGGTCTCAGGGCGGCGGCAGCACCATCACGCAGCAGCTGGCCAAAAACCTTTTCCCGCGCAACACCAACGAGTACAGCGGCTCGTTCGACAGGTACAGCTCGCTGTTCGTGGCCAAGCTCAAGGAGTGGATTACGGCCATAAAGCTGGAGCGCAACTACACCAAGAACGAGATTGTGGCCATGTACCTCAACGTCATCCCGTTTGGCAGCAACGCCTTTGGGGTGAGCGCGGCGGCGGCTACGTTTTTCGACAAGCATCCGTTGCAGCTCAACGTCGAGGAGGCTGCCCTGCTCGCCGGAATCGTCAACGCCCCCACGCGCTACAGCCCCGTGCGCAACTACGACAACGCCCTGCTGCGGCGCAACTTTGTGATGCGGCAGATGGTGCGCGCCAGCTACCTCTCCGACGACCAGTACGCCTTGCTGAGCAAAACCCCCATTACCCTCACCTACCAGCAGCGCGACCACAACACCGGCCTGGCAACCTACTTCAGGGAGCGCGTGCGGCAAACCATGAACGCGCGACAGCCCGAGCGACGCCGATACGCCACTGTGGAGGACTACCGCGCCGACTCGATGGAGTGGGAGAAAAACCCCCTCTACGGCTGGTGTCACAAGAACAAAAAGCCCGGCAACGTGCCCTACGACGTAAACCGCGACGGCCTGAAAATTTACACCACCATCAACTCCAGGATGCAGCAGTACGCTGAGGAGGCGCTGGTAGCCCACCTCAAGCAAAACTTGCAGCCTGCGCTCGACGGAGAAATCCGGGCAAAGGGCGGGCGCATCTTCAGCAACAGCATGACCAGAGCGCAGGAGCAGGATTACATCGTTCGCGCCATCAAGCAAACCGAGCGATACCGCGTGCTCCGCAACGCCGGCTGGTCGATGGACAAAATCATGAAAAACTTCCAAATGCCGACCGAAATGACCATCTTTACCTGGAACGGCGAGGTGAAGAGAAAAATGTCGCCCTTAGATTCGCTCAAGTACTACAAGGCTTTCCTGCGCGCCAGCTTCATGGCCGTAGACCCCTTCACGGGCTACGTGAAAGCCTACGTGGGAGGCCCCAACTACCGGTACTTCAAGTACGACCTCGTGAAGCAGAGCAAGCGGCAGGTGGGATCCGTCATCAAGCCCTTCCTCTACACGCTGGCCATGCAGGAAGGGTTTCACCCCTGCTACAAAGTGCCCAACATCCCTCAAACCTTTGTCGAGGGCGACTCCACCTGGACGCCAAAAAACGCCTCGCCAACGGCCTACGACGGCAAGATGGTAACGCTCAAGTGGGGGCTGTCGCTCAGCGTGAACAACATCTCGGCCTGGCTCATCAAGCAGTTCAACCCGCAGAACGTGGTAGACCTCTGCCACAAAATGGGCGTCACCAGCTACATTCCTCCCGTAAACTCCATTTTTCTCGGCACGGCCGAAATTTCTCTCTACGAGATGGTCACCGCCTACGCCACCTTTGCCAACAAGGGCGTGCGCGTAACGCCAACCGCGGTTACCCGCATAGAAGACCGCAACGGCAACGTCCTGTCGACATTTGCCGCCACCCAAAAAACCGAAGCCATCAGCGAGCAGACGGCCTACCTGATGACCAACCTGCTGCAAGGCGTAGTCAACAGCGGCACGGCGGCGCGGCTGCGCTCCGTGTACGCGCTGAAAGGCTCCATTGGCGGCAAGACCGGCACTACCCAAAACCAGTCCGACGGATGGTTTATAGGAATCACCCCGCAGCTGGCCGCCGGCGCGTGGGTGGGATGCGAAGACCGCTCGGTGCACTTCGAGAGCCTCCGCACCGGCGGCGGCGCCAACTCCGGGCTACCCATATTCGGCATGTTCATGAGCAAGGTGTATGCCGACCCCTCGCTGCACATCTCAGAGGAAAAGCCGTTTGAAGCGCCGCTCAACATGCGGGCGGTCAACCTCGATTGCAGCGCCTACGACGAGGGCAAGAACGCGACAGGGCAGCACAAGAAAAGGCGCTTGGACGACGAATTCTTTTAGCGCCGGTAACGCCCCAAAATCCGGCCTTTTTTCAGTTTTTTTTGCTGATGCTTGCCCACGTATCCTTAAGGGTGACGGTGCGGTTAAACACCGGATTTTGGGCTGTGGAATCGGGGTCGAGCGAAAAGTACCCCAGCCGCTCAAACTGCACGGGCAACGCTCCCTCGCGGTAGGCGCCGTCTACCGACTCTTCCACGCGGGCGGCGACTACTTTTAGCGAGTCGGGGTTGAGGTAGTCCTTGTAGTCTGCGCCTTCGGGGATGCTGTCCATGTGCATTTCGGTAAACAGGCGGTCGAACAGGCGCACCTCGGCGGCGGCGCAGCGCTCTGCCGCGAGCCAATGGATAGTGCCCTTCACCTGGCGCGGGTTGCCTCCGCCGCTGCGCGTCTCGGGGCTGTACGTGCAGCGCACCTCCACGACGTTGCCGTCGGAATCCTTCACCACCTCCTCGCACTTAACGATGTAGGCGTACTTGAGCCGCACCTCGCACCCGGGCGCAAGGCGGAAAAACTTTTTTGGAGGATTCTCCATGAAGTCCTCGCGCTCGATGTAGAGCTCGCGGCCAAAGCGTATCTTGCGAGTGCCTGCGGCGGGGTCTTCGGGGTTGTTAGTAGCGTCGAGCTCCTCCACTTTTCCCTCCGGGTAGTTGACTATCACCAGCTTCAGGGGGTTGAGCACCGCAAACCGTCGCTGCGCCCTTCTGTTGAGGTCTTCGCGCACGCACCACTCCAGCAGCGAGAGGTCGATTACGTTATCGCGCTTGGCCACGCCAACCTTGTCGGCAAAGAGGCGGATGCTCTCCGGCGTGTACCCCCTGCGGCGTATGCCGCAGATGGTGGGCATACGCGGGTCGTCCCAGCCGCGCACTGCGCCGCTCCTGACCAGCTCCAGTAGCTTGCGCTTGCTCATCACCGTGTAGGTGAGGTTGAGGCGGGCAAACTCGTACTGCCGCGAGGGGAAAATCTCCAGCTTCTCAATAAACCAGTCGTAGAGCGGGCGGTGCACGTCGAACTCGAGCGTGCAGATGGAGTGGGTAATGCCCTCGATAGCGTCGCTTTCGCCGTGCGCGTAGTCGTACATGGGGTAGATGCACCACTTGCTGCCCGTGCGGTGGTGCTCGGCGTGCAGGATGCGGTAGATGATGGGGTCGCGCAGCAGCATGTTGGGGTGCGCCATGTCGATTTTTGCCCGCAGCACCTTTGCGCCGTCGGCAAACTCTCCGCTGCGCATACGGGCAAAGAGATCGAGGTTTTCCTCCACGCTGCGGTTGCGGAAGGGGCTATCCGTGCCCGGCCTGGTGACGGCGCCGCGGCTCTGCCGGATTTCCTCCTGCGTCTGGTCGTCAACGTAGGCCAGCCCCTTGCGGATGAGCGTCAGCGCCCACTCGTAGAGCTGGTCGAAGTAGTCGGAGGCGTAGCGCTCGCTTGCCCAGCTAAAGCCCAGCCACCTCACGTCCTGCCGGATGGAGTCTACGTACTCAACGTCCTCCTTGGCCGGGTTGGTATCGTCAAACCGGAGGTTGGTTGCGCCGCCGTACTTTTGCGCCAGCCCAAAGTTGAGGCAAATGCTCTTGGCGTGGCCAATGTGCAGGTATCCGTTAGGCTCCGGCGGGAACCGCGTAAGGATGCTCTTGTGCTTGCCCGAAGCCAGGTCGGCCTCGATGATTTCTTCCAAAAAGTTGAGCGAGCGTTCCGGTGCGCCCGTTGCCGTTGTGTTTGCTGACATTGTTATTCCGTCGTTTACTGTGGGAGAATATTTTTTCACGCGCCTGCAAAAATACGTGAAAAACGCGGCTTTTCCAAGTACATGCAGATGAAAAAGTTTTTTGGTACGGCAGGAAAACGCGCCTGCCCCTGCCTTCCGCACGACACGCCTAATATTTTTGACACAAAAATGCTTTGCTGCAAACACCTCATTCTCAACAATTTCAAACTCGCGCGCAGAGCATCGGAACATCAATCCGCAGCTGCTGCCTGAGCTGTGATTTCTTTGATTTTGTTGATTTACTGTGATTGCTGATGCGCCACTCCCGCCTCCTTTTCACCCTTTCCCATCGTGTCCCTCCTCCCCCCGTCATTCCGTAGCGTAGCGCGCGAGGAACGAGCAAGCGCAGCGGAGGAACCTCAGCCCCTACTTGCGACGACAAGCGACGGCGCGCCCCAACAACATCCACACCCTCACCTTCTTATACCTTAAGCGTGCGCCCTCCCCGTCATTCCGTAGCGCAGCGGAGGAACCTCAACCCGTAGCTGTTGACGAGCGGTGGCGTCGCCTGCACCTCATTTCCACCTAATTTTTTCAACAAAATAACCTCAATAGCAGACGGATACAAATAATTTTTCGCAACCTCATTACTTCATTGTCGACGGCGACTACGGTCGCTCGTGCGTCGGCAGCTATGGGTTGAGGTTCCTCCGCTGCGCTTGCTCGTACCTCGCGCGCTCCGCTGCGGAATGACGGGGGCAGTTAAGTGGGTGAGGAAGAGGGTGGTATAAGAATGT